>JAILPE010000068.1 GCA_024699645.1 Lachnospiraceae bacterium
CCGTAGAAGCTACTGCCGATATTGCCGTATTGTTTGGTCTCGCCTTCTCCTTTAAGCCAGATATAGGTTTCAGTTTCGCTCATAATACGAATCAGAGTACCGTAATTTGCGGGATCGGTATCACTCGATGGGCCGTTAATGATGCTGTTAAGCCAGCGAGAATTAAACGAGAATGAATAAACATGGTCGCTGTTATGAACTGCTGTATCGGAGCCCATGCCTCCCGCTACAATTGTTTCCGGGTTGATGGACGGAACAATAACGGAAATCGCGTAATCTTGATCACCATCAAAAGGTACTTCGTCCTCATGAGCTTTACGGATATAGAAAGTGTTTCCGGTACCGTTATCTTTGTTGAAATCCGTACAGATAAGGAAACTGTCTTTATCAGGGAGCGTATAAACAGGGATATTGCTTACAACAGGATCTCCGTTTTTCATATCATTGCCCCATTCTACTTTGTAATTAGTTACGGTGACCGGAACACTCGTTCCGTCTTTTGCTGTGGCATTGATAGTGTCCGTAACGTCTGTTTTTGTTATTCGATTTTTAAGCTCATCTGCATCCGGAATTCCGAAATCTTCGAACATAGCTACTTTAATAAAGCGATTGTAGAGTTCGGTGGCAAGATATGACTTGATGGCATCTTCTTCACCGGAATATGCATAAAGATAATCATTTACAGTTTCTTTTATTTCGGGCTTGCCGGAATTAAGGTACCCCAAAGAAATCTCAACATATTTATCTAAAGTTAAGGAAAATTCAAAAACATTGCCTCTAATTCCATCGTAAATCGGATCGACGGGGTCCCTGGAGTCTCTCCAACAAAGCATGGTTTTGGTGGAGTTTTCAGACGGGAAAAATTCTATCTTTAAACTGAACGGCTGAGTATCATCAAGCATATTTTTCAGTGAGATACCGAAGCTTGCCGTAAGCCCGTCATCGTAAGTTACGCTCGGATGTGCTTCGATATAGTTACCGTTTCCAGAGTGTTTATAATGAACAGATATGTTTTCTGTGCTTAAATCAAGTCCGCCGATACTGAAATTATATATCGGAGCATAAAGGTCAAAGGGGTATATCCATTCTTTAGCATCACTGTCATACCTGAATTCATATTCAGCGGGGCTGGAACTATAAAATGCAGAAGAAACATCATTATTAGGCGTTTCTGCGTAGAGAGGAAGCCCCGTGATTGCGGCACCGCTGCATACACGTAAATAATGGTCATCACCTGAACCGGTGAGAGTACCGCCGGACTCAACATTAAGTGAGTGTTCAACCAGCAGGTGACCGCCTTCTTCAACGTAAATTTTACCGTTTTGATTGACATTGATGTCGTTATAGCCTATCCAGAATGGATCAACCCTAGGATTACCGTTATCATCGGTTCCTTGAGTGCCGGCGATATGCATGTCGCCGGTGACGGTAAGATCGTAGGAGCGACTCCATATTTCTTTTGAGGGATCTGAGTAATAAGGTGTGCCTTCAGCATCGTAATGTGCCTGAAGGCGTTCGACTGTGATTGCACCTGCCGATGCGGGATATGATGAAAACCTGCTTTCGGTAGAAGATAAAGTATAATTCGGGTAGATAAGCTCACTTGCTCCGGACAACTTAAAATTCCAAAGAGCAACATCAATATCGCCTGTCGTAACCGAGGCATTATCGGCAATTATGAGGATGTCACTATCTTCATCAGTAAGCGAATAGCTTCCGCCGTGTATAAATTTTCCGATCAAATCTTTGCCTGCTACGGATTCTGAGCCTGAAACCAACTCAATATCGGTTGGATCTTGATTTTCTGCAGTATGTGCATAGATCTTCGTGATTTCCGGTGACTCTGCTGCTTGAACCTGAATTCTGATACCATTCATATAAGGAATGATAAGAGCCAGAATAAGCAGCATAACCCGGAAGGTTTTAAAACATTTGTAGCATATTCCCTTCGCTGTTCTTATTTTCATAAAATTCTCCTTTCGGTTTTTTTGTAACTTTTTATTCAGTCCCGATCGAAAATCTACGTAAAACAGCTTCTAAATATGATTACCTTAATACAATGCGGTAAGCTCGTTTTACCCGGGATTGCTTAAAGATACGAAAAATCAGGTGATAAGATTGGACTTTTTTGAGCAATACATTATTCGGCATGAAACAATGCGAAATATTCACAAAACGCAAAGCCAATCCATCACTTTTGTCAAATGTAACATTCTTTACGTAAAATGCATAGCCAGAATATGTACTGTTTTTGTTTTTAACGTGTTTGATTTAGGATGGGTTTGTGGTTTTGAGGATTAATCTGTTGCAGAAATGTGAAATTTATAATAAATTTAAGAGAGTAAATAGACTGGTTTCGTCAATTGGAGGCATTATGAAAGAATTTGTTTCTAAAAACAAAAATTTCATATTTTGTTGTTCGATAATAGCAGCAGTATATCTTCTGGATTCGCTGATGTTTTTTTCACAGATGTATTTGCTGTACAATTACTTTGATGCCAATTTTATCGCTGCCGTTTCGACAGGATGGGCATACCTGGCGCAGGGAGCGGGATTGGTACTGTTTATATTGATGTACAAAACCGGCAGCCGTATTTCCGCACGCAGGGGTTTTCAGGTTTTGTTATGTTTAATCGAACTGCCCGTAATTATAATCTCTATACTTGCGCCTTCCGGGACGGTGCTGATGGTTATGGTCATTATTCTTAATATAATAGTCGGAATCCACACGGGATTTACCTTTACTCTGGCGTCGGCACATGTCCGTTCTTCAAGGCTCGGGCTTTGTTATGGCCTGGCATATGCGGTTGGTGCCTTTGGAACATGGCTGATTTCATCACTCAGTGAAGGTCTTATGACTTCATATCACATTATATTTATCGATTCTGTACTGATCGCCCTCATCGTCGTAGTTATATTAGTGTACAAAGATGCACTTGGGAGTGACCCGGACGGGAAGCCGGACGCAGCGGATGTGCCTGCTTTAAAGCCCGGAATCTCACTTGACAGCGCCGGGGGCAAAAAATTACTGATATTTCTGTGCTTGGTCATAGCAATTATGGCACCTATTTCAGGTATAGGAACGAATAATAATCTGTATGTGGAATACTGTCGTGAGTTCGATCTTCTGGCACAACGCTCTTTTTATGCGGTGGGACTCATAGCTGCAGGATTGATTTTTGATAAAAATCGTACGATCGGCGGAGTCTGTACTGTAGTAAGTCTTATATATCCCATTGTGTTGACTATGATATACAATGAGAGTGGATTGGTCACGTTGGTAATCGGTATGTCATATCTGATACTCGGCTTCTTTGCGGTATATCGCGCTGCGGCATTTATGACAGTGGCTTCGGAAAGTAGGAAACTGTACCTCGCACCGCTTGGACTTGCAATTGCACGTGTCTGTGAGGCAGTAGTGGTTCTGCTTATTTACAAAATCGGAATCGATCAGTTGACATCGGTGATCTTGGTGAGTGTATTATTTATTCCGCTTGTATTGTTGTTTTTCCTTATGATTAAAGGGAAATATGAACTTTCGAAGGTTACGGCAGATCCGCAGAGAGAACCCAGTGCGGAAGAGCGCCGTGCGGCATTTGCCGGACAGTACGGACTGACACGCCGCGAGGAGGAGATAGCAATGTTCCTGTCTGAGGGCCGTTCAAACGGTGAGATCGCGGAAATCCTCCGGCTTTCGGAAAATACGGTGCGATTCCATGTCTCAAATATATTAAAAAAGACAGGGATGAAGGACAGAAACGAAGTCGGTCGCACTTACAGGATGTGAGCCACGAGGGACGGGGGTTTGGGGTCATGTTCAGTCTACCAAAAACAGCGTGCACCCGTCCACTAAGTGAGTGTGCTCCCGTCCCCGAAGTGAACGCACTAAAATGAAAACAGTTATCAAATTCATTGACAAAATTGCAACCGTTGCATACAATAAGCAACCAAGTTGCAATTTTTTTGGACCGTGAGGACTTCGATTTTGACGAAGTTGAAGCATATAGTGCTGTCCAGAGGGCGCTTAATAATTGTGAACACGATGATGAGAAAGCCTGTGTTGACGAATACGGTATATCATCCTTTATATTTGAAGAAAGAAGGCCGTTTAACCGCGAAGCGTTTGATAATCCGGTAAGAAAATATCCTCAGGCATTGATAAGGTCAAAGGGATATATCTGGTTCTCCGATGATTGGAAGCACGTTCAACTCTTTGAACAGGCAGGAAGAAATGCGTCGATAACGGAGCTGTCCGAGTGGATATCGGCTTGGTCTGAAGAGGAGCTCGATAGAGCGATGGCCGATTTCCCCGATTTGAAGGACGATTGGGACGAAACCTACGGGGACAGATGCAACCAGGTCGTCTTTATCGGCAAAGGGTTGAGAAGTCTGAAATAGTTGAGCTTTTGTATAAATGTGTTGAAGACGTCGGTTGACAAACAAAGAATTTTGCGAGGATAAGAATGGGTACGGTATATTTTATAAATGGCTTCCTTGAAGCAGGTAAAACAACTTTTATTAAAGAATTGTTCAGCAAAGAGTCTTTTAGGATTCCCGGAAAGACTCTGATAATTATGTGCGAGGAAGGAAATCAGGTGTTCTCAGATTCTGAACTGGCGCAGGCCAACGCCGTTCTTGAGGTTCTTGAAGAAAGGAAAGAGTTCACCGTGGACAATCTTTTGAGATTGGAGGATAAGCATCATCCCGAGCGCATTATCGTCGAATATAACGGCATGTGGGACAGAAAAAGTATTGTGTTTCCGCAGTCTTGGGGCAATATCATGGAAATTGCTGTTTTTGATTCCGTGACCTTTAAACTCTATTCGGAAAACCTGCGCGCATATGTGACTGAACAGGTACGAAAAGCGGAGCTCGTAGTTTTTTACAGGGCGGACGTGGTCAGAGATAAACTTGGGGGATTTTTGAGAAATATAAAGGCAGTTAACACAGGTGCGGCACTTGTTTTTTTGGGGGCCGAAGGGGATATTATTTTGGACCCGGACGAGGCGCTTCCTTTTGATATAAGCAGCGATGAACTCGACCTCGATGATGTCGGTTTTGCCGTAATGTGCATGGACTCCATGGAGCGCGTAGAAGTTTACGAAGACAAGAAAGTGCATTTTATGGCTCGCGTGTATAAAATGAAAGACGGCGGAGAATTCGAATTTGTTGCGGGCAGATGGGTCATGACGTGCTGTGAGGCTGATATGACTTTTTTGGGTATTATTTGCGCACACCCCAAAGCGTATGAATTGCAGAACAAAGACTGGGTGGAAATCACCGGAGTGATCAGAATCGTGTACGATGAAGTGATGAAGCGTGACACCCCGGTATGCAAGGTTGTGGACTTGAAGATGGCGGAAAAGCCGGAACAGGAATTTGTTTCTATGATTTGAGCGCGTGAACACCTTAATCGGTATTGCATTTTTTACGTCAAAATCGGGCCCAAACATGTCGTCTGTCAGGAAAACGTGTTGTCTGTCAGGATTTTTACAAAAACGGAAACAAAAATGCTATAATGATTGCGAAAAATGAATGGAATCATGCTTGATATATATGCTATATACGGAAATGATTTAAGGTGAGGAGTGAAATGATCAGTATGAAAAAAAGAATTCTTACAGTACTCGTGTGTGTGGCGTTAGCAACAGTAGGTTGCGCGAGCAATCCGGAAGAGGTAAAGGATAGTTTTAATGGGAAACCCGTTGAACAGATCAACGAATTGCTTAAATCGGATAAATTGGGGGATAAAAAAGAAGTATATTGGGACGGAACATCCGCTACACTAACGGATGATGAGTTTGATCAGCAGGGAATACAGGATGGACAGGTTATTGAGTCGTTGGATATGTTCATAGCGGATGAGCTGATTGTTTTTCAATATCCACACAGTTATATTCAAACGGATTCGGATGATTCTAATCCCGATAAATGTCATTTATCAAAGGGAGATTCGGATATTTTCGTCAGTCGAATTGATTATTTGAATGAAAAGGCTCTGCTTGACAGCGATGAGAATTATATTGAAACAGATACACTTGTGCTTCAGGAAGACATCGCAGACCAGTATAAACAACACAATATTTATATTGGAACCAAAGAATTAAATGGTGTGAATAAAGTCGGCTATGTGTTGATATTCGAAAATGATAATGAGTTGGCACCTCGGAATTATAAAGTGGAAGTGTATGGTCAGGGTTCGTTAAGTTATATCAGAGAACTTGCAGCAACTGTGATGAACAGTTTCTCAGTTATATGGTATTCACTTAAGTAAATATGTCGCACCTGATTAAGCGTCAAACCACGCTCGAATTTTTCTATAGCAAACCGGAACACCTTGAATGGTATTGCTATTTCGCGAAAAATTGACAAAATTCGGATCGAAAGTATACAGGGGCATCAAAGTCTAAATTAAAGAAAAACGCAATCAGTGTTTCTGAGGAGGAGCTTGTAAAAGATCCTTTATCATATGATGGTAAGTTGATAAAACTTGAAAATGCCGTATTGGTGGAAGGCGGACAATATTTAAACTCTGCTGACAATTGGGTGCTCTTTGAACAGTTATTGTTCATGACCGATAATTGTAATTATGTTTTGTTCTGCGAACCGAATTTGTTTACTTATACAAAGGGAAAGTAGTTGACCTTTATTTTGTATCATTTGGTAAGACTGAAATCCTTTCGAACACCGTAGAACCTGTAACGGCAATAACGGGCCGGATGGTCAGAAAACCCACTAACAGCACAAAAGTGGAAGCAACCTATAATATATATCAATATTCAACTGAAAAGGGTATTGATTGGCAAACAATCACGCTTACCTTTACGTGCAACCGGGTTGCAGATAAAACGAAAGATGAATCCGCTTTTACAGGAGCGCCGTGGCAGCTGCAATGATCGCGGTGATCGTGAGGATCGATACGGCGGTCGTGACTGCGATGGCGGAAGAAAGGATGGTTGAGTCCATTCCTTTCTTCTCGGCCTGTATCATGGGCAGATTGCCGACGGGGACAGCGGCCATAAGCGCTACGCCGAGGATTGCTGTTTTATCAAATGAAAGCGCGTGCATAACGAGTATGATCAGCACGGGAAGCAGAATAAGTCGCAATACAATGAATATCCAGATGCGGGCATCCCTGAGCGACTTGAAGAGGTTTGACCTTGCAATCGACACGCCGAGAAGCACCATTGAAAGGAAAACGGTCGCGTTGCCGACATATTCGATCGTGTTTCCGATGATGGGCGGAAGCTCAATATTAAACCAGAAAACCACAAGGCTCAGGATTGCCATGACAGTACCGGGGTTGATGATGTGCCTGAGAGGGTTTTCTTTTTTCTTGCCGGCATCTTCGGGACCGTCGCCGAGTATCGCAAGTCCGTGTGTATAGAAGAACAGGCTGTAAAAAACGTTTATGACTATAACGTATATGATGGCATTGGCCGGCAGGATCGCTCTTGCAACGGGGATCCCGAGAAATCCTGTATTTGTATAAACGCACATTAGATTATAAAACTTACGCTTATCGGGAGCGACGTGCAGGATGTGAGGCATGATGAAACCGAGGATAACGAGCACTGTGTACAAAGCTGCGCCAAGCCCCGCGGCATAAATGAGGTCCTTGTGGTCGGCCGTGATGTTGCCGCCGAGTATGGAAGCCAGTATAAGCGCCGGATTACAAACATCGACAACGATCGCGGAGAGCTTCCTCGAGGTGAGGTTGTCGACGATCCCCTTTTTTTGAAGTAATATTCCGATCGCAACAAGAATGCATATAACGCCCATCTGCTGCAGTATTGTAGGTAAACTCATATATCTGTATCTCCAAATCATTTGATCTTTTTTCATTCAGCCCACTATTTTATACTTCCTCAAAGATTTTGTAAATACAGCAGCCATCAACAACTTTTTTTGCAAGCGTCCGTTTTCTTTTTATACTACTCAAAGTAATTGTAAATATCGGGACTTCCTTTTTTTAGCGCTGTCGTAAAGAAAATCCGTATGTATAAAAAGCAGGGACTTCCTTTTTTTCTGAGACTGTAGTATAGTAGCAAGGTAGTGTGATAACACACAAAACAGTAAGAAAGAAAGGTATTACAATGAAAAAGGTATTTGCATTTTTACTCGTTATGGTTATGGTTCTCTCACTTGTTGCTTGCGGCAAGGATGAGCGTACATTTAAACACGGATTTGATCTTGACTATCCGCCCTACTCGTTCCGTAATGATGACGGTACTGTCGGCGGATTTGACGTAGAGCTTGCTCAGGCAGTTTGCGAGAAGCTCGGATGGAAGTATGAGTCGGTTCCTTTCAACTGGGATGCTAAGGATGCTGAGCTTAACGCAGGCAGCTGCGACTGCATCTGGTCAGGATTCACGATCAACGGACGTGAAGATAAGTATTGCTGGAGCAAGGCATATTCGGACAACACACAGATGATCATGGTTGCCGAGAACAGCGGCATCAATACACTTGCGGATCTTGCGGGAAAGAATGTCGGAGTTCAGACCGCAACATCAGCATATGATCTTCTCCGGGACGAAGAAGGACAGGCTGCACTTGCAAAGACATTTGGCAATCTTGGTGTTTATGAGACATACACCATCGCGTTTAACGATCTTAAGGCAGGCGCAATTGATGCGATCGCCATTGACGTTACAAGCGGAAAGTTCCTTATGAGCAACGAGACCGGTTACAAGTTCCTTGATGAAGTACTCGGCAGCGAGCAGTATGCGATCGGCTTCCGCAAGGGAGACACAGAGCTTCGCGACAAGGTAAATGACGCTCTTGACGAGCTTGTTAAGGACGGAACATACGATAAGATCGGAAAAAAGTATCCTGACATCTACGATTACCTTTGCCTTGGCAAGTAATTTAGTCGGATTTAAGCGTTCTCTATTCCGTCTGCACGGGGTAGGGAACGTTTTTTTAAAAGGAGGAAGCTATGACTTTCGGAACGATGCTCGCCACCATGGGCGAGGGCATGCTGGCCACAATCGGTATATTTGCCCTGACTCTTTTGGGCTCGATCCCGCTCGGAGTGGGGATCATGCTCCTGAGGACCTCGAAAAGCAAAGTTGTATCCGGGATAACCAAAGCGTTTATCGCTGTGATCCGCGGTACACCGCTTATGTTACAGCTCCTCGTATGGTACTTCGGTCCCTATTATCTGTTTGGATTGTCGATCAGAGGCTGGAGATTTCCGGGGCTTTTGATCGGATTTGTCGTAAACTATGCATGTTACTTCGCAGAAATCTACCGCGGAGGAATCGAGTCGATGCCGGTCGGACAGTATGAGGCTGCGGAGGTACTCGGATATTCGAAGACGCAGACATTCTTCAGGATCATTTTACCTCAGGTTTTTAAGCGTATCCTTCCCTCGATAACAAACGAGGTCATTACGCTTGTAAAGGACACCTCGCTCGCATATACGTTAGCATATTCGGAGGTCTTCTCAATCGCAAAGCAGATCTCGGCATCGCAGACGAGCTTCACACCTTTTGTGATCGCGGGTGTGTTCTATTTTATCGCAAATTATATTGTCGCTTTCGGAATGGAACGGATAGAGAAAGCACTGAAGTATTATAATTAGAAGCGCGGCATATGAAAGCGCTCAGTATGACGGACGAGTCAAGTCGGACGCGCAAATGAGATACGGAAGATACATCAGGAGGATCGCAAATGGTTCTTGAAATGAAAAACATACAAAAGAGCTTCACCGGGCAGGAGGTTTTGAAGGATATTTCCCTTACTGTCGATCACGGCGAGGTTGTCAGCATAATCGGACCCTCCGGTTCGGGAAAATCGACGCTCCTGAGATGCGCGACGTTCCTTGAGACCATAGACGGCGGGACCATAACGTATATGGACACAACCGCGGCTTCCACCGATCCCAACGGTAAGGTTACATATCTTCCAAAGGAAGGAATGAAGACCGTGAAGGAGTATTTCGGTCTCGTATTTCAGCAGTTCAATCTTTTTCCGCATTTCTCGGTCATCAAGAATATATGTGATGCGCCCGTAAAGGTGCATGGGCGTAATGCTGAAGAGGTAAGGGAGGAAGGTATGGCGCTCCTGCGGGCCATGGGTCTCGAAGACAAGGCCGACGCCTATCCCTGCCAGCTTTCAGGCGGTCAGCAACAGAGAGTTGCGATAGCAAGGGCGCTTGCCATGAAGCCTGAGATACTTTTCTTTGATGAGCCTACATCGGCGCTTGATCCGGAGCTTACGATCGAAGTTTTGAAGATCATCAGAAAGCTTGCGGAAGAGCACATGACGATGGTCATCGTTACGCACGAGATGAGCTTCGCAAGGGCAGTCAGCAACAGAGTGATCTTTATGGACGGCGGAGTTATCGTAGAGCAGGGTGATCCCGAGAAGGTCTTCGGAAATCCCGAGCAGGAGAGAACGCGTCAGTTCCTGAGAACATATGAGCAGTAGGTATAAAATGGGACAGAAAGAGCAGATTGAAAAAAATAAGTATTACATCATGGATCCGACCGGGAACATTACTATCCTGGTGGAAGGCGACGTGCCTGCGGACGAACGCGGAGCGGTTGCCGCAAAGCTGATGGAATCAGAGCCGACCGCCGAACAGGTCGGCTTTGTAAGTTACACGCCGTCACATGCTGAATGCGCAGGTGCCGAAGAGGAAACTGGCGCTGTCGGATACACCGAGAGAGAGGAAAACATAGGCACCGGGCACGCTGATGCTGAAGGAAAAACAGAAGCCGGGCACGCCGATATTACCCTCAGGATGGCGGGGGGAGAATTCTGCGGAAACGCCACTATGTCTGCGGCAGTGCTCGCAGTGCATTTGGGGAAGGTGAAGGTTCCGGCAAAGGGAGAAAAGTCTTATAACATAAGCGTTAGTGCGTCGGGAGCGAAGGGGATCCGCAAGGTGCGCGTTGAGGCGAATGATAACGGATCCTACACGGGAACCGTTGATATGCCGAGACCGCTTTCTATTAAGAAGGAAAGGCTTCCGTTTGAGGGCGCGGAGTATGAACTCACCGTTGTGGATTTCGGCGGGATCGCGCATGTGATCTGCGAAGCGGGGCAATTCCCGTTCTTGTTATCAAACACAAAAATGCCTGCGGAGCGGGCTGTGATGGAGTGGTGCGAACTCCTTCATGCGGAATGTCTCGGCCTGATGATATATGACAGCGAACAAGGCAGGCTCGATCCGCTTGTATACGTCCCGAATGCGGGAACCCTTGTGTGGGAAAGTAGCTGCGCGAGCGGAACGACAGCACTCGGAGCGTATCTTTCGGAAAAAGATAGAAGGCCCGTAAGCCTTGATATTAGCGAGCCGGGCGGGACCCTCTGCATTACGGCCGAACCCGAAGGAAAACTTATGCTCACGGGAAATGTGCGTGTGATAAAATAATTCGTTCAGGGGCGTCACGATTGCCTCAAACCATTGATTTCTCCCGCATCTTTCGTTAAAATATTTGTGTTACGAAATAGGGGTTGTTCCCTTATAATGTGGAGGAAAAGGTATGAACAAAAAAAGAATCCTGATCGCTGCGATCGTAGTTGTTGCAGTGATCGCTCTGGTCAGCATCGTGCATGTGACCGGAACCGAGTCGTTTGTAGGCACCGGATGGGCGCTTCTTCCGGCTCTTGTAGCAATTGGTTTGGCGCTTATAACCAAGGAGGCGTATTCGTCACTCTTTATCGGAGTTCTGCTCGGCGCGTTTATGGCGGCTGAGTGCTCGTTTACGGGAACTTTTGATAAGCTTACCGTAGACGGACTTACGGCAGCAGTTGCGGATAATGCCGGAATCTACATCTTCCTTGTAATCCTCGGTATCATAGTGGCGCTCATCAATAAGTCGGGTGCATCACGTGCGTTTGGTACATGGGCCCAGAACCATATCAAGACAAAGGCGGGAGCGCTTTTTGCTACATTCTTACTCGGAGTGCTCATATTTATTGATGATTATTTCAACTGTCTTACCGTCGGTTCTGTTATGTCACCTGTCACCGACAGCAAGAAGATCTCAAGAGTTAAGCTCGCGTACATAATTGACGCGACAGCAGCTCCCGTATGTATGGTCGCACCTGTTTCTTCATGGGCGGCAGCGGTTTCGGGCTGTGTTGAGAGCGACACTTATTCCGGATTTGAACTCTTTGTCAGAGCAATTCCCTTTAACTTTTATTCAATCCTTACATTTGTATTCATAATCGGTATCATCCTTCTCGGAATCGATTACGGCAAGATGAGCGGCTTCGAGATCAAGGCTCAGCAGACCGGAGACCTTTCGATTCTTGATGTTGATGTAAATAAAGACAAGAATCGCCGTGATGTTGAAGAAAACGGTCCCGAAAAGCCCGGACGCGGCAAGATCATCGATCTTGTTCTTGCAATCCTTATTTTGATCGGTTTGTGCGTATGGGCACTTATAAGAAACGGTTACCAGGCAATGGGCGGAGAAGGCGATATCTTCGACGCATTCTCAAACACCGATTCGTATGTGGGCCTTCCGTGGGGAAGCATCTTAGCGCTTATAGTCATTGTTTTATATATGATCATCAGAAGGATAGTTACGTTCCAGGAAGCTATGGAATGTGTTCCGAAGGGATTTATGGCTATGGTTCCCGCCATTACGATTCTTGTGCTCGCTCAGTCGCTTAAGAACATGACGAACGGTGCGCTTTCGGCAAAGACATTTGTTGAAGCAATGATGGAAGATGCGAGTGGTCTTACATGGCTGCTGCCGGCTATCATCTTCGTGGTTGCCTGCATCATCGCATTTGCGACAGGTACATCGTGGGCTACATTCGGTATTCTTATCCCGATCGTTTCCGTTGTATTCCCCGAGACAAGCTCGCTGTTCTTCGTGGGCGTTTCGGCATGTCTTGCAGGCGCTGTTTGCGGCGATCACTGCTCACCGATCTCCGATACAACGATCATGTCGTCCGCGGGTGCTCAATGTAACCACATCAATCACGTGGAGACGCAGCTTCCTTACGCCCTCAGTGTTGCCGGGATATCATTCGTAACTTATATCCTTGCGGGACTTTTCGATATGATAGGAATGGCTTGGATCTCCATCCCGGTCGGCATCGCACTTACGATAGGATTCCTGTTCTTTATGAAATCTGTGGTTGGAAAGAAAGAAGCCTGAATTGTCATAAAAACGGGCAGAAAAAGACTCCCTCCGAATAGTTTCGGAGGGAGTTTTTGATTTGGGAAAGGAGATATCATTTGAAGTATGAAACTGCATTTTCAAGGTCTTTGGCTACACCGCTCATGTCGTCGCTTGCATATGAAAGCTGTTGCATATTGCCGGATACGGCTTCAACAGTTGCACTGACTTCCTCGTTTGTTGCCGAGGTCTCCTGAGAGATAGCGGAGAGGTCGCTGATCGCGCTTGTAACTTTGTTCTTGACTGATTCAAGCTTCTTGGTAACACCTGCGATAACTGAGATCTCTTCAACAGAAGACTTGATGTTTGCATCAAGAGCCTTGAATTTCTCAAGTGTGGTGGAGAGAAGCGATTTCTCTTCATCGATGAGGCTCTTAACATTAGCGGATTCATCGACACATTCTTTGGACTGCTTGCCGATCTCATCAACGATGTCATTGATCTGTCTTGCGGAATCGTTACTCTGTGCGGCGAGCTTGCCGATCTCTTCGGCAACGACTGCGAAGCCTCGTCCTGCTTCACCTGCTCTTGCAGCCTCGATCGAAGCGTTGAGTGCAAGGAGGTTTGTCTGACTTGCGATATCGGTGATCATGTTGACCATCTCGTTGATCTTAAGAATGGAATTGTCTGTTTCTTTAATCCTGTCAATGATTATATCGATAGCATTCGATGATTTGTTGGAAGAGTTTACAACGTTTTCTATGCATTCGCTTGCTTCAGCATTTGCATTGTCCATGGAAGTGGCGTTGTCACTGAGGCCATCAGCATTGTCTGCCGCAGTTTCGATCATCTGACCCATCTCAATGATCTCGGAGCTGATATCCTGAACGTTCCCAGCCATCGAAACAGTGGTCTGTGAGAGATCGTTCATCGAAACGTTGATCTGACTGATCGATTCAGCCGAAGCTCTTGTCTGCTCGTTGGTGGAGTTTACGCTTGATACAAGTGTATCGGCACAGGTTCTGATCTGACCGATCGAATCGTTAAGCGCACCGGCAAGTTTGTTTGATGCTTCAAGAAGGCGGTAAGTTTCTCTGATGCTTGTCTTTGTCTCAATAGTAACGGAAGTGTCGCCTTCGGAAAGAGTTTCAATTCCGTCCGTAACAATTTTTAACTGCTTTGAGATCTTACGTGCTATAAAGATCGCGATAAGACCGAATATGACAACTAAACCTATGCTAAGTGATACGATGGCCATGATGATCGTTTTCTGAGCAACTTCAACGTCGATCGCGGGTTTTCCTGCAAAGGACATACCGACAACTTCGCCGTCTGCACCTTTGAGAGGAAGGTAGAAGCCGTAGTACGGAATACCTTCGATGTTAAGGGCATCCGAGTAATAAGAATTACCGGCTTTTACAGCTGCCCAAACGGCGTCACCGGCCTTGGTACCTTCGATACGTTTTCCATTCTTGTCAAGAATGTTTGTAACGAATCTGACGTTTTCTTTAAATATGGTGTAATCAACACCTGTTTTGCCCATTGAGTCAACGTACTCGGTGTCGTAGGCAAGGAAACCGTCAACAAGATCATGTCCGTTAATAAGGTCATACTGATAATATTCAAGAAGACCCTGAGAAGAGATATTGAGCTCTTCTCGGATGTTGGCTTCAAGCTTGTCAACCGTGATACGGGATGTGACGATTGCCAGGACCGTAACTGTGATGATAATGGGTAAAAGTGTAAAAAGAACAAGAATTAAATTAAGAGATGCTTGTTTTTTTTGTTTCATGGTGTTTCTCCCTTCCATATCGTAACATTTGACCGGTAGTAAGCAAATGCTAATTTTACACAATACATTTTTGTTGATAATGTATTTTGAATTTACTGACTCATATTATATCTTAACAAAAAGCAAATTGCAAGATGTAATTCATTAAAAAGCGAAATTTTCACATGAACTATTTGTGAAATTTAAGAATGAAAGAAAATTGTGCAAAAAGTTCGCGTATTCGATCTTGGGATTTTTATTATTCTGCGAATAATATGTTTGCTTGCAATAAAGAAAAAGAAACAGCCCTGTCATGGCTGTTTCTTTTCGTATATCATTTGTATTTTTCACTAAACGACTATTTATTTTCGCTGTGATTTCAACATTTAATCATTTGATCAAACGTTAAAATGTGAAGTAGTCTCACGGAGAGAGGCTATACTGTCAACAACGTCGTTTGCCTCACCGGACATATTTCCTGAAGCTTCGGTAATGGACTGCATGTTGTTCGAGATGTCATGAACGGCATCTCCGAGTTCTGACTGTGCAGAGGAGATTTGGTCAAGGACTCTGTTGATATCCGAAACCGAAACGGAGAGGTTTTTAGCACATTCACCGAGAGCCTTGCTGACGTCGCTGTAGTAGCTTGCGTCATCCATATAATTGTTTGCGAGAGTTTCGAGGTTGTCGTAATCGGAGAGAACGTTCTCATTAAGGAATTTGATGATCTGCTTACTTGCGTTTGCAAGGTCGGTAACGTTCTCGTTCACCTTACCGATAAGAGCGTTAACCTTATCGATCTCGCTTGATGTTGTCGTACTGAGGTTGTTGATTTCATCGGCAACAACTGCAAATCCGCGGCCTGCCTCGCCTGCTCTTGCAGCTTCGATGGAAGCGTTAAGTGCAAGGAGATTGGTCTGGCTTGCAATACTTCTGATAGCGTTGGCAACTTCGCCGATCTGCTCGATAACACGAATACCGTTAAGAGCATCTTCAAGCTGAGTGCTTGCCTGGCTTGTTACATCAACGGCATGCTTCTTATTTGTGAGGATCTGAGGGATCGTCTGCTTAACACGGCTGATGATCTCGTCTGTCTTGTGATTCATCTGTTCCGTATCATTTGCAAATGTATCGGAAGCTGTCGTAACGTCATTACAGAAGCCTTCGATCGTCTTTATGCTTGAAGTCTGGCTTTCAATACCTGATTCGGTAATGCTCATAGCCTCGTTGATCTGGCTGATCGAGTCATTGATACCCTTGATCTTCTCACTCGTCGAGGTCATCTTCTCGGAAATTGTCTGAGATTCTGACATGGTCTGACGCATTGCGTTTACGAAGCGGGATTCAAGCTCTCCAATGAGGTAATCGATCTGTTTAACCTCTGAGCTGTGCTGTTTGGCATCGGCATCGGAGATGATCCTCTCTGTGATGAAGGACTTCATCTTCTCCATAGGAGCAAGCTGCTTCCTGATGAGTGCCGTCATGATGACGATTACAAGCGCGACCGCAACAAGAGCGATAACGATCGAGATTATGATCATTGTGACAACGGTTCTGTTTACATTGGTGTAAGGCATTGCAAGGCCTAAGATCCAGTTGCACGATTCAATCTTTGATGTAACGAAACATTTTGTATCATTGTTATAATCCTTTTCGGTCAGGACTGTGCTGCCGGGATTCGAGATGAGATCCTTAAGGACAGGCATAACGCTTATAACGGAAGTTGCTACCTCGTCGCCGGGAAGGAACTCTGTCTTCTCATGGATAACGTAGTTGCCGCTTGCGTCAACAAGGAATCCGTACTCGCCGGGCTCATAAGGAATAGCGTTTATGACTTTGTTTATGTAGTCGAGTGTGAAGTCGGCACCGAGTACGCCTTCAAGCACGCCGTTTCTGTAAACGGGAGAAGCGATCGTAATACACATACCGCCGATAAGAACGTCCATATAAGGATCGGTCACGATGGTTGAACCTGCAGCTTTGGCTGCCTTGTACCAGCCTCTTGCTGTGGGGTCGTATCCTTCGGGAGGTACAGCGTTTGGATCGGTCTGAACAAATAATTTAGCTTCGGTACCGTAGTAGAGGTTGAGCAGTTCGTTTCGTCCGGATGATTCTGTTGTAACGATACTCTGGATGTTCCCTACGTTGTACGCATCTGATGAGAGCGCTGCAAGAGCGGCTGCACCGGCTATGTTGAGACCTTTTTCTTTTTCAATCCAGCTGTTTATCGAATTCGCATATTTATCTGAATTAAGCTGAATTTCGTTTTTCTTTCCGTTTTTGATATTGCTTCCTGAAATAATGACTATAACTGAAGCACAAGAAAGCATTGCAACAGCAACTATGATGATAACTGCTGCTGTAAGGGTTCCCTTTATCGTTCTTTTCATATCGAACCTCCTGAAAGATGATATTCAGAATATAGCATACTTTTGCCAAAAACTCAATAACTGTTTTGCAATATATCACAAATTCGAGTGCTAATTTACATAACACAACATATTAAATACAATAATTTCATAATCGTGTATATAATATCCCGCAAAAACAAATTATTGATCAAACTGTAAATATACGATATATAAGATAGGAAAGATGTCGCTTTGATGAAACATGGGCGTTAAATGATCGATTTAAATATAAGAGAGTCGAGAGAGTCTCTTCCGATACGGGTCTGCCGGAGTAAGAAACCGCCTCATAAACAGATACGAAGTCGGAAAAATCTTCGGGAAGTTTGTCCTTTTCTCTTTCGCAGAACTCGGAAAGTGTCTCGCCGGGTTCGCGCTTTATGCCGAGAAAGCGCATGAGCTTCATGGCCGAATGACAAAGATAAACGGCCTTTAGGGAAACAGTGAGTTTTTTGAAGCGTCTCGCGGCGATAGTCTTGTAGAGAAGTATCGCACACGGGAAGAGCAGGATAAACATAAGTATCGGGATGAAAACAAGTGCCGGAGAATTCTCTTCGGTCGCTGCTTCCGCGTCCGGAGCGGCGTCCGCGGGCTCTTCGGTGTCCATGGAGATGAAGGCCTCAAGGCTTCCTTTGGAAAGCGAAGAGAGATATGCGGAGCGCTCGGAAGAGGTCTGCCATGCGGTTTGGCCGGCGTGTCCGGGGGTGGGATCGAAGGGTATGAAACCGAAACCTTCGAAATAGATCTCAGCCCATGCATGCGCTTCATTATTTGTAACGGTGGTTCCGCCGTTTGATGACGAAGAAACACAGAAGCCTTCAACGTAGCGCGCGGGAAGGCCTTCGGCGCGGGCAAGCAGGACCATGGCGGTCGCAAAGTGACTGCAATAGCCGCGGGGATCCTCGAGCATGAAATGGTCGAGGAAGCTTTCGGGCGAATCTACATAGTCGGGCATTTCTCCCGGAGTCAAAGTATAGGTAAAACGGCCGAGGACAGCCTCGAGCCTGAGCATTTTCTCATAGGCGCCGCCGCATCCCTCGTAAAGAATGTCGAGTTTTTCACGCAGGGCGGGGGAGGGAGTTACCGGTCTTAAATAATTGTCTTTGATGCTCTTTATATAGGAAAGATAACTTTCATAAGGGTAGTCGGTTCTCCTGAGCTGCAAAATGTCGGTAACCGTGTCTTCCCACACTTCGGGCGGGATTGCGTGTCCGGTTCCGTTCATAAGATTTATGAAGTCGCTGTGATTCTTGTTGAGCTTGACGAGACGGAAGTTGTAGGTGGTACCGAACCCGTGCTTGTCGGCAAAAACGGTGTTGCCGTTTGCGGATAGCGTGTCAAGAAGCGCCCCTTGAGACATTGCGTCCATGTATTTACCGGGAAGGAGGGCGTAGCGGGTGTTTAGACCCGAGTAAGTCACATTCGCTTCGATAGAACGCATATGATCACTGACGTCTGCAATCCCGGCTTCAAGCATCGAAGCACGGGTCTCTATGTTGTCGAGGGAATGCTCGGGAAGGGCGGCTGCGCCGTCAATGCTGTTGGTCCAGCCTGTTCCGTTAAATTCGTTATATCCGCAGGCACCGAGATTGATCGGAGGAGTTTCCTTATATTTAAACGAAACCTTGAACATTTCTTCCGTTTCGTCGTCTGAAGACAGATCGCCCAAGATATGCGGAGCGTTTCCGGAAAAACCGATCGTGTGATCCATGTAGTCCTCGTCCGATGAGAAAAACTGCTCGATTCTCGTGATGGTGTCCTTGGCAAACTGCCATAACCTCTTGGCGACCGGCCAGCCGTAAGGCTCATCGGACGAGGGGCTCGCAAGTACCAGAATACAGCACAGAATGATAAAGGGAAGCAGACTGACCATGTGCTTCTCTACATCGCGGTCACCTTCCTTTTCCCAGCGATGTTCAACCTCGCTTATGAGTGTTGAAAGGACGATCACGAAGAGCATGGTTGTTGTGAGGGCGCCGGGGTCGAGGTTCCTGACGGTGAGGAAGATGAGGGCGGCAAGTATAAGCGTTGAGACGGTAATGCGAAGTATCCTGTACGCAGAGAGCAGCTCGCCGACGATAAATGCCGCGAGAACAGCAAGAAGTACGGGCAGAATCCATAGGCGTTCCGAAAAGAATTCCGGTCTTTCTTCTTTGTCAACGGCGAAGTAGAGGCCGACTGTCGGGGCAACGACGGCGGCAACGATCATGAGCCGCACCTTCAGGGAGCCGTGCCTGAAAAGGGCGCAGATAATAAGGAAGGCAATGGCCATAAGCGTCGGGAGCGACCCTGCTTCTTCGGGGCAGAAAAGGGGAAAGAGCTGCGCGGCGCATATAACGCTTATGGGCAGCGCGTATATCATCGAGCCAATAAGTGAGATGAGCATACAGGTCCTCCCTTCTGTTGGTTTTGATTATGTTCGTCAATCACAGGTAGTCTGCGAGCTCTCCCTCGGGCGGGATCACCGTGAGTTCTGTGAGCGACGGCAGTGTATCTGTGATATCGGCGGGCGGATCGTCCGTAACAAGGCATACCGTCACGGGCGTTCCGTTTCGTCCGAGTTTGTCGCACAGGGCAAAGGCTTCGGGGGTCCAATCGCCCGTGACCATGTATATGCATGAAACGTTCAAAAGGGACGGGGAGCTTTCAACGTCAATAAGGACTCTCTTAAAATCTTCGTCGGGACGGAAAGCAAATGAGGACATTTCGGTATAGAAATTTTCGAATGATTCGTTTCCATCGATGACGTGTTCGACGGGGCCGTTCCGGCGTGTGACGCTGCGTACCGTTACCGATTCGTTTACAAAATAAAGCGTGAGAGCAAGCACTGTCTCGAGGATCTTGTTCTCGAGGGGCAGGTACTTGAGCTCGTCGTCGCTGTAGCGGTGAGGGTCGGTTATGATCACGACGGAAGGCTCTTCGGGGCCGGTGTGCCGTCTGACCATCGGATGACCGAGCGCAGCGGTTGCTTTCCAATGAATATCGCGGATGCTGTCGCCGGGGACATAATCGCGCACGGCGAAATCGCGTTCTGAGGACAGCACATGCGACTGACGGGGAGAAACATGCGATATGTCGAAGCCTCTGATCTTTTCGAGCCTTATAAGCCGTGGACTGACGTTTACGATCAGGGGATTCTTTTTGTAAGTGAACGAAAACAGACGCAGATAGTCCTCGATCTTTACCGCCTTGATGCCGACGCTGTAGGAGCCGCGGTACCGACATGTGAGCGTTGTCTCACGACTGATGCCGTTGCCGGGCCGGAGCTCATATTCGGTAAGGTCCGACAGACCGCTTATGCCTGAAAAGTCGGAATGGAACAGCACGCGAACGCCTGAATAGGTAAAATAGTTTTCGTTGCGGAGTATAAATCGAAATGATGTCGGCTCGCCCGCAACGATCGAGCGTGAGGCAAGCTCCTGATAAATCTTGAAGGTCAAAAATACGTATATGAGATAAATGAGCGAAACAAGCGGAACGGACACAACGAGGAAAAAGAAACCATAGCTCACCGAACCGCCCCTCAGTGAGATAAAAACAAGGGACAGAACAAAAAGCAAAAGAAGGATCAGTCGGTTTTTGCGCATATACATTAAGTCCTTAATTTGTTGGCTCGTTTAAGCAGCCGGGATGTCATCCGGAGCCGCATGCGGTTGTGACGGTACTTAATCTCATTGGATCCGTTGATTCGATTAAGCAGTCGGAACGGTCTCCGTCAGGATGAGTGAGGGCAGGATGCGGTCTACATCCTCGCGCCCGATCCTTGCCTCGGGAGT
Source organism: Lachnospiraceae bacterium (assembly GCA_024699645.1). GTDB lineage: Bacteria > Bacillota > Clostridia > Lachnospirales > Lachnospiraceae > RUG11977. Next base: position 21,047 of record JAILPE010000068.1, read on the forward strand.
GAGGATTACTCTGTGGTGGAGTGTGTTCAGGGCCACTGACTTTACGTCGTCGGGCTTCACGAAATCACGGCCCGACAGATATGCCTTCGCCTGGGAAGCTTTTGTGAGGTCGAGGAAAGCTCTCGGGCTTGCGCCGAGGGCAAAGCGCTTCTCCTGCCTTGTTCTTGTTATGATGCCGCTGATATAAGCGAGAACGTTGTCTTCAACATGAACAGCGATCGTTTCGCGGCGGAGACGGAGCACATCGTCAGCAGAGCAAACGGGTGTTATGTCAGCAAGCGTCTTGCCGGCAAGCATATTGCGGGCAAGGGACTCCTCGGTCTCCTTTGAAGGATATCCGAGGGAAAGCTTCATCATGAATCTGTCTATCTGCGCCTCGGGGAGAGGGTATGTGCCGAGAAATGTGGTGGGATTCTGAGTTGCGATGACCATAAAAGGCTCGGGCAGCCTGATCACCCTGCCGTCTATGCTTACCTGTCCTTCGGCCATGGCCTCGAGAAGAGCGGCCTGCGTCTTTGGGGATGTGCGGTTGATCTCATCGGCGAGGATGATCTGCTTCATCACGGCGCCTTCGCGGTATTCAAATTCGCCGGTCTTCATATTAAATACGGACAGACCGACCACATCGCCGGGAAGCGTGTCGGGCGTGAACTGGATGCGGCCGAATGAGCAGCTGAGCGAAGCAGCGAGCGTTTTGGCGAGCGTCGTTTTCCCGACTCCGGGAACATCCTCGAGCAGTACGTGCCCACCCGCAAGAAGACATGTGAGCAGATCCTCGACAGTCTCGCTTTTCCCGATAAAATAAGATTCTATTGTTTCTCGAAGTTTGTTCAGCATATGGTCTCCTGGTTTTAGATTTGTAAAGCCGGCCTCTGTGAGATTCGATCTCTTAGTGAGATAATCTTAAACTTATCTCGCCCGAAGAAAGTGTTTTGACTTCGTTCGTATCGGCGAGCTTTACGACAAGTCCGCCTTCGTGGTCTATGTCTATGGCCCGTGCGGCGTGGGCGATGCCGTTTTCTGTAAAGGTTATATCGTGACCCAGCACAACGGATCGCTTCTTATAATCATCGATCGGGTCATACGAGGGATCAAGATGATCTATGACGGTCCGGTAAATCTCGGATGAAATGTCCTTTATCTTTTCTTCGGAGATTCCGGTGAAGGAATTCGAAGCAGCGGACTGCGGACTGTCCATGAGGGAGAACGAAGCAGCGGACTGCGGACTGTCCATGAGGGAGAACGAAGCAGCGGACTTCGCCAAACCGAGGATACTTCCTGCCGTATCTTTTATATCGCCGGGAAACTCGGCGGTACTGATGTTTATTCCGATCCCGATGAGGATGTGTGTGGGAGTGCCCGTGTCATCTGAAATCGCTTCACACAGTATCCCGCAGATCTTTCTGCCGGAGAGGAATATATCGTTTACCCATTTGATTCCGGTGTGGCAGCCGAAGATCGAATCGATCGCCTTCGAAACGGCAATCCCGACACGGCATGTGAGCGTTACGACTCCCTGAGGTATGTTCCCACAGGGGAGCGCGATCGTCATATACAGGCCGCTGTTCATGGGCGAAAAGAAGCTCTTCCCGCATCTTCCGCGGCCTGCGGTCTGCTCGCCCGCAACCACGACAAAAGGAGAGGAAGTGTTTTTTAGCATCCTCCTTGCCTCCAGGTTTGTCGAATCAATTGTATTAAAATAATAAAGTTGTTTTAAAGTTTTCATAGTTTGATAATATCAGTTGTTTAACAATGCTTCAACAAAAATGTTGCCGGGGTGGCAGGAGTGATATAACAAAGCTTCAATAAAAAAAATCACAGTGGGATGACAGAAAACGTAAAATATACTATCATTGAGGAAGTGAATGAGAAGGGTAAAAGAGGGAAATGTATATGAACAAGAAGTCTCAGGGAAATTCAAAGATACCGATCACTGTCGGAGTTACGGGTCATCGCGATCTGTGCGAAGCAGAAATACCGGCGATACGGGAAACGGTCAGGAAAGAGTTGATCACGCTCAGACAGGATCATCCGTTTTCTCCGTTCGTCCTTTTGTGCTGTCTGGCTGAGGGAGCAGACCGCTTATGTGCGCAGATAGCTCTCGAGGAGGGCTATGATCTTATCGCCGTTCTTCCGATGCCTGCCCCGGAATATGAAAAAAACTTCAAGGGTGAGGCTCTTGAAAGCTTTCGCGGGCTTCTCGGTAAGGCAAAAAAATGTATCGAGGCCCCGTGCATCGAGCCTTTCAGGGAGGGCAGAGATTATCGCTACAGGCAGGCGGATATCTATCTCGCAGAGCATTCGCACCTGCTCCTTGCAATCTGGGACGGGCTTCCCGGCAAGGAAAACGGATGCGGAACAGCCGAAACCGTTGATATAAAACTCACAAAAAATTACATAAATAATAATGGAACATATCTGAATCCGGATGTTTCCGGGGTCGTACACATAAAAGTGGGCAGGGGTGAGGAACCTTCCGCACAGCCTGTTTCGGTAACGCCTATGGGCAACAGCGCCGGAATCCGCGAATTGCTTAGAAAAACGGACAAGTTTAACCGTGAAACGGAAAAACTCGGGATAAAACAGTCCGAAACCGGGGTTAGCATAAAGGGAGTAAATGACACGGCAGACTTTAGTATAAAGGGAGTGTATGATGCGGCAGACAGCATAAGCGTCAGGAACCAAAAGCGATCGAGGATCGGGCTCGGCATAGTTGCGTCTCTCGCAACGCTTCTGACGACGGCTTTTCTGCTGTATGACGAGGCGGAACTTCACATTTTGATAATCATGTGCGTTGTGTTTATTGCCGGTCTTTTTGCGATCGTCAGGATAACACGGTCGCGGGGCTGGAACGAAAAATACACTCAGTCAAGGCTGCTCGCCGAAGGGCTCAGGATTCAGGAGGTTTGCCTGAAGGCCGGGATCGTGGCGGGAGCAGCAGAGCTTTTGCCGTGGACGGTCTGGACTGATGCGCCGTGGGTAGCATGGGCGTTAAAGGTCATGGAGCTGTTTGACGGGGGAGAACGGCAACCCGGCGCTATCCGCGAATTTGCGCGCGATCAGGCGAATTACCACGAGAATGCCATTGTTAAAACAGAGAAGAAGATCAGGAAAAACGACAGGATAGTCAGGATTGCTGTTGTGCTGTCGATAATCGCGTACCTTGCGGGGCTTGGGTTCGAGATTTATTTCGGCGGACTGCTCGGCGGGCCGGTGCGCCTCGGATACGAACAGATAGAGCCGTGGAGGACGGCGCTCAAGCTTGTGATGGGAATCCTTTCGGCTGTGACGCTTTTTGTCGGCAGTTACTACGGCAAGCTTTCTCTCGAGGAAGAAAACGACGGACATCGCAGAATGCTGCTGCTCTGCAGAAGGGCAGAATTACGCCTGCCCGAGTCGGGAAAAACTGACCGCGGCGCGGAAGATTTTATCAGAGAATTGTTACATGAAAACGCATCCTGGTACGACTATCGCAGCAGGGGAAGAGCAGAGGTGAACCTTTCGTGACGGACGATAAATTTGGCGCAAGCCGCTTCTTCTATGACAATGAAGTAAAGGCGATGATAGATGAAAAGTTCGCGCAGTTCGCGGACAGGATAGCGGTCGGAATCGCCGGAGAGGGTTCCGACTGTTTTGGCTACGACGATCTTATCTCGCGTGACCACGATTTCGGCACGGGAGTGTGTTTGTGGCTCACGGACGAAAACATGGAAGAGTTTGGAGCGGATCTCTCTGACGCCTATGCGGAACTTATTGACAGGCACAGCGGAGGTGGACTTTCGGCACGCCTTAGGGAGCGACGCGGTGTCATGACGATCCACGACTTTTATTCGAATATCCTCGGCACCGATTGTGATGTAAGAGGTCTGATATCATATGCGCCGGGATCCGGAAATGATTTCTGGCAGCGGCTTGACCACTCGTGCCTGGCGACTGCCGTAAACGGAGAAGTATTTCGTGACGACTTGGGTGAATTCTCAGCCTTCAGAAAATTCCTTCTTGATTATTATCCCGAAAATATCTGGAGAATACGGATCGCAGAGGAGCTTCATCGCTTTTCGGCGGCACTTCAGGTAAATTACGCGAGGTGTATGACGAGGGGAGATGTCGTCGCGGCATCTCTTTGCAAGCTTCAGGGAATCGAAGCCGCCATGCAGCTTTTCTTCTTATTAAAGAGGGAATATCCGCCATATTACAAATGGACATTCAGAAGGATGGAGGAGACAGACAGGGACGGTATGTTTTCACGTCTGATTCGTGAGATGGCTCAGGAAACGCCCAATCCGGAAATCTGGAAGAATCACAGATACAGCTCGGACAAGCTCAATACGGATGACAAAACGGTGATACTTACGGAGAAACTTGCCGCCCATATAGTTAATATGCTCGGACAACGCGGATTTATACGTAATACGGATCCGTATCTTGAAAAATATGTAGATGAGATATTACGGCCTTTTGGGATATAGGCGTTGGCAAAAACGAAAAAACAATTTTTTATAATGGTAAACAGGTAATCATTGATTATGATGATTCGAAATGATAAACTACGGACAATGGTCTCATGAGACCGAAAAAATGAATAGTATAATAGGAGGGTACGCAATGGAAAAAGTCAAAATTCATGGGCTTTGGAGCAAATTGTCAAAGTTCATGGCTTTAACGCTCGCGTTTGTTATGGTCGCGGGTGTGTTGCCTGCGAGCGCAGCAAGCAAGGAAGTAGTTTGCAAGACGAAAAAAAAGCTTGTTAAGGCAATGGAAGATCCGTCGATTACGACGATCATTTTCAGAACCGACAGGGA
>JAILPE010000091.1 GCA_024699645.1 Lachnospiraceae bacterium
TATGATGCCCATATCGCCTTTTTCCACGCCCTGATCGACGATCACTCCGACAAGTAACGGAACTACCATCTCCATTATAACTTCGAGTATCATAAAGCAAGGCGTCACTATGGACGCCGCTTTATATTCTTTTACATATTTGAGTATTCTTCGAATCATTATCTTAAACCTCTGATTTCAAGTTTAGCTCGCAAAACGTTTATCTCAGCGGGAGCGTGACATCCCGCTGAGACAGTTTTTTTATTATACCCCGCTTCTGTATTCAGGGCTCTTCTCTCCCCGGGATGAGATCACCTCCAAAAATCTTCCTGCAGGTGAAGTCCGTCTGCATAAAAGTCTTTTGCGCTCTTAAGGAGATAATCCGTAGTCTTAAGTGAATCATCCCATGTTACGTCAATAAAATACTCTTTCCCGCCGAGTACCACACAGTTCCACATATGGTCTTCCATCTTCGTTGCCGATTGATTCGAAGCTCCCTTTCCGACAACAAGGGTGTCTTCGATCCCGAGCTTAAGCATCATTACATGGAACAGCGTCGCATATGCCTGACATACTCCCGTTCCGTCATCAAGCATCGCATGGAAGGAATGATCGCTGTCAAAGCCTTCTTCAATGATCGGATCGGCATATTCATAGTTCTCACACATATAATCATTTACAGCCGTGATCTTCTCCTCGTCCGTCATATCATCTTCAATGATCGAAGCAAGGATCTCGTCGATTTCATCGCTATACTTCCGAACCGTCTTATCTGCTTTCTTATATGCGGACTTGTTAAGTGAAATGCTGTTGATCTGGGTTTCCATTCCGAAATCTAATTGGATCACATATTCCATCCGTCCGTCGGAGCACATCGTCCAAGCTGCGTGAAACGGTGTCGTCTCAACCGTTCCGTTGTACTTACGGTACAGGTCACCGTATTTATTGTATACGGCAGTGAAGATTTCCGGCGATGTATATATGTCGATTTCGTCTATCAACTGCTCAAACGCAATGCACAACAATGAATAGAGCGTATCAAAATCTCCTACATACATTCCTTTTTTATACTTAACATCAAACCTTTTGTAACCGTTCGAAGAAACCTTATCTATCTTATCGTCTCCGCTGCTGCGCTGGTCAAGCAACTTTTTGAACAGGCTCTTATCATATTCGATCTTTCCGCTGACGTTCGAATTGATCAACAGGCCGTATCCATCGGCCTTGAACTTTCCGCCCGTTATGCTCATATCGGTTTTTCCCAAAACCGAAACACAGTTTTCCGCAGTAAAGGTTCCTCCCGTTATCAAAGCTGTATTTTCGCTTTCGTTATTTACATATAAAGCCGTTTCTTCGCACGTTATCTTTCCGCCGGTAACGGTAATCTGTGAATCTTTCACGGTAACAGCGACCGGGCCGGTCGATTCGATCGTTCCGCCGTTTATGACCGTACTTCCTTCCGATACATTCTCCAAAAACATTCCGGCGTAGCCTGCAGTCAAGCTCCCTCCGTTGACAGTGATCTGCGTTTTTCCGAGTGTATTTGCCGCATATATCCCGTACGAGTCCTTATTCTTTCCGGCAGTGAAAGATCCGCCGTTAACGATCACACGGCCTTTTTCCGTAATGATCCCGACCGAACCTATGGTTGAATTTCCGCCGTTGCTGATAAAAGTTCCGTTTTGGACAGCCGCAATATAACCTTTATCGTCGGTAGTTTTATATGTTCCTCCGTAAACTGCCATTGTTCCGCCCCTGACCTGAAGAGCGTATGCCACAGATTCGATCACGGCATCGTTTATTATGGCTTCACCCTCCACGAGACATATTCCTCTCTGAGATCCGAAGAAATCGCCGCCGTTTATCAGTGCCGTTCCATTTTTTACATAGAGATTACTTATAGAACCACCCGAAAACTTCGCATCTTTAACGGTCAAATCTCCCTCAGAGTAAACAACGCTGTCTCCCTGGGACATAATATAACCCGCATCAAGTATCAATGTTCCGTCAAAGCAGCTGATCGTGCATCCCTTACCCGTATTAAGGAGAGTCGAATCCTTTTTTTCCGACGAGTCAACAAGGGTCAGGCTTCCGCCGTCGCTGATCTGAAAGATTGAGGTTTTGCTCGATCCTCTTACCAGGTTGCCATTCAGGTCGATCGTAACATTTCCCGTAATATGAAAAGGATTCGCTATTCCGGACATCCCCGCTTTGAGCCTGTATGCTCCGTCTTCTCCCGAGGCAAGTGCTTTTTCAAGCTCAGCTTTTCCGCTGATCACGGTATATTCCGGTGTTTTCCCGGTTTTCGCCTTGGTAACCGTTACCTTGCACTTGTATTTGTCCGATGTGCCGTCAAGATGCTTTACGGTTGCGGTGATATTTGCGGTTCCGCTCTTTTTTGCGGTAACAATACCTGTTGCCGCAACGGCTGCGACCTTCTTTTTCGAGGATTTGTATGTTACTTTGTCACCCGCATCGAGCCCTTCGACATAAAGGTTCCCCGTTTCCCCGACCATAATCGATATCTTGGTCTCGTTAAGTTTTGTTTTTTCCTTTTCATCTGCCTGCACAGCGATTATTTCCGATGCCCATCCAAAATCCTTCGGAACAAACACAAGGATCAGCGCCGCAACAAGAACTGCGATGCATCCCATCAAACGATCATATATTTTTTTACTCTCTTTACCCATAAATACCATCCTTTCGGTACAAACCGCACAGGCCTACTCTCTCCACATGCAAAAAGCGATATCTTTTCAACTCTTATAAGACATTTGACATTTCCATTCGGATCACTTTCTACATAACTGAAATATTATACCACGAAATCAGATCTATTTACAGTACCATGTATAATAAAGAGGAGGGGGGCCACCGTACCGGTGTCCCCCCTGCAGCAATTACATCTATCTTTCCAAAATGCGGATGTCACTCACATGTTCATTCGCATTTGTCATTGTTTTCACAGGCTGAATCTTCTTTGGATTCACATGCTTCATCGCCCTTATGTGCAGCCATAGATTCCTCAAAACCCTTTGCAACCATCTTTGCAAAAGCGCTTGCTTCCTGAACAACTCCGTCGGCCTTGCCGGCTACTGTTCCGGCACCTCTGTATACAGCTGCGCCTATGCTTCCGAGTGTCTTTGCAAACTTCTCTGCATACTTGTCAAAATCGATTGAAGAGAAATCAAATGATTTCTTTTTGTTGCCGATCTCCTTAAGCTCCTTCACAAGCTCTTCCACACTTCCGAGCTCATTACAGATCTCTTCCTCGCTTTTTCCGAGAGCCAATCCCTCATCAAAATGCTCTGTGTAATCGTTAATGATCTCTTCGCGTACATCTTTGTCAAAACCACAAAGACCCGCTTTAAGTTCTGTCATATACTCTATTCTGGTCATAAATTAATCCTTCCCTTCTCAGTAAACTTTTACGTTACTTTTAACGAACCCGATCACATATAACTATGTGTCAGTCTCCTATAATGTTATTCACCGCATTCACAAAATTCTTCCACTCGGCCTTTTGCTCCTGCTGATACTGCCTTCCGCTTTCGGTAAGGTGATAATACTTTCTTGCGGGTCCGTTTTCGGACTCACGCAGATATGTGCTGACATACTCTTCGTCTTTCAGCCGCTTAAGGATAAGGTAAAGCGTTCCCGTAGCTATCGTCATGTCAGACGAGATCTCCTCGGTGAGGTCGTAGCCGTATCTGTCCGAATCGGCCAGCTTTGAAAGAACGCAAAGCTCAAGCGCGCCTTTTTTAAACTGTGTATTCATAATTCGCCTCCTATTTCAGAAGCATTGACTCGCTTCCGTTTTTCAATGTCCATGCCCCACGGCTTATCTCGTTCGTGCTGCCCGGGGTATCTGTCACGTCATATCGTTTCCGACCGACACATGCATAATATCACAACCTATTCTTTATTGCAAGATACTATTTATAAAAAATTTCTAAACAATACTTTTGACTCATGTTCTTGTAAGTTCGATCAGTATCCTTATATATTCTGCTGTCAGATAAGAGGGATGAATGGATGTCGGGAGAATGTATCCGATCTCCATATAGTCATCTATATCAAGCGGCCGGGCGATGATATTCGGTCCGTTGAGTTCTTCGCTTATGATGCCGCTGCAGATGGTATAGCCGTTAAGACCGACAAGCATATTGAAAAGTGTCGCCCTGTCGAGGACAACGAGTTCCTTATCGCAGTCCATCGTACTGAGTATCTCTTCCGAAAAATAAAACGAATTATGATTGCCCTGCTCATATGACAGCCTCGGGTACGGCTTCAGATCATCGAGCGAAATGACCTTTTTCCCGGCAAGCGGCGATTTCTTCCCAAGGAAAACATGTGGTTTGGCGGTAAAGAGTGAATTAAACGAAAGGTTGTTGTCCCTCAGCGTCTTTCTGATAACTTCCTCATTAAATCTGTTAAGATAAAGTATCCCTATCTCGCTGCGCAGATGCGCCACATCATCGATAATGTTGTACGTCTGTGTTTCACGCATATGGAATTCATATTTTTCCGCACCGGTGTTTTTAATGAGAACCGCAAAGGCCTCGACCGCAAAGGAATAGTGCTGCGCCGAAACGCAGAACCTGAGTTTTCCCGGCCTTTTTCCCCCGTATCTTTCTTCTATCAGCTTTGTCTGCTCGAGCACCTGTCGCGCATATCCGAGGAACTCCTCTCCCTCGGAAGTCACTTTTATTCCCTTATTCGATCTTATAAAGATCTGAATACCGAATTCTTCCTCCAGGTCATGTATCGCAGCCGTAAGACTCGGTTGCGCGATAAAAAGTTTTTTGGCCGCATTTGAAAGATTTCCCTCCTCGGCCACCGTTACTGCGTACATAAGTTGTTTATGAGTCATATGTTTCCTTTCCTCGCGTGATCCGATTTTTGCCCGCTTCGCACTGTATTCTCCGGCTGTCCGGGCGAACCTTATCGGTTTCTTTTATGATTTTACCGCTTTCCATATGAAAAATCTATAGTGAGCCGCCTGTTTTATATATTTTACCTATCGGAATAATCGGAATATACTCTCAAAAAATACAAAAAGCCGAAAGTACGGCTTTTCGTCCCGGCAAGTGACCGTGATCATTAAATAAACATCGGAGGAGAAAATGAGAACATCAGTTATTGGATTTCCCAGGATAGGAAGAAACAGGGAACTTAAATTTGCATCGGAGAAGTATTTTAACGGCGAGATAACCGAAAAGGAACTTCTCGAAACAGCGGAAGCGATCAAAAACGAGAATCTTTTAAAGCAGAAGGAAGCAGGTATCACATTTATCTCTTCAAACGATTTCTCTTTTTATGACAATATGCTCGACACGGCTGTACTTTTTAACGTTATCCCCAAAAGATACAAGGACCTTAAGCTTTCCGGGCTCGACACATATTTTGCAATGGCAAGGGGCTATCAGGGTGAAAAAGGAAACGTTAAAGCTCTCGCAATGAAGAAGTGGTTCAACACAAACTACCACTACCTTGTGCCCGAGATCGACGACGATACAAAGATCGAACTCATCGGCGATAAGCCTGTCAAAGACTTTGAAGCAGCGGGAAAGATCGGCGTGAACACAAAGACCTCTATCATCGGACCGTTCACATTCCTGAAGCTCACAAGGTTTACCGGAAGCAAGAACGTTCACGATGTTGCCGACGATCTCATTAACGCTTATGTGCAACTCGTGAAGGCGCTCGAAAAGAAAGGTGAAGGTCTTATCGAATTTGACGAGCCCCGCCTTGTTATGGATCTTTCAGCCGAAGATAAAGAACTCTTTAAAAATATCTACAATGTGATCCTCGAAAGCAAAGGCTCGGTCAAGATACTTTTGCAGACCTTTTTCGGTGATATCAGAGATATTTATGACGAAGTCGTAAAACTCGATTTTGACGCGATCGGTCTCGATTTTGTCGAAGGCCGCAAGACAGCAGAGCTTGTGAAGTTCTTCCCCAAGGGTAAAGTTCTCTTTGCCGGCCTTGTAAACGGAAAGAACATCTGGATAAACGACTATTCGAAAACATTGTCTGCCCTTAAGGATATCGCGACGGATGAGATCGTACTCTCCACATCATGTTCGCTTCTTCATGTTCCTTATACACTCGATGGCGAAGCAGGACTCGACAGTGATTGCAAGGCTCATTTTTCTTTTGCCCGGGAGAAGCTTTCGGAGCTTAAGGATCTCGGCGAACTCTTCGATACCGACTTTGAAAAAGACGAGAGGTTTATCAGAAACAAGCTTCTCCATCAAGGCAGAAAGAACTGCATGGACAGCGCGGTCCAGTCTGCGGTTGCTTCGATCAAACCCGAAGACTATGAAAGACTTCCCAAATTTGAAGAAAGAGAAAAAATACAGAAAGACAAGTTCAGACTTCCCCTTTTCCCGACAACTACGATCGGCTCCTTCCCTCAGACCGCAGATGTCAGAAAGAACCGCCTCGAATTCAAGAAGGGTCTCAAGAGCAAAGAAGAGTATATTAAGTTCAATCAGGACAAAATCAGAGAATGCATCAAACTCCAGGAAGAGATCGGCCTCGATGTCATCGTTCACGGAGAGTTCGAGAGAAACGACATGGTCGAATACTTCGGAGAGAACTTAAGCGGATTCCTCTTTACAAAGAATGCATGGGTTCAGTCATACGGAACAAGATGCGTAAAGCCCGCCATCATCTGGGGTGACGTTGCACGAAAGAATCCCATCACCGTTGAATGGTCGAAGTTCGCCAAGAGCTGCACCGACAAGCCCGTAAAAGGAATGCTCACAGGTCCCGTAACGATCCTTAACTGGTCATTCCCGAGAGAAGACATATCCATTAAAGAGAGCACTCTTCAGATCGCACTTGCGATCAGGGATGAAGTCCTCGATCTCGAGAAGAACGGCATCGACATAATCCAGATCGACGAGGCTGCGCTCAGAGAAAAGCTTCCTCTCCGCAAAGCCGATTGGTACAGTGAATATCTTGACTGGGCAATCCCTGCCTTCAGACTCGTTCACAGTAAGGTAAAATCCGAAACACAGATCCATACGCATATGTGTTACAGCGAATTCACCGACATCATCCCCGCTATCGATGCGATGGATGCCGATGTGATCACGTTTGAGGCATCACGTTCGGACCTTCTTATCCTTGATGCGCTCAGAGAGAACAACTTCAAGACTGAAGTCGGCCCCGGCGTATATGATATTCACAGTCCGCGCGTTCCTTCGGTTGATGAGATCGTCACCGCGCTCACAAAAATGAGGAAGAAGATCGAAGACAGGAAACTCTGGGTAAATCCCGACTGCGGTCTTAAGACAAGAGGCGAGGACGAAACCGTAAAGAGCCTTAAAAACCTTGTTGCAGCCGCAAAGATAATAAGAGGATAAAATGAAAGTATCGGAAGTTTATAAGAAAAAGAGGGGACTCTCATTTGAGATCTTTCCGCCCAAAAAGGACACAGAGCTCCGAAATATAGATGCTACTCTCGAGGTTTTGACCGACCTTCACCCCGATTTCATAAGCGTTACGTTCGGAGCCGGAGGCTCCTCAAACTGCAACAGGACGATCGAGCTCGCCAAAAAGATCAAATACGATTACGGGATCGAACCGGTAGTTCATTTGACCTGCCTTCATTACGACATGGATGAGATCGACTGCTTTGCCGAAGAGCTCAAAAAAGAGGGGCTCGAAAATGTTCTTGCACTTCGCGGAGACCCCTCTCCTGCCGCCGCGGCCAAAGATACGTTCAGGCATTCCTCGGATCTTATATCATACATGAAGCAAAAGAACGATTTCTGCTTTCTCGGTGCCTGCTACCCGGAATGTCATCCCGAGTCCGACAGCATAATAAGCGATATCAAAAGTCTTCGAAAGAAAGTAGATGCGGGGGCAGAAGTTCTGCTCTCCCAGCTCTTCTTTGACAACGACATTTTCTACCGTTTTCACGAGGAGTGTGAGCTTGCGGGGATCGACATACCCGTTATCCCCGGTGTCATGCCCGTGATTAAAGCGAAGCAGATAAGCCGCATGGTGCAGCTCTGCCATGCTTCCTTCCCGAAGCGGTTTAAAAAGATCATCGAAAGGTACGAAAATAACGAAGAAGCGCTCTTTGACGCCGGGATGTCGTACTGCCTGAGTCAGATAATAGATCTGCTCGTAAGCGATATCAGGGGGATTCACCTGTACACGATGAATAACCCTGCGGTGGCAAGAAGGATATGCGAGGGGATACGGAATATCATATAAAAAAGCAGTTGAACAGGGTTGTGAACCACATTTAACGTCTCCTGCACAAACTGTTCTCCGAAAGGCGCTCTCACCAAGCTACCAGAAAACTTGTTTACAAGTTTTCGTGCTCGAAGCAAAACGTTTCAATGATTAAATGAAATGTTTTGCGTGAGAGTCGCGAAGTGAAACGGAGCGAGTAGCGTCTGACTAATGTTCGAGCACAAGGTGCGAAGAACGAAGTCTGGCTCGGTCTCATGTAGCGGTACATAAGTGACCAAAGTACGGTCACTAAGTACCGACATTGAGGAAGAACCGAAGGTTCTTCTGCAGAGCATTTCGGAGAGCAGTTCGGCGCGGAGACATATGTGGTTCGCAACCCTTCATCAATTTGGCTCAGTTAAAAATACCTCACCTGAATACTGCGTTTCTTTAAAAAATGTGTACGCCTCCCGCGCTTTTGCTTCGTCATCGAAGATGCCGAATACAGTAGGGCCGCTTCCGGTCATGAGTGAAAGAAGGGGGGCGAATTCTTTGATCTTGTTCTTTATGTCTTTAATCTCGGGGTGCATGGGTATGGTTGCCTCTTCGAGGACATTGCCTGCAAGCTCGCACATGCCTTTGAGGTCACCTTTTGATATGCATGACTTTATGGCCGGGATATCGGGATGAAAGGTGTGAGGCGCTCTGTCATAGGCATTATAGACATCTTTTGTTGAAACGGGGATATCGGGGTGGACAAGGAGGATACAGCACTTCGGGAGTGCCGGAAGCGCCGTGAGTTTCTCTCCGATCCCTTCGGAAAGCGCGGTTCCGCCCATGAGACAGTACGGAACATCCGCACCGATACCAACCGCGATCTCTGCGAGTTCACTGTCGCTTATGTCGAGACTGAAAAGCTCACGGAGCGCTTTAAGGGTTGCCGCCGCATCCGTACTTCCGCCTGCCATTCCCGCAGCTATCGGGATGTTCTTGGTGAGCGTGCACTCGACTCCGCCGAGGCTGTAACGCTCGTTTAACGCTCTGTACGCTTTAAATATGATGTTATCGCTCCCGACCGGAAGCATCCCGCCTTCGTGAGACACTGATGTACCGGACTCACAATTTGTTTCGGCACTACTTTTCCCCTGAGCATCCTGTTCCTCGGAATCGTCTGACGGCAGATTGCCCAGTCTCAACTTAAGTCCCGCCACGTCCGTCTTTTCAAAGACCAGCTCATCGTCAAGCGAAACCGACTGCATGATCATACTGACCTCGTGGTAGCCGTCCGGACGACGCCCGATTATGTCGAGTGCCAGGTTAATCTTGCCGTGTGCCTTGATGACCGTCTTATCGTTCATATATGTATCCTTCCTTTTATCAGTCCTGTAACCGATTTTTATCGCATATATAGTTTACCACAAAATTTAAGGCTTGAATGCACACCCCGCATTCTTCACTCTCATTCTTATTTTCTTAATCAACTGACAGTAGGATGGCCCACCTCTTCGGACGCCTCGATCACGAACTTCGCGTTCTCTGCAATGCCCATGAAAGCGTTCTTTGTAGTGGACTTAATGGTTTCGGTACCTTTTTTGTTGACCTTGATAGTACCCTCGGCAGAACTTAAGAGGTTGCCGTTAGCATCTTTCTTTTCGATTTTTAATGTACCGTTGCCCTCATTGTAGAATGAATATTGCACAGGTGTCTGTGACTGATCCGCCTTCACCTCTGTCGTCTTAAATCCGACCGGATCATAAACGACGATGCAGACCACCATCACAAGTGCAAGAACTGTCATTTTCACATGTAGTCTAAAAGCTTTCATTTCGGTTTTCTTCCTGTGGAAAGTATTTTCTGGTGCTTAATAGCGTTTGATATTGGATTTACTCACCCCGGTATTAGCTCCCTGTTCCTATTCTATCTTCTTTGTCAAACCCATAAGATTTACATCAAACTCTACTTTTCCTTCTACTTGCAGATCCGCTTTGTGCGAAAAATGCCTTTCATATATACAGATGCCCTTTCCTGCCAAAATTCCTCAAAGGAAATGAAGAATCGCAAAAAATGCGTATTTGGATATTTTTTTCTAAAATATCTCTTGTTTTATTGATTGCCTTTCAAACATGTGATAATATATTGATTAGAATAAATTGCGTATTTACACACTTTTATCGAAAGGCTTTACATATGATACAGAGGGACAGCTATTTACAGAAACTGATCAATAAGCGTGAAAACGGCCTTGTAAAGGTTATAACCGGCATCAGGAGATGTGGAAAATCCTATCTCCTGTTTGAAATCTACCACCAATACCTTAACAATACCGGCGTTGACGATGATCATATTTTAGAGCTC
>JAILPE010000121.1 GCA_024699645.1 Lachnospiraceae bacterium
AACGAGCGCCGGTTCACATATCGAACGTGGGCAGATCCTCGGTCGCCGGGGCGCGAACAGACACTGCATGGTGGATGACGGTTTTGAATCGTCTGTCGGAAGGCTTTCGGATTCAAGAGAAGAAGAATATACGAGATCGGATTTTGAAGAGGTTGGTGAAAGTGCGTCGTTCCTCAGTGAGACTGCAGGTACGATGAGTTTTGGAGAAAGTACACACAAAACTGCTGACAGTACACAGGACTTTGCGGGAAGTACGCAGAAATCTGCCGGCAGTATGTTGAGCTTTATAGGAAGTACGCAGGAATCTGATGAGGACCTGCTTGATTTTGAGGGCAGTACACAGAAATCTGCGCCGGGCATGATTGACTTTGAGAGCGTTACACAGGAAGTTGCATCGGGCACGAGTGACTTTGAGAGCGTTACACAGGAATCTGCACCGGGCACGAGTGACTTTGAGAACAGTACCGCAGAATATGGGGAAGACGTGCAGAAGTCTTCGAATAAGGCAGACGGATCAACTCAAAACGCAACCGGGGCTGTTTCGAATCCGAATACCGAGACACAGACAAGCGAACCGAAGATAATACCTTATGTATTCCCTCCCATCAGTCTGCTCACAAAGAACAAGTCGGCCGCGAAGAATGGGGACAAGAGAGAGTTACAGGAAACAGTCGAAAAATTACAGACGACATTCAGGAGCTTCGGAGTCGGCGTCACGGTAACAGATGCGACATGCGGCCCCACCGTTACAAGATATGAACTCTTGCCCGATCAGGGGGTAAAGGTTAAGACGATAACCGCGCTTGCGGACGATGTAAAGCTTGCGCTTGCGGCTGCGGAGATCCGTATAGAAGCGCCGATCCCCGGAAAGGCAGCCGTCGGCATAGAGGTTCCCAACGCAGTCACATCACCGGTGCTTTTGAGAGATCTTATCGATTCGCCTGAATTTAAGGATGCTGCGAGCACATTGACTTTTGCGGTCGGAAAAGATATCGCGGGCAAGACGATCTGCTTTGACATAGCAAGTATGCCTCACATGCTTGTAGCCGGTGCAACGGGATCCGGAAAATCGGTATGCATAAACTCGCTCATCATGAGCGTTATATACAAAGCAAAACCTTCGGAAGTACGCATGATCATGATAGATCCGAAGCGTGTCGAGCTTATAGGTTACAACGGGATACCGCATCTTTTATGGCCTGTCGTTACGGACGTAAAGAAGGCCAACGCGGTGCTTGACTGGGCGATCCACGAGATGGATGACCGTTATCAGCGTTTTGCCGACAGCGGGGTGAACAATCTCGCGTCATATAACAGAGTGATCGAAGAACAGTATTATGATGAAGGCAATGAAGGAGAGTGTCCCGACAGACTTCCTCAGATACTTATAATCGTGGACGAGCTTAACGATCTTATGATGACGGCAAATTCCAAAGAGATCGAGGCTTCCATATGCAGACTTACTCAGCTCGCGCGTGCCTGCGGTATACACGTTGTGCTCGCGACACAAAGACCTTCGGTCAATGTCATTACAGGTACGATAAAGGCCAACATCCCTTCAAGGATCGCTTTTTCGGTTTCGTCGCTTGTCGATTCGAGAACGATCATCGATCAGGGAGGCGCAGAGAAGCTTCTCGGTAAGGGAGACATGCTTTTCTATCCGCAGGGCTATCCCAAGCCCGTAAGACTTCAGGGCGCTTATGTTTCAGACAGGGAAGTCGCCGACGTAGTTTCATTTGTAAAGAGCAAGTACAAAGAGGTCAAATACAGCGAGACTCTCGGAAAACATATTGAAAGTGCGGGAACCCAGAACGAGAATACGTCGGGAGAGGCTGCCGGACCCGAGGATGACCGCGATGAACTTTACAGTGAAGCCGGTCGCTTCATAATAGAAAATCAAAAAGCATCCATTGGGCTTTTGCAGCGCAGATTTAAGATAGGATTCAACCGCGCGGCGAGGATAATGGACAATCTTGCGAGTGACAATGTGGTCGGACCGGATGAGGGAACGAAGCCGAGAAAGATAATAATGAACCTCACGCAATTTGAGCAGTTCTTAAATCAGGGAAGTGCAAACGAACAGGAAGAGGTTACCGAAGAAGAAAACAGGTAAAAGTGCACAATCGGATACCGTTTTTTTCGTGAAATATTCCAAGTATCGTTTTGCTGCCGATTGGGTTATCATGAACACAGATGATCGTCAGAAGTCCGACCCCGTCGGTTGCGGGGGACATGGAGTATGTCGCAAGGATCTGTGAAAGATCCCAATGTACAAAAAAATGTTCGAAAAGATATTGACAATACTGAGCAAAGTTGGTATCTTTATGCATGAACGAATGTTCGTGTGATGAAAAAGACATTTTATACTTGAAATAAAATCAAATATAAGCTTTATCGGAGGAGGAACACATGGCAAAAGAAGAAAAGAACGGAATTGATGAGAACAGATTAAAGGCTCTTGAATCGGCGCTTGCACAGATCGAGAAGGCATACGGAAAAGGTTCGGTCATGAAACTCGGTGACCAGGGTGCCTTAAGCATTGAAACGATCCCTACGGGAGCGCTCAGTCTTGATATTGCACTCGGAGTCGGAGGCGTACCCAAAGGAAGGATTGTCGAGATTTACGGACCTGAGTCAAGCGGTAAGACAACGGTTGCGCTTCACATGGTCGCTGAAGTACAGAAGAGGGGTGGCATTGCCGGTTTTATAGATGCGGAGCATGCACTTGATCCTTCTTATGCGAGAAATATCGGAGTTGATATAGACAACCTTTACATCTCTCAGCCTGACAACGGAGAGCAGGCTCTCGAGATCGCAGAAACTATGGTGCGCTCGGGTGCGGTTGACATCATAATCGTCGATTCCGTCGCTGCACTTGTTCCGAAGGCAGAAATCGAGGGAGACATGGGCGATTCTCATGTGGGTCTTCATGCAAGACTTATGTCGCAGGCACTTCGTAAGCTTACCGGTGTGGTCAACAAGACCAACTGTATCGTTGTATTCATAAATCAGCTCAGAGAAAAAGTCGGAGTCATGTTCGGTAATCCCGAAACAACCACGGGAGGTCGTGCTCTTAAGTTTTACGCTTCGGTACGTTTGGATGTACGCAGGATCGATACGCTAAAGAATGCCGGAGAGAGCGTCGGTAACAGAACGAGAGTAAAAGTAGTAAAGAACAAGGTTGCTCCGCCCTTTAAGGAAGCTGAATTTGATATCATGTACGGCCAGGGAATATCACGAGAGGGCGACATCCTCGATCTTGCCGTCAACGAGGACATAATCATCAAGAGCGGTGCATGGTTTGCATATAACGGAGACAAGATCGGTCAGGGTCGTGAGAATGCCAAGGCTTATCTTCATGATAACCCGGCAGTATTTGCCGAGGTTGAAGACAAGCTTCGCCGAAAGCTTCATATATCACCTTACAATACGGTCACCGAAGAGGCAACAGATGACAAATGAACCCGGTAATGCATCGGCGGCTTATTCATATGCGATAGATCTGCTTTCGAGGCAGGACAGATCTGAAAAAGAACTGTTCGATAAATTGATAAAGAAAGGTTTTGAAAAAGCTGCGGCCGATACAGCAATAAAAAAACTTAAAGAAAAGCATTATATAGACGATGTCAGGATGGCTTCGAGGTTTTTGTCGGCTCATCTTTCTCAGCAGAGTCTTACACAGCTCAAGTTCAAGCTGATAAAAAAAGGGATCGGAAGCGATGATCTCGTTGCCGCAATCGATGAAGTTTGCGATGAAGCCGTCGACGACAGCGAATCCCTTACGGCCAGGCAGGCCTGCGCGGTGCTTGAAATATTAAAAAAGAAAAAGTTTGACCCGGCCGATCCCTCTAAGGATAAGATTCTTGCATCAATAGCCCGTAAAGGCTTTTCGTATGACGTCATCCGCGAAGGGTTGATAATGTACGAGCAACAGGACAATCAATAAAAAAGATCAAAAAGAAATGAAAGATCGATAATAAATAAAAAATCGACAACAAATAAAAAAGAGTGAAAAACAAATTAAAAGTCCCCGCTAAATAATGTGATCCGCGTGTACGGCCACGGAGTGCCTTATCTTAATCGTGCATATCACTTTACGGTGGGGATTTTCCGTATTCAAAAAATAAAGTGGTTGCATTGATTATTTAGGTTATGTATAATGCTATTCGGTGAAAAATGGTTTGCGCCCGATCATGCGTATTGGGCACAGACACGATACATACAACGGAGGTAACCATGAGTAATCAAAGCAAATTGTCAGCAAGGGACAGGATCAATACCCTTCTTGACGGCAACAGTTTTGTAGAGATCGGCGCTCTTGTCACCAAGAGAAATACCGATTTTAATCTGCAAACAAAAGAAGCTCCTTGCGATGGTGTGATCACAGGATACGGTACGATCGACGGAAACCCGGTTTACGTTTACAGCCAGGATGCAGCAGTTCTTGGCGGTACCATCGGCGAAATGCATGCAAAGAAGATCGCAGGTGTTTATGATCTTGCTATCAAGTGCGGTGCACCTGTAGTAGGTCTTATTGACTGCGGTGGACTTCGCCTTGAGGAAGCAACGGATGCACTTGACGCACTTGGAACAGTAATGTACAAGCAGAGTCTTGCATCAGGCGTTATTCCCCAGATCGCAGCAGTATTCGGAAGCTGCGGTGGCGGATTATCTGTTTCCGCATCTATGAATGATTTCGTTTTTGTTGAGAAGACAAACGGAAGATTCTTTGTAAATACACCCGACAGTGTAAAGGACAACAATGAGGGTAAGTGCAATACTGCATCTGCTGATTTTAAGGCAGAGTGCGGTGCGATCGACTATGTCGGTGAGACAGAGGAAGATGTTTTGAACGCAGTTCACGATCTTATCAATATCCTTCCTTCATGCAACGATGACAGTTCACCTCTTACAGATTCAGAGGATGATCTTAATCGTCAGACTCCCGAATTTGCTTCGACATACTGTGATCCCGCAGTTGCTCTTGCAGACATCTCCGATGACGGATTCTTCTTTGAAGTTAAGAAGGAGTCCGGTAAAGACATGGTTTGCGGATTTATCAAGTTGAACGGTGCAACTATAGGTTGCCTCGCTAACAGAACAGCCATCCTTGAAGAAGGCAAAAAGAAAGAAAACTTTGACGGCGTGCTCACAGCACCCGGTGTCAGAAAGGCAATCCGTTTTGTAAACTTCTGCGATGCATTTGATATTGATATCCTTACACTTACAAATGTAGGTGGCTTCTGCAACTGCATGTGCGGTGAAAAACTTCTCGCACTTGCTTCGGCTAAGCTCACACAGTCATTTGCTAATGCAACCGTTCCCAAGGTTAACCTCATTACAGGTAAGGCAATCGGTTCTGCAGGCATCATCATGAATTCTAAGGCCATCGGCGCTGATCTTTGCTTTGCACTTGAAGGTGCCAAGATCGGACCTATGGAAGCAGATCTTGCAGCTCAGATCGTTTATGCAGATGATATCAAGAACGGTGCCAAGACAGCCGATAAGGCAGCTGAGTATGAAAAGTTTCTTACAGCAGAATCTGCTGCAAAGCGCGGCTATGTTGATTCAGTCATTGATGCTGCTTCTGTTCGTCAGAACATCATTTACGCTTTCGAAATGCTTAGCATGAAGAATGATGATTCGATCCCCGCTAAAAAACACGGGACTGTATGACAGAAGGGTCTGATCCGTGAACAGATCAGACAACAGCAAGCGCGGATAAAACCGCCCGATTTTATAGGAGGAACACATGACTAATCTTTTTTTACTCGCCGAAGTGGCAGAAGACACAAGAGGTCTTGGCGAGAAGATGTCTGAGGCCGGCCTTAATACTTTGATCGGCATATCGATCGTGTTCTTAGCACTTGCTTTCATTTCGATCATCATCGCAGTCGAGGGTAAGGTATTCAAGGCGATTGATTCAAGAGGCAAGAAAAAGGCAGCTCAGGCAATCAATACAACAGCTCCACAGCCCGCTACAGAAGAGGTTGCAGAGACGGCTGAATCCGACGATGCACTTATAGCAGTTATTACGGCAGCTGTTTACGAGTATGAACTTCAGACGACAGGAACCGTTCCCGCTAACGGATTGTTCGTCAGAGGAATAAGAAGAAGAGTTTGATAATACCAGATCATGGTCCCGGTAAACAGGGATCGTAAGACAAAAAAAGGAAGCGGATGCTTCCCCACAGGAGGATTTATAAAATGAAGAATTATACTATCACAGTAAACGGCGTAGCTTACGATGTAACTGTTGAAGAAGGCGCAGGCACAGGCGCTCCCGTAGCAGCAGCACCCAAGGCAGCAGCACCTAAGGCAGCAGCACCCAAGGCAGCTGCTCCCGCAGCAGGTGCAGCCGGTGCAAATAAGATCAAGGCTCCCATGCCCGGTAAGATTCTCAACATTAAGGTTAATGTTGGTGATACAGTAAAGAAGGGTCAGGTTAT
>JAILPE010000017.1 GCA_024699645.1 Lachnospiraceae bacterium
GCAGATGCGAAGGAAGGATCCGTAGAGAAGAAAGAGGAAACGAAATCTGAAGACGGAGACAACCTGGGATTCTTTAAAGGAAGAAGATCAACAGAGCCTAAGAATACAGGAATGGACAAAGTTCCCGAACCCACAAGGGGAGTTAACCACAGGGCACCTGTTGAAGTCGAGAAGCGTAATATCGTCATTGATGACGACGAAGACGATGAAGTTTTAAAGAAACTCGATAAATTTTTTGAAAATAAAACCAAGAAGGATTAAACTCAGTGACGTACAGAGATTACCTTGACAGGGCAGATACAGAACTGAAAAAAGCAGGCATAGAAGATCATAGTTCATGCGCCCGATTGATCGTTTGCGAGGCGTCGGGGATGAATATGGCTGCTGTAATCCTTCATGAACATGAAGAGGTTTCGGAGGCTTATGTAAAGCGTTTTGAGGAGTTGCTCTCAAGACGTCTTGAACGTGAGCCTCTTGAATATATTACGGGTCATACATCTTTTATGGGTCTGGAGATCATCTGCACACCCGATTGCCTTATACCGAGCTTTGATACGGAGATTCTTGCCGAGATAGCGGTAAACGAGGCAAAAAAGGCTTTACGGGAAGCCGGTTCGAAAGAAACGGTCAGGCTGTTGGATATTTGTACAGGTACCGGATGTGTGGGCATAAGCGTTGCAAAGCTTTCCGGGATTGGAAAGGTGACACTCAGTGATATTTCTCCCGAAGTTATCCGTGTGGCGGAAAAAAATGCTGCCGAAAACGGAGTGGAAGCCGAGCTTATCGTTTCGGATCTTTTTGAAGCAATAGAAGGCAAATATAAGCTGATCACGGCCAATCCGCCGTATATCGCAGGCGGTATGATCGAAACACTTGCGCCCGAAGTTTCGGTTTTTGAGCCGCGACTTGCACTTGATGGCGGAGCGGATGGCCTTAGCTTTTACAGACGGATTGTTATGGGCGCTCCGGAGTATATGGATGAGGGCGCATTTTTAGCAATGGAAATTGGCGATGAGCAAGCGGAAGAGGTCGGGGATATGATGAAAGAGAGAGGATTTGAGCAGATCACCGTGCATAAAGACCTTGCCGGCTTTAACAGAGTCGTATCGGGTTTTTGGAAGGGATAGCTTTTTCGGATATAACGCTTTACATTTGAGACAGAACGGTCAGCATATGTAAAAAGGCCGGAATATCGCGATCTTTTGATAAAACGGACGGAGAAAAACGAATGGATATCTACGAAAAACTTGATGAAATAGCACTCAGATATGAAGAAGTGCGGGATGAACTTGCTTCTCCCGGAGTGGCATCGGATCAGGCTCGATTTAAGAAGCTTATGATGGAAGAGTCGGAGCTTTCCGTCATATCATCCAAATATGAAGAATACAAAAACGTACAGAACGATATAAAGGATTCAATGGCGATGCTCGAGGTCGAAAAGGACCCCGAAATGAGGGAACTTGCCAAAGAAGAGCTTGCGACGGCAAAAGAAAAGACGCAGGCGCTTGATGAGGAGCTCAGGGTTTTGCTGCTTCCTAAGGATCCCGACGACGGCAAGAACGTTATCGTTGAGATCAGAGCCGGCGCCGGAGGCGACGAAGCGGCTCTTTTTGCCGGAGATCTTTTCAGAATGTACCAAAAGTACGCCGAGTCCATGCGCTGGAAGACCGAAATGGTCAGCGCGAGTGAAAACGGTATCGGCGGATATAAAGAAATGATCTTTATGATCAACGGGCAGGGAGTGTTCTCAAGGTTAAAATACGAGAGCGGTGTACACAGGGTTCAGAGAATACCTGTAACTGAATCCGGCGGAAGGATCCATACTTCGACGGCAACCGTTGCGATCATGCCCGAGGCCGAGGAAGTTGACGTTCATCTCGATATGAATGACTGCCGGTTTGATGTGTTCAGAGCATCCGGTAACGGCGGACAGTGCGTCAATACGACTGATTCTGCGGTAAGACTGACGCATATACCGACAGGGATCGTCATTTCCTGTCAGGACGAAAAATCCCAGTTAAAAAACAGAGACAAAGCAATAAAAGTCTTAAGGGCAAGGCTTTATGAGCTTGAGATGGAAAAGGCTCACGAGAAGGAATCAAGTAACCGTCGTAGCCAGATCGGAACGGGGGACAGGTCGGAGAAGATAAGAACCTACAACTTCCCGCAAAGCAGGTGTACCGATCACAGGATAAAGCTTACGCTGTATTCGCTCGACGATATCATTAACGGAGATCTTACCGAGCTCATTGACAGCCTGAGCGCAGCCGATCGCGCCGAAAAACTTTTACATCTCGGAGATTCCGATAAAAAGGAATGAGGAGGAGAAAATTGGGGCAGAAAATTGAGAGTAACTCAAACAAGAAGATAAAAGAGCTCGCCGCGCTGCAACGTTCCAAAAAGGAACGTTGCAGCGCCGGGCTTTTTGTGCTTGAAGGGGACAGGATCATCAGAGATGCCGTATCGTCAAGAAGAGAGCTTGTCGAAGCTGTTTTCGTCAGTGAAACATATGCCGGACAGAAGGGATTGCCGGTTGATGATGCATTTATCGTGTCTGACAGTGTTTTAAGCCATGTATGCGAGACTGTTACGGACCAGGGAATCCTTGCGACCGTAAGGCAGGAACCTCTTTTGAGAAAAGAGGAAGAACTTGGGGACAAGGACAATATATTGATCCTTGAGGATATTCAGGACCCCGGAAATCTGGGGACCATCATAAGGACAGCCGAGGCAGCCGGAGTAGACGCGGTAATAATGTCATCGGGAACGGTTGATATATTCAGCCCCAAGGTAGTGCGTTCCACCATGGGATCGATCCTTAGGGTGCCGTTTACTTACGCCGAAAACATGGAAGAGACGATCGGACGCCTTAAAAACAACGGTCATGAGGTATATGCGGCACACCTTAAAGGAGCCTCCGATATGAGAAAGACACCCTTTTCACCGAGAAGGGCAATAATAATCGGAAATGAAGGAAGAGGGATATCTGAGCCTGTGGCTATGCTTGCCGACAAGAGAGTGTTCATCCCGATGCACGGAGAAGTGGAATCTCTCAATGCAGCCATAGCAGCCGCAATTCTTATGTATCATGAGTAAATCGACAAAAATCGTTCACCAAACTGACACACATTTCTTTTATAACAAAACGGAAGATCACGCAAGTTTAGGATCATAAGCGGAAATCCCCCATCTCGGGGTGATGGTACGGGTGGGGTTACGAAAAAAGATTCGCATCTTTGAAGAAGATAAGCGGAGTAAGGAGCGGAATGTGCTTGAAGTAAATAAAATCAAAAAAGTATACGGAGATCATACTGCGCTCAGGGATCTTTCTTTCTGTGCGGACGCCGGAAAGATTATCGGCTTTTTGGGTCCCAACGGAGCAGGTAAGACTACGGGGATGAACATATTCAGCGGTTATATGCAGCCTACTTCGGGAACCGTCAGGATATGCGGATTTGATGTGGCTTCCGACAGGAAAAAGGCTATGGAGAACGTAGGATACCTTCCCGAAAATCCCCCGCTTTATCCCGAGATGACAGTGGAAGAGTATCTTCGTTTTACTTCGGAGCTTAAAAAACTTAAAGGTAAGAAAGCCGTGATCGAAGCGGAAAGAGTAATGGAGCTTACGCAAACCGCACAGGAGAGACGGCGTCTGATAGGGCAGCTCTCAAAAGGAACCCGTCAGCGTGTGGCGATCGCGGGAGTGCTTTCGGGTTCTCCGAAGCTGTTGCTTCTTGACGAACCTGCCAACGGGCTTGATCCGGGTCAGGCAGCCATGTTTAAAAAAATACTGATGGACCTGAAAAGAGTGGGTTCTACTGTTGTAGTAAGCTCGCATATCCTGTCACGTTTAAGCGAAGTATGTGACGAGCTTCTCATTATAAACAGAGGAAGACTCATTGCGGCAGGTACCGTTTCGTTCTTCGAAAAAAAGATGAACGGGGGCGGACTCATAGTAGATATTGCCGGATCGGTTCAAGAATGCGAGAAAGCGCTTATGCCGCTGAGAAAGCTTTGCGACGTAAGACCCGGGGGAAAGAGTGCGTCGGGTGCGAATACTTATGTGCTGAGCGGTTTTAAAGAAGACATAAAAAAGCAGCTCTTTGATGCGGTGGCAGCCGAAGGGCTTTATATAGACCGGCTTGTAAAAGAGGGAAAAACTCTTGAAGAGATTTACCTCGGAATGATAGAAGCTTCGGAAGCGGAGTTTGAAAAAGCTCGAAGAAGGGCGGAAAAGAAGCGGGCAGAGATCGAAAAGGAAGGAGAAGAAGATGAAGACAATCTTTTTTAAAGAAGTTAAATCGTACTTTAATTCGTTTTCGGGATATCTGTTTCTTGCTTTCTTTTTGATAGCTGAAGGGCTTTATCATTACATATATAATTACACGTATTCTTCTGCGGATTACCCCTACACGCTTGAAGCGACGAGTCTTCTGCTGATATTCTTTATGCCTGTTATCTGCGTCAGGATATTCGCTCACGAAAGGAAGCTTGGAACCGACAGATTATTGCTTACATCACCGATATCGGTAGCCGGCGTGGTGCTTGCAAAATATTTTGCATCGCTTGTACTTCTGCTTGCGGGTTGTATTCTGATCTCTTTTCATCCTTTTGTGATGTCGGCATACGGAGAAGTAAATCTTCGCTCCGCTTATTGGGGAATGTTTGTTTTCGCTCTGTTTGCCGCTGCTATGCTTGCATTCGGAATGTTTGTTTCGTCACTCTTCTCAAGCGAGCTTGTTGCGGGTATCGTTACTTTTGCCTGCATGATGTTTGTTTCACTTCTTGATCCCTTCATCGAGTTGCTGAAAGGCTATGGATTCCTCCTGCCTTCAGGCATTTCGCCTTTGTCACATCTGCATGAAGGACTGGCGGGAAGAGTATCTGTCAGCGACGTTGCCTATTTCTTAATTCTTGCTTTAATATTTACGGCAGCAACAATCGTATCGATAAGAAGCTCCAAAAGAAATCAGAGCAATGAGGAAAAGGTTAAGACGGGCGGTTTATACGTTGCTCTGGCGGCGGTCGCTGTCGGACTCTATTTTTTGATCGGTCTTTTCGATGTGCATATCGATCTGACCGCCGGCAGGCTTTATTCTCTCGAGGACACGACTGTGGAGTATCTTAAAAATTTTGATGATGCTGTCACTGTCACATATATAACGGGAGAGAATGACGAAGAAAAAGTATTCAGCGATATAATGCAGGGATTTACCGATGCATGCGATAATATTGAATACGTTGTCGCAAATGAGGGCGAATCTCTGGCTCTGATAAAGAACAAAGGCTTAACTTCGGGTTTCGGCAGCGGATTTCTTGTCGTTGATAACGATACCGGACTCGAAAAATTCATTGACGTCGGAGAAATGCTCATTTCTTCGGTGGATTACGAAACAATGGCATATAAGATAACAGGTGTCGATTTCGAAGGCAGAATGCTGGCGGCACTTTCATATGTTGAAGGTTCGGCGCGCCCTGTGGTCAAACTCCTTACCGGACACGGGGAGGAAGAGCTTTCTCAGGGATTTAATGCGATACTTGAAAGAGAAGGTATAGAACATGGGTATGTATCACTTTCAACTTCAGGAACTCTTGAAGGAACAAATGCGCTTGTAGTATATGCGCCTGTCAGCGATATATCAGAGGACGAATATGACGTTATCCTTGAATATCTTCTGGGTGGCGGAAAGATGATGGTAATACTTGATCCCGCGGCCGGGAGTCTGCCCAATCTCGAATCACTTATGCGCCATTACGGGATAGACAGCGACCCTGCGATGATGATCAAGGAGAACGATTCCGAGCTTCATGTTTCCGGCAACAATCTGGAGCTTATACCGACACTTTGCGAAGGAGTGATCGAAAGCGACATAAGAAGGGGAAGCATGATCGTTTGTCCATATGCGTCGCCGCTCTACATAAGAAGCAACCTCGGTGAAAAAGTCTCGACGGAGGCGATCCTTAAAACCTCCGAGAATTCCGCTCTTTTA
Organism: Lachnospiraceae bacterium; assembly: GCA_024699645.1. Lineage (GTDB taxonomy): Bacteria > Bacillota > Clostridia > Lachnospirales > Lachnospiraceae > RUG11977. Next base: position 5,991 of record JAILPE010000017.1, read on the forward strand.
TCCTACACTGAGGAGGGATACGAACCGGAAGAGGAAGAACGGATCATGGGACCGTTCAATGTCGGCATCAAGGGCAGAGAAGATTACGACGACGGCTACAGCGAGATGATAGTGTATTCGAGTCCGTATATCGCATCTGATATGTTCCTTTGGAACGGACCGTATGCGAACGAGCGACTTATCGTAGCGAGCATCATGGAACTGACGCCTTACGAAAGCCCTGTGCTCGCACCCGTCAAAAATGTGGAAAATGCGCTTCTTGCCGTATCCTCGCAGGAAAGCACACTGATAGGAATACTGTATATCGGTCTTATCCCGGCGTTTATACTTATATGCGGAGGCATTAATCTTCTCAGACGAAGGAAAAAACGATAACTATTGATGATGAGGGACGATTCTATTATACTTTTGTGAGAGGATAGATTATGAGTATTGAATCGGTAAAATTCAGAGGACGACATCATTCACACAGGGCGATAACATTCCTTGTTACGGGGAGTGTCTGCTTTGTCACCATTCCCGTGCTTGCGATAATCAGCGCGGTAGTCGGCGGCGGTGGTGAAGTATTCGGGATATTCGGGTTTGCGGGATTTATTATGTCCGTACTCGGGATAGTTATGAGCGTGCTATCGACCAAAGAGAGAGATATCTTTATCAAGGATTCGATCGCGGGGATCGTGGTCAATTCCGCAGCGACGTTGTGCTATCTGATATTATACATAAGGGGAATGATCGTATGAATTCATTAAAGAAAAAGGTGGTTCGGATCATAGCCGCAGGGGCTTTGGCACTTGCAGCCGTTGTTTTCGTACCTTTTTCCGGAAACGTTGCATCGGCTGCGGGAGTCAAGGGAACCGTCACAGCAACCGAGCTTAGGGTACGTACGACCCCTGACATGAGCGGCTCCGACAACATCCTTTCGATGGGCGGAAAAGAAGTCCTTTTAAAGAAAGATCAGGAAATAACCATTATAGCGGTCTCGGGAGAATGGTATCATATCAGGGCCGTTGTGAACGGTGAGATAGTTGAAGGCTATTCGGTATCGTCATACATAACCGCTGACGGAGAGCCTGTTGACGAGACGATAGCGAAAGCGGTCATCACTGCAGTTGAGCTGAATGTAAGAAAGGGACCCTCGACCGAATATGAAAAGGTGGAATACGGCGATTCAACGCTTATACTTAAAAAGGATGAAGCCGTCACCGTACATGCAGTGTACGACGAATGGTATTACATAACTTATTCGGACGGGGAAAAGAACTACAACGGATTTGTAAAGGGAACATATATAGCTCTTGAGGAAGGCGCCGTTATCGCAGCCCTTTCCGATGAGCAGTTGTCGGCTTACATCGTCGGGCAGGGCACGGCTGCGGGCGATGATAAGAAGTCGGAAGACAACGGAAAAGGCGACAGCAAAGAAGAAAAGAACAACAATAAAGAAACGGACACCGAAAAGGATGAAGACAAAGATAAGGATAAAGAGCCCGAAATCGTCGTACCTGAGGGATGTATCCAGGTAGAACGAATTATTAATTCTAAATTTAATATCACGGGAAAGGTCACCGCATCGAAGCTCAACGTGAGAAAGCTGTCAAAGAAAAGCAGCGATGTTGTGACAGTATTAAAGAAAGATGACGAGGTGACCGTTATCAATTCCGTCACCGTCACAACAGGTAAGGATACGGATTCGCCGGTCAAGACACGCTGGCACAGGATCGTTGTACCCGAGGGTGATTCCTTTAAGATAGGTTATGTGGTTGAGGATTATCTCGAACTTGATTATACAGGCGGTATATCGGCGTTTACAAAATACGACAAGCAGAAGCTTAAGGCAGATCCGGACAAGAAAACGGTAGTAAAAAATGTAAAAAAGAAAAAGCTCAAGATAGCTAAAGGCGAGACTGTGACACTCATCGGAGAAAAGACGTCGTCATCGGGAGACAAATACTACGAGGTGTCCTATACGGTCGGTGAAAACGTATATACCGGATTTGTTCTTTCAACGGATCTTAACTTTACAAGTGTTGTACCGAAATATTCAATCAAGTTTTTTGTCCCCATAGAGGAGGCTGCAAACGTTGAAGAGATCGCCGGCACGGAAGTAAAGATCGTTTATGCATTTGAGGGAGCGAACGCTGTGGCTGTCAATGCTCCGGCGCTTATGATGCACGAGTCGGCAGCGTGGGCTACGCCCGTGATCAGAGACGGCAACGATAACCCCGTTATGATATACACGGGCGATTCTCTTGAGGTGCTTTCTACGGTACTTGAGGAAGACACCCTGTGGTGCTATGTGCGTCATATTTACGGCGGTAATGAATATAAAGGCTATATTTCAAAGGAACATGTCGCCCCCGACCCTTCACTTAAGTTGATGAGCAAAGAAGAAGAGGAAGCCCTGACGGGGCTTACGTCGGCAAGCTTTGAGGCAAAACTTGCGAGCGAAGGATTCCCGGACAGCTACAAAGATGCGCTCAAGGCGCTTCATGAGATGTATCCGCTTTGGGAATTCAAGGCGTTTCATACGGGCCTGACATGGAAAGACGCCATCGACAATGAATCCATTGTCGGAAAAAACCTCATACCAAACTCCAAGAGCATCGAGTGGAAGTCACTGGAACCCGGAGCGTACAGCTACAAAACGGACTCGTTTGTGGTGTTTGACGGCTCGACTTGGGTTACGGCTTCGCGCGATGCCATTGAATATTATATGGATCCCCGTAATTTCCTCGCGCAAGATACCATATTTCAGTTTGAACTGCTTGCATATACACCTGCAACACAAGGATCCGACGCCGTTAAAGGAGTACTGAAGAACACGGCGATGAACGGAACTGATTATAAATATGTCGATCCCGAGGGACAAAAGAGGAGTATTTCCTTCGTCGACACGTTCCTTATGGCGGCCGAATACTCGGGTGTGAGCCCGCTTCACCTTGCTTCACGCGTGAAGCAGGAGGTAACTCTCGGAGCGAATGCGATGAGCAACAGCGTTACAGGAACGGTAAAAGGTTATGAGGGTCTCTATAACTATTACAATATAGGCGCTTATCACAGCACGGAATCGGGCGGAGCCATAAAGAACGGCCTTAAGTTCGCACGTGACGGCTCGGCAAACAATCAGACCAACATCAACTGCCTGATACCTTGGAACAATCAGCTGCGTTCCATAATCGGCGGAGCGTATTATATCGGCAGCAATTACATCAACCGCGGCCAGAACACGATCTATCTGCAGAAATTTAATACAACGGCAACAAGCACATATATGCATCAATATATGGCTAATGTTGAAGCTCCCTGGGCTGAGGGACGCAGAGTTTTCAGCGCCTATGAGGACCCGGTCGGGACTCCCATCGTGTTTATGATCCCGGTATACCTTGATATGCCTGAAGAGCCGGCACCTTATCCCGTTCATATGGATAACCCCAACAATTGGCTTAAAACACTTAAGGTTTCAGACGCAGACGGCAATAAGCTTTCACTCACGCCGACACTTAACAATTCCTCCGATGAGGAGTACTCGATAGTAGTCGAGAGCGGAGTCAGTGAGATCAAGATAAATGCAACTCCCGTAAGCTCGCTTGCAAAGGTCATAAGTGACAAGAAGCATAAGCTTTCGAGCGGAATGAACAGGATCGTGGTCGCTGTTCAGGCTCAGAACGGAGATATAAAGGAATTCGTTATCAATGTCTTCCGTGAAGGAAAGGTAGACGGTGAGGAATCTAAGACTCCCGAAGAAGAAAAGGAAAATACGGACGGCACGAACCCCGATAGCACGAATCCCGAAGGAAGCAGCACGGGAACCCCTGAAGGAGTGAATCCTGATGGCAGTACGGGAACCCCTGACGGCGCGAATCCTGATGGCAGTACGGGAACCCCTGACGGCACGAATCCTGATGGCAGCATAGGAACCCCTGACGGCACGAATCCCGACAGCACGAATCCCGAAGGAAGCAGTACGGGAACCCCTGATGGCACGAATCCGGATAGTACGAATCCTGATGGCAGTACGGGAACCCCTGACGGCACAAACCCTGACGGCAGCACCGGCACTCCATAAGGAACTCAGAACCATGTGTGCCGTTCGGAAAACAGCGCCGGCACCATTTAAGGACGGTTCGGGGAGCTATAAGAATAAATCCTAAATTCGCAGGGAATTAGTTTGAAAGGATATTTGGAAAATGAAGAAGATAAAGACACTTTTTGCCGTGATGTTGCTTATGATCGGTACGGTCGTTGTTTTTCCGTCCTTGAATGCCCGGGCAGCAAGTGCTTCAACGGTATTTACAAAAGTTGCACCGGATTCGGACATCAGAGTCGAAGACATGGTAAAGATAGAATTGTCTATGAACGGTGAGGTTGAGATCGGAGCCGTTGAGTCTTATATTTCTTATAACAGCGACGTGTTTGAATACATTTCGGGTCCGGATTGTGTTCTCGGAGGAGAAGGAGTTCTCCGTATAAGCGATCCGGGAACTTCGGCGTACAGCACCGTGAGAAAGTACCTGCTCTATTTTAAGGCCGTTGCGATGGGCGAAAGCGAATTCTCGATCCGTAACAATCCCGAGATATACGATGCGAATGAGGGCGACGCAATGTCTGTTTCGTCTCAGCCCCTGAAGCTCACGGTCCTGGCGGGAACAACGGCATCATCCGATGCGTCGCTTGCAAGCCTGAAGGTGGGAAGCGCGGTTTTGTCACCGTCTTTTGATCCGCTCATAAAAGATTATAACGTTCATGTCGAGAACAGCATCGAAAAGCTTGCCGTTTCCGCTGTGGCGAACGATCCGTTAGCTTACGTCACGGTTGAGGGTGCAGACTCTCTTAAAGTGGGAAGCAACCGCATTACCATAGACGTTTCGGCGCCGGACGGCACAGAGAACAAATATGTGATCTATTGTGTGAGAGACGAGGCAACCTCGGAGGAGAAGGAAAAAGAGGAAGCGGTCGAAGAAAAAGACACTAAGGCAGAAGAAAACAAAGAAACACGTGACCAATCGAAAGAACATGAGCAGGCATTTTATGTCACGGAACAGGGCGGAAAGATCACGCTTATAGCCGATACACAGTATGAGATCATGGAGGCGGTTGAAAATGTTACCGTTCCGGACAACTTTTACAGGACATCAATCCTCGTGAGCGGTTATACGATCCCCGCATTTTCACCGGTTCCGCAGGGAACGCCCGAATATCTGCTAATCATCCTTCGTAAAGAAGGAAGTGACCCGGGGCTTTACGTATATGATAGAATAGAGAAAACGATACAAAGGTACGGCCTGACCGATCGCTACGAATCACAGGAGAAGACGGAAGAAAAAGAAAAGGATGAAGTTGATCCTGAGGTCGAAGCAGCCCACAAAAAAACGATCGGCACGCTCACTACTGTAATAGCGGTCTTGTCGGGTGTGTGCATGCTGTTGATCCTGCTGATCATAAGAATTGTATTGAGAAGAAGAGGATCGGGCTCGAGGGAAGGCTCGACAGGCAGAAGGGAAACCAAGACATCGAGGAAACGGAGAAGAACATGATTTGTGAGATATGCCATGAAAATACGGCAACGATCATATATACGGAAGTGATCAACGGAAAAAAGACCCAGCGCTGTTTCTGCGACAAGTGCGCTGCGCTTCTCAACAATAGCGGAAAAGATGACAAGGACAAGCTTGAGGTTCAGGTTGGAAGCATCCTTTCCGGGATCCTTTCGAAATATATGGAAAGATATATCGAGAACAGAACACCCAATAAGTTTGATAAAACAGTATGTCCCACGTGCGGGATGACATTCTCGGAGTTTATGAAGGACAGACTTTTGGGGTGCCCGGATTGTTACGGAGTCTTTTCAATGGTCATAGAAAAGCAGCTCAAGACTATACAGCCCGGAACGACCCATGTCGGTAAGGTGCCCATAAACGCTGAGATTTATGATACCGAGACACCTAAGAAACCCGACGAAAAGAAGAAAAAAGGAACGGGTGCAAAAGGGAGACCGAAAGGAACTACAAAAAAGACTCCCGGAGGAAAAGCTGTCGAGACACTCAAAGAAGAGCTTCGCGTGGCTGTGGAAAAAGAAGATTATATGCTTGCGGCCAAGCTGAGAGATAAGATAAAGGAACTTGAAAATGAAAAAAAAGATAAAAAAGTGGTACATGGAAGGAAAAAAACATGATGATGTGATCGTTTCATGTCGAGTGAGGCTTGCGAGAAACATCAGCGGTTTCAATTTTGGAAAGAAGCTTACCGATGAAGAGGCCGAAAAGCTTGTGAATAAGGTGAGATCGATAAAAAAAGAGATTGAGGGAAGAGAAAACAAACCTTTTTACTCCTGCGATGTAAGTAAATTGTCCGTGAGAGAGAAAAACGTCCTATTGGAATCACATGCCATAAGTCGCGAGATCTTCCAAAAGAAGCAGACAACAGGTCTTATCCTGAGTGAAGACGAAACGATGAGCGTTAGGATAAACGGACGAGACCACATAGGCATTGCAGCAATCAATATGGGAAGCGACCTCAAAAATGTGGCGGCTATGGCCGGACGCCTCGATGACCTGATCGATACGAAGTTTAAATACGCATATTCCGAAAAGTACGGATATCTCACAAGCAGTCTCACGGATGTGGGAACAGGCTTGAAGGCTTCATACATGCTTTTTATTCCTGCGATAGCGAAGAGCGGAAACCTCAAAACGCTTGAAGCTGAAATGGCAAGGTTCGGGCTTGCGCTTGAAGCGGTGACAGACGGAGACAGGCAGATCGGCTATCTCTACAGGCTCTATAACAGACGAACACTCGGAATACATGAGTCGGAGATATACGAAAGCCTTGAAATGATCGCAAGCCAGATCTCAAGTCTTGAGAAGCAGATCAGGCAGCGGTGGTTCGAGAGTAAGGGCACGGAGATAGAAGAAAAAGTATATCGTTCCTACGGACTGCTCAGGTATTCAAGATCGCTCAAGTACAGTGAGGCGATCGGACTTTTGACGATGGTCGAATTCGGCCGGATGTTCGGAATACTCAGATCCACGGGACTCGATTACGATATACAGAGACTGATGATGGAAATACAGCCTGCGATGCTTCTTGAAACATGTACTCCCGAAGACAGAGAAGTTAATTTTGACAGGCTAAGGGCTGAACATGTAAGAAACGTACTTCCTAAGATAATAACCGAAAAAGAGGAGTAGACTATGGAATATAATTTTACCGATCACGCGCGAATCGCGCTCAATCAGGCCACTCAGGCGGCGGCTACGTTCGGTCACGGAGGGATCGGAACGGAACACCTCCTTATAGGACTTCTTCGCTCGGGAGGAGTTGCCGGACGCGTTCTTGAGGAAAACTTGGTTGATGAAGAAAAGCTTATAGAACTCATAAATCAGCTTATCGCACCACAAGGCGGGATTAGCTACGCAGAACCCGATAAACTCACGCCCCGCACAAGAAAGATACTCGACAATGCTTTTGCGGAAGCCGCAAGCATGCATGCGGAGAGAGTAGGTACAGAGCATATCCTTATCGGAATGCTGCGCGAGGGTGATTGTATCGCGGTAAGGCTTCTCAACACGATAGGCGTGAACATTCAGAAAATATACATCGATCTTCTTACGGCTATGGGCGTTGACGCTCATAAAGCAAGATCGCAGATGCGCGCCTCGCAGGGGAAAGGCCTGTCGACCACACCGACGCTCGATCAATACAGCAGAGACCTGACAAAGCTTGCTTCCGAACAGGGACTCGATCCCGTAATCGGAAGAGAAACCGAGATTGAGAGAGTTATCCAGATCCTTTCGAGACGTACAAAGAATAACCCTTGCCTCGTCGGAGAGCCCGGAGTAGGCAAGACTTCTATAGTTGAAGGACTCGCACAGAGAATAGTGAGCGGTGACGTTCCGGGAACGATCAAAGGAAAGAGGCTCGTTACTCTCGACCTTTCGGGTATGGTTGCAGGTTCGAAGTACAGAGGTGAATTTGAGGAGAGGATCAAGAAGGTGATCGCGGAAGTGATCAACGCCGGAAACGTTATCCTGTTCCTGGATGAATTGCACACGATAATTGGCGCCGGCGGAGCGGAGGGTGCTCTCGATGCGTCAAATATCCTTAAGCCTTCGCTTTCAAGGGGAGAGCTTCAATTGATCGGTGCAACGACACTCGATGAATACAGAAAGCGCATTGAAAAAGATGCGGCACTTGAGAGAAGATTCCAGCCCGTTACGGTTGAAGAGCCTTCTCCCGAGGATACTGTCCTTATACTGAAAGGAATAAGAAAAGCTTACGAGGATCATCATCATGTTGCCATCACCGATGAAGCGATAGAAGCATGTGTAAAGCTTTCGAACAGATATATATCCGACCGCTTTTTGCCCGACAAGGCGATCGACCTCATGGATGAAGCGGCTTCACGCATGGCTTTGACGTCTTACGGGACGACGCCCAAGATCAGGAAGCTTGAAGAGAAGTTAAAGGCTCTCGATGAGGAAAAGGAAAATGCCATAATCAATGAAGCTTTCGAAGAGGCAGCGGGGATCAAGCGTAAGCAGACAAGATTACGCCGCGAAAAAGAGAAGCTTGAGAACGAGCAGGAAGAGATGCGTAAATACCGTGTTCTTGAGGTTACATTCTCGGAAGTGGCCGATGTTGTGGCCGGATGGACGAAGATACCGGTCAAGAAGCTTGAAGAGGAAGAGAGTGAGAAACTCATGAAGCTCGAAGAGATCCTCCATAAGCGTGTGATCGGGCAACAGGAGGCTGTTTCCGCTCTTTCGAAGGCTATAAGAAGAGGAAGGGTAGGCCTTAAGGACCCCAACCGTCCGATAGGGTCGTTCTTATTCCTCGGACCTACGGGTGTCGGAAAAACGGAGCTCTCGAAGGCTTTGGCGGAGGCACTTTTCGGAACGGAAGATTCGATGATAAGAGTTGATATGTCCGAGTACATGGAGAAGCACAGCGTCTCCAAAATGATCGGATCGCCGCCCGGATATGTCGGTTATGACGAAGGTGGACAGCTCAGTGAAAAGATCAGACGTCACCCTTACAGCGTGGTACTTTTTGATGAGATAGAAAAGGCCCATCCCGATGTATTCAATCTCCTTCTGCAGGTGCTTGACGACGGTCATGTGACCGACGCTCAGGGCAGAAAAGTAAGCTTTAAGAACAGCGTTATAATAATGACTTCAAACGCCGGCGCACAGAGCATCATCTCTCCGAAGACTCTCGGATTTGCTACGAATGCCGATGCGGATGCCGATTACAAGAAGATGTGCGAAGGAGTTATGGACGAAGTTCGCAAGCTCTTCAAGCCTGAATTCCTCAACAGAATAGATGAAACTATCGTATTCCACGCGCTCAGCAAGGAAGAGATCCGCGAGATCGTTTCGATCATGTGCGCAAGTGTTGCAAAGAGAGCGCTTGAGGAGATGCAGATCCGTATCAGGATAGATAAGACATTTACGGAATTTATCGCTGAGAAGGGCTTTGATGAAAAATACGGAGCGAGACCGCTCAGACGCGCTATTCAGACGGAACTTGAGGACTCACTTGCGGAGAAGATACTTGACGGTTCCGTAAAGAAAGGAAGCTCGATATTGGTAGGTTATGATGCCAATAAAAAATTGACCACATTCAGGAAACGATAAGGCTTCTTTTCTTTGACGTTTTCATACCGTTATGATAAACTTAGGAATAGCTCATAAGTGTCTAAAAACACGATATTATACAAACAACCCGCTGCTTCGGTGATGTGGGCGGTGAGGAAACGGATACGGGCGAAAAGCACGCCATATAGGAGGAAAAAATGAAAACAGTAGAATCACTCATTGCAAAAGAGAAGGACGGAACATTAAGTTTTGGTAACTTTACTCTTGCTCAGAAATCAAAGGTTTCTGATTTTGCACATGAAGGAGATCTGTACAAAGTAAAAACATTTAACGAGATAACGAAGCTTGAGAAGAACGGACTTTTTGTTTATGAATCGGTTCCCGGGACTTCAGTCTTCAATTTCTCGACAAACGGAGACGTTACGACGTTTTCCGTTACCGGAAAAGAAGATGCGCAGATAACGCTTGAGCTTGAGCCCGACAAGGAGTACGAAGTGTTTATCGATTCCTCAAGTGCGGGACGTGTTAAGACCAACCTTGGCGGAAAGCTCGTGTTCAGTGTTGAAGCAAAAGAAGATACGGCTACATCGGTAAAGATTCAGAAAGTCTGATCACCGGAAAGATCGATTTGGGTGCCTGTACAGGCGGTGACGTCTGAATGAGCACCCTTTTTTATAAAAAAGCACACATTACCGCTTTTATATGAGCAAGCAGCGGAGTGGATTGCTGATATCATTGACCGGGTGGGGAACATATAATGAATGTCCGTGGGAGAAAGTATGGAAAAGAAAAAGACTGTTTTTTTCTGTAAGGAATGCGGTAACGAATTCCCTAAGTGGATGGGGCAGTGCCCCGTTTGCAAAGCATGGGACAGCTTTACCGAAGTGACGGTTTCGACTGCGGCGGCAGCGTGCAAGTCAAAAACCGCTCAGACCGAACGGACGGCCAAAGCAGTTCCTGTGAAGCTTTCGGTGATCGATCGCGGGCAGGAGTCGAGAGTCAGCACTGACATAGAGGAGTTTGACAGAGTACTCGGAGGAGGCATTGTAAAGGGCTCGCTCGTACTGGTGGGCGGAGATCCCGGAATAGGAAAGTCAACACTCCTGCTTGAGGCATGCGCAAAGCTCGCAAGGAAGAAATTAAATCTACTTTATATTTCCGGAGAAGAGAGCCTCAGGCAGATAGGAATGCGTGCGGAAAGGCTCGGATGCGTCGATGACGATATCCTTTTTATGTCTGAAACAAGCCTTGATGTGATCGAGGGTGTGATAAACAAAGATAAGCCGGACATAGTAGTGATAGATTCGATTCAAACGGTTTACAGAGAGGACATTGCTTCGTCGCCGGGAAGTATCAGTCAGGTCAGAGAGACGACCGGATCGCTCATGAGACTTGCGAAGAGTATGCCCGTAACCGTATTTATAGTCGGCCACGTGACCAAAGAGGGTACGGTCGCAGGACCTAAGATGCTTGAACACATGGTTGACACCGTGCTCTATTTTGAAGGAGACGCATCATCACCTTACAGGATACTGAGGGCGGTCAAGAACAGATTCGGATCGACCAACGAGATCGGGGTGTTCGAGATGGAAGGAGACGGACTCAGAGAAGTACGTAATCCGTCGGAACACATGCTGGAAGGCAGACCTGTCGGGGAGCCCGGATCGGTCATAGCCGCATCGATAGAAGGCACAAGACCGATACTTGCCGAAATACAGGCGCTTGTGAGCAGAACAAATTTCTCCATGCCGAGGAGGACATGCCTCGGAATAGATTTCAACAGGGTAAACCTGATGATCGCAGTTATCGAAAAGCGAATGGGAGTTCAGCTCTCCGGCTGTGATGCTTATGTTAACGTGACCGGGGGCATGAGGATAACAGAACCGGCTCTTGATCTTGCCGTTGTTACGGCACTCGTATCGAGCGCGGTTGACAAAGCCCCGGGAGACAAAACCGTGATATTCGGTGAAGTCGGACTCACGGGTGAAGTCAGGGGAGTATCGAGAGCGGCCCAGCGTGTTCTCGAAGCGCAGAACCTTGCGTACGATCGCGTTATAATGCCAAAGGTTAATCTTAAGGATATCGGTGAGCATACGATAAAAGTGATCGGAGTAGGACACATCAGGGAATTAAAGGCACTGCTTTTTGAAAAAAATGCTCAAAATACAGAGATTACCGAATAAATTAAATCACAAATTAATTTTCTGGCTTTTATAGAATGCCGGATAAAGGATACATAATGGGAAAGAACAGAGGCAGAAACAAAAAGAAGGTAGCTCAGCAGAAACAGGAACGACTTAACAACCTGATAGAAGAACAGGTTGTGCAGGAAGAAGAGCGTAATCCATGGAAAGAGCTGCGCAGGGAAATCGAACAGCAAAAATCGTCGCCTTCCGAAAAATCTTCGGATGTTGATGTTTCGCGTTTAAAATCAAAGAAATTTGAACGTGCAAGACAGGAATTGATCAAAAAACAGACAGAAGACAGAGCATATCTTAATGAAAGAAAAGAAGAAGATTCCTCGAGCGACTATTCGGTGACGACGCGCAGGTACATGTATGATTCCGCAAGGAACATTAACGAGGAAATACCCGAAAAGAGCGGCCCGGATAAATCCGGTGAAAAAGATGACCCTAAGACCGATAAGGTCGAAAACGTTTCCAAAGAACAAAAGTCCCAAACAACGAAAGCATTACCTTTCAAACCGAGACGAAAATTATCAAAAAAGACAAAGAAGACGATCACCGTTTTGGTGTCCGTCTTTGTCGTTTGCTCTCTCGTCGTCGGTTTTTTTGCGTTTAAGTTTATGGTGAAGTACGGATCGCTTAAGTACCTCTACAACTATTTTAACGATACAAAGGGAAGCTTAAGATACGAAACCGATCTTGTTGCGGCGCAGGGAGCCGATGAGGATGTTCCGCGCGCGGTCGATAAGACCGATCCGGCAAAGCTCGGCGTTAAGGAGACCGTTCAGTCCGGTGACTGGATCGTCAAATCGGTATCGAGGCTTTTCACGATATCCTTTGATACAAAAACAGCAGCTGATGCGCCGATCAGCGGGTTCTTTACATTCCGCGGGAACTATAGGCGTGATGCTTCAAGTGTCGGAGCCGTTACCGTTCAGGAAGGTGCTATAGAAAAGACATGGGATTACGATACGGGAAAGTTGCTTAAGAATAACGGTTCCGATTATTGGTCGGGCAACGGCTGGACCGGGCAACCGCTTGTCGCGCAATGGGACGATAGCGTTCGCCGCAGTATGAACATGTACGACAGCGCTAAAGAAAAGACGGGGCTGGTGGAAGTTATCTATCCCGGCATGGACGGTAAGATCCATTTCCTCGATCTTGATACGGGAGAGGAAACAAGGCCTGAGATAAATGTCGGAATGACGTTTAAGGGAACGGCATCGATATATCCCGACGGAACTCCGCTTCTCTTCTGCGGATGCGGTGATGCGCAAACGGGACCCTTCGGCGAAAACGTATCGCAGCGATTCTACATATACAGCCTCATAGACGGAAAACTGCTTTATGACGGCGGCATTGAGGATGATTTTGCTCCGAGAAAATGGCACGCTTACGACAGCTCACCGCTTATAGACAAAGAAACGGATACGCTTATATATCCCGGTGAAAACGGCGTCATCTACACAATGAAGCTTAATACCGCTTATGATAAGAAAAATGCGACGATCAGCGTGAAGCCTTCGGAATTTATCAAATATACGTTTACCATAGATAAAATTTACGGCGAGGACAAACGCGTCTGGGGAAGCGAATGCAGCGCATGCGCATGGAACGGATATATCTTCCTCGGAGACAACGCCGGAATGTTCTACTGTCTTGACGTGAACACAATGAATATGGTCTGGATAACCGACCTTAAAGAGGATATAAATTCGTCTCCGATACTTTCGTTTGAAGACGACGGAACCTACATATACATCGGTACTACCCTAAAATACGGCTACGACGAGCACAGTATGGGCGAAGCGGCAATCTATAAGCTGAATGCCGTTACGGGTGAGACGGTCTGGAAAAAAGGTTATGAGGTCCACACCGTTAAAGGTTATGCCGGAGGAGTTCTCTCCACAGGTGTTGTCGGTAAAGGCGAGATCGGTGACTATGTGATCTATTCCGTATCGAAGACTCCCTCACTTGAAGCGGGATATCTCGTAGCCCTCGATAAAAAGACGGGACATGAGGAGTGGAGGATCACTCTTGACATGTACTCATGGAGTTCGACGGTCCTTACATATGACAGAGACGGCAAGCCGCTGATAATACAAGGATGCCAGAACGGAGATCTGTTACTGATAGACGCAAGGGACGGAAAAATACTCAACAAGATAAACTTCGGTTCTGCGATAGAGGCGACGCCCGTTATGTATGCGAACAGGCTGGTCATCGCGACAAGGGGCGAGAAGATCTACGGTGCGGTATTAAAATAAGTGAGTAGCTCTTTTGACGGAAAAAGGGGAGAAATATGAAGAAAAAATGGTACAAAGTCGGAGCCGTGGCTGCTATGCTCATCATTACTCTGGTGAGCTCCGTTATATGGACTGCGGATAAAGACAGAAGTGACTTGAAAGTCGTAAAATGCGCCGACGATCTGACGGGAGCAAAGGTTGGCGGAGTAAAGTCATACATGGGACCCGAGGCTTCCGCGGTATATTTTCAAAGCATAATCGGAAGAGACATATCTTCATATAAGGAATATGATTCTTTTGAGGATGCCGTGGAGGGACTCAAAGAAGGAGAAATAGATGCTCTTTGGGGCTGTGATGTGACTGCGGATTATGCCGTTAAGCGTTATGAGGATCTTGCGATACTTGACAGCTCGGATATGGCGGCAACCGCGAATCTCAAAGAACCGCGATTTGAGTTTGCTTTTGCGATGCCGGATAATGATGACGGGGAAAAGATGCAAAAGACTCTTTCGGGTGTGATCGAGAGTATGACCGTTGACGGGACGATCACGATACTGGCAAATGATTATATAAAAAATGCGGCATATGTAGATCCGTTTTACCCGAAAAATATGTGGAGCCGGACTGATCGCTTCAGATCCGGACACGAAATGGATGGCAAGATAACCATAGGCGTAACGGGAAGCGCACCGCCCTTGGAACTCATAGACGAGGACGGAAAACCGTACGGATTCTGCGTGGCGCTTGCAGATGAGATGTCGTGCAGGTTGTGCACGGATGTCGAGATCGAGGTTCTGGACACGGAGACTGCATTTTCGCAGCTTATGGCAGGAAGGGTGGATGCTCTTTTTGCCGGAGCAAAATCGGGGAATACAACGCAGGAAGACAAAAAGTTCCTGACCACGTGCGGATATTATACGATGAGAAACTACAGATTCATTGTCAGGTCGGCACAAGAGGATGCTGAAAAATGATCCCCGATGCTTGGTGCGGGGAAAGGTGATTAAGGAGGAAAACGCATATGTATGTCGTTTTGGGGATAACCGATGCCGTTTATTCAAACCTCATTTCGGGAGGGGCATATTTCAGAATATTTAAGGCGCTTGCGGTGACCGGTGTGATCACGGTGGGGGCGTGGCTTGTTGCCATGATCCTCGGTATGCTCATCAGTTACCTGACGTGTTATGAAAAAAAGGTCGTTTCAGGGATAGGACGTGCGCTCTGCTTTATATTCAGGAGCACCCCCGTGATCCTGGTGATCTGGTTGATATATTACGTTCCTCTCTTTGGGATCAATCTCCCCGCTGTTATAGCTGCGGCTCTCGGAATCGGATTATACGGTGCGGGAAGCTTTTCGGAGATCCTTACACGTAACGCTGTAAAAGAGATGGAGAATTATTCCGATACAGTAAAGGAGAGTCTCAGGCATTCGCATTTTTCGGCAGTCATACCGGAAGCGATCGAAAATTCGCTTTTTGAGATCAAAAGACTTACGATCCTTATGTTGCAGCTTTCGTCACTTGCCGGATATATCGGAGCCGGCGAGCTTGTGAGCGTTATGAGCAATATCGGACACAGAAATATGTACCCATTCTTTTCGATATTCTTCTGTATAGTGCTCTACCTTGTGGCAGCTGCTATAGTGGAGGCGATCTTCAATAAACTTATAGCAAGAGTGAAAGAAAAGAGGAATAAGGAAGAGTCGGAAGAACTTGAGGTTAAAGAGAGCACGGATCAAATAGATGCCGGGCCGGACACCGAAGATAAAGCGGATATGTAAGAGAGAAAATACTCCCGCTCCGGCAGGAGAATACTCCTGCTCCGGCAGGAAAAACAGATTTTGTTTACAATTATTTCAAATAGTCGTAAAATAATCATCACAATTTGGGAATAGAATCGGAAACATGAAAGAAAGGAGGCGACAGTCATGAGCATAAGCGTTTTTAAAAGATTTGAAAAGAAATATCTGCTCACATCCGAACAGGAACGTGAATTCCTTCGTCGTATAGAAGGAAAGATGCAGCTCGATGAATACGGCCTCCATACTATTTGCAACATTTATTTTGATACACCGGATTTCGATCTTATCAGAAACTCCATCGAAAAACCTATCTACAAGGAAAAACTCAGACTCCGCTCATACGGAGTTCCTGAGTCCGAAGATTCGAAGGTGTTCGTGGAACTGAAAAAGAAATTTAAGGGAATTGTCTATAAGCGTCGTGTGGGGCTTAAGCTCAGAGAGGCGGAGGCTTACCTTTATGAAGGTATCCATCCCGAGAAAGATACACAGATCATGAGAGAGATTGACTGGTTCATAAAGATGAACCCCGTGGAGCCTCAGGTGTATCTGGCATACGACAGACGCGCGTTCTTCGGCGTTGAGGACAACCAGTTAAGACTTACGCTCGACAAGAACATCAGAGGGAGACGGATCAAACTCAGGCTCGGTGACGGGGCTGTCGGAGAACAGATCCTTGATGAAGATTTTACCCTCATGGAGATCAAACTCCCCGAGTATATGCCGGTGTGGATGGCAAATATTCTTTCGGAACTCGGTATCACTCCCGTTTCGTTCTCAAAATACGGAACGTATTATACCGACCATTCGGATCTTTATATGAGCGTCATAGAAAATCATTTGCCGCTTCTTGGATCGTCGGGCAGCGTTGTTGACCTGAAACAGGCCAGACTCAGAAAGAAAGTTTCTAAGGACAAAACTCCCCGATAGATAAAGAATTTCGGGAGGACACGGTTCCCGGTCAGATAAGAATCGCAGGAGGACACAGTCTTCCTATAGTTAAAAAATCTCAGGAGGAATAACTCTTTATGTTTGAAAGTATCCTTGCATCGACATCTTCGGTAGGTGCGGAAGAATTTATTTTCTGTACATGTATCTCACTCGTACTCGGTGTGATAATCGCTTTTATCCATACATTTCGTAACGAATATTCAAAGAACATGCTTCTCGCGTTGATCGCCTTGCCTGCGATCATTCAGTCCGTAATCATGCTGGTGAACGGAAATGTCGGAACAGGTGTCGCAGTTATGGGTGCGTTCTCCCTTGTACGTTTCAGATCGACTCCCGGAAACGCTCGTGAGATCACGAGTATTTTCCTTGCTACGGCTTCGGGTCTTGCCATGGCGATGGGATATGTCGGATACGCAGCTGTACTTATTCTTGTTGTCGGCCTTGCTACGATAGTTATCAGCCTTTTGGGACTTGCACAGCCCTCACGCGGAACGAAGCAGTTAAAGATTGTTATTCCCGAAAACCTCGATTACACAGAGATCTTTGATGATATACTTGCAAAATACACGTCTAAGGCAGTACTCAGCAGAGTTAAGTCAACCAATATGGGAAGCCTTTTTGAACTGCAGTATGACGTTGTACTCCGTGCGGGAAAGAACGAAAAAGAGTTCATCGACGAGCTCCGCGTCAGAAACGGCAACCTCAGTATCACACTCAGCAGACCGATCGTAAATAAAGAGGAGCTCTGATCACCGTTCATCGGTAAAGAATCAATCAGACCACGAAGCGTCATAATGGACATTTGTTAATTTTTGGCCTATTTGTTAAATCTTGAATTAATTTATTTGACGCGTAACGGCTCTTGATTTAATCAAATACGTGTAATAAAATGAGAACGTCTTTCTTAAGACGTTCTTTTTATTATTTGCTCCGTGACAGAATGTTGCGAAGCGTCAGATCCACAGAGGAGGAAATTATGAAAAAATTCACAGCATTACTTCTCGTTCTTACACTTGCACTCGGCGTTACCGCATGCAGCAGCGCGGCAACAGGTGACAAGATCGGTATCATCCTTATCGGTGATGAGAACGAGGGCTACTCTCAGGCTCATATCGAGGGTATCAAGAAGGCAGCTAAAGAGCGCAACGTAGAAGATAACCTTGTTTGGTTCTACAACGTTCCCCAGGAAGAGGAATGCTACGACAAGTGTATTTCCTGTATAGAGCAGGGTTGCAAGCTCGTTATCACAAACTCATACGGTCATCAGTACTTTGCAAAGCAGGCAGCTGAAGAGCATCCTGAGATCAAGTTTGTTTGTATGACAGGTGACGAAGCTAAGAAATCAGGCCTTGCAAACCTTTCAAACGCATTTAACCAGACATACCAGAGCCGTTACGTTTCCGGTGTTGTTGCAGGTATGAAGATCAAGGAACTTGTTGAAAGCGGAAAGCTTGGTGCAAACAACTTTGACGAAAACGGCAAGGTTAAGACAGGTTATGTCGGAGCCTTCCCCTTTGCGGAAGTTATTTCCGGATATACAGCATTCTTCCTTGGAATGCAGTCAATCTATCCCGATGTAGTAATGGATGTTTCATTCACAAGCTCATGGTCTGATCTTGTTGCCGAGAAGACGACAGCCGAGATGCTTATCGCTAACGGCGCAGTTATCATCGGACAGCATGCAGATACAACAGGTGCTCCTCAGGCTTGTGAAGCTGCCAATGTAGCAGGTACACCCGTTTACTCGGTTGGTTATAACATTGACATGCTTTCTGTTGCACCTCATGCAGCTCTTACATCGGCTACCAACGATTGGTCGGTATACTACAGCCACTGCTTCGATCAGTTCATCAAGGGTGAGAGGATCGACGTTGACTGGTCTGAAGGTTATGAGTCGGGTGCCGTATGCATCACTAAGCTCGGTGATTCCTGTGCTGCAGGAACAGCCGATGAGGTAGCAAAGGCTGAGACAGCTATCAAGAACGGAACACTTCATGTATTTGATACAAACAAGTTCACCGTTGGCGGACAGAAGGTTACAGAAATCTTCCGTATCGACACCGACGGAGACTATGTTCCCGATTCGGTTAACGGTATCGTAGACGGATA
Organism: Lachnospiraceae bacterium; assembly: GCA_024699645.1. Taxonomy (GTDB): domain Bacteria; phylum Bacillota; class Clostridia; order Lachnospirales; family Lachnospiraceae; genus RUG11977. The sequence continues at coordinate 24,874 of JAILPE010000017.1, forward strand.
TTTCGATGAGTCAAAGTACATTTCGGCTCCTACATTCTCATGCGATATCGACGGTATCACAAAGCTCAACTGATTTTGAGCCAAATCAACACATGATCATAAGGTTCTCTTGTCCGTGACAAGAGAACCTTTTTGTGTTATATTAAAAAATGCGATTTTGTTTGTATGAATTGTTAAGCACAGCAGGATACGGACAGGATCGTCAAAAAGCTTATTGATCTGAGAGGAGGGCCTTTTGATGAGCACGGATGCAGCCGTTGAAATGCGAGGTATTTCCAAAAGCTTCGGCACCGTTAAGGCCAACGATAACATTGACATCACTCTCAAAAAGGGTGAGATCCTGGCACTGCTCGGGGAAAACGGCAGTGGCAAGACAACACTTGTCAATATTCTTTCGGGAATCTATTACCCTGACGAAGGCAGGGTTTTCATCGACGGAAAAGAAACCGTCATCTCTTCGCCTACCGTTGCATTTTCGTCCGGAATCGGTATGATCCACCAGCATTTTAAACTTGTGGATGTGTTTACTGCGGCCGAAAATATAGTCCTCGGTTATAATGAAGCCGGAAGAAAGTACAATATTAAGGAAGCTGCGGAGCGTATCCGCTCGATAGCTTCAAGGTATGGTTTTGAGATCGATCCGAACAAGAAGATCTATGACATGTCCGTTTCCGAAAAACAGACCGTCGAGATCATCAAAGCATTGTACCGCGGTGCAAGGATCCTGATCCTTGACGAGCCTACGGCTGTTCTTACACCTCAGGAAACAGACAAACTGTTTGATGTTATGAGGAACATGAAGAACGACGGAAGATCGATCATCATTATCACGCACAAGCTGACCGAAGTTATGGAGATATCGGACAGAGTGGCTTTGCTGCGCGGGGGAAAACTAATAGATGTACTTGAAACTCCCAAGACAGATTCACTGCAGCTTGCATCTCTGATGGTCGGCAAGTCGGTTTCTCTTGAGATCAACAGACCTGATGCTGTAAAACCCGAAGACAGGCTTATACTTTCGGGACTTACATATATAGACCACGACGGAGTTAAAAGGCTTGATGATGTTTCGTTTACCGCAAGGTCGGGAGAGATTCTCGGAGTAGCGGGTGTTGCGGGATCCGGCCAGAAAGAACTGCTTGATGCCGTTGCCGGATTGCTCAGCCTCGAATCGGGTACGGTAACGTACCGTCCACCGTCGGGAGGCAGCATAAAACTAAACTCACTAAATCCCAGACAGATCAGAAAACTCGGGATCTCAATCTCTTTCGTCCCCGAAGACAGACTCGGTATGGGTCTTGTCGGTGACATGGGCATGACCGACAATATGATGCTTAGGACATTTGATGAGAGCAAGGGTATATTCGTTAAGAGAAACGAGCCGAGAAAGCTCGCGGATAAGATAAAAGATGAGCTCGATGTTGCTACTCCGGGTGTTAATTTCCCGGTAAGAAGACTTTCGGGCGGTAATGTTCAAAAGGTCCTTGTGGGCCGAGAGATCGCGGCATCGCCGTCGGTACTCATGCTTGCATATGCGGTCAGGGGACTTGATATAAACACTTCGCATGTTATCTACAATCTGCTGACCGAACAGAAAATGAAGGGAACGGCGGTCATATACGTCGGAGAGGATCTTGATGTTCTTATGTCCCTGTGCGACAGGATAGTTGTTCTTGTCGGCGGCCAGGTTTCGGGTGTTGTTGATGCGAGAACCACATCAAAGGAAGATATCGGTCTTTTGATGACAAGCTATAAAAAGAGAGGAGACTTGGGAAGTGAGCGTTAGTCATAAAAAGCACACGGAGCCGCTTCTGCGTGTTGTTAAATTTGAGGGAATGTCCCGTTCAAGACGCTGGCTCGTAAGAATTATAGCGGTATTGACATCACTTATAGTTTCAGGTGTCATCATAGTTCTCCTTGCCGGGATCAATCCTTTGAAGGTTTATGAGACGATGTTTCGCGCGAGCTTCGGATCGGCGAGACTGGTCTGGAATCTCCTGAGAGATTCTTCAACCCTACTGCTTCTCGGAGTCGGCCTTGCGCCCGCCTTTGCAATGCGATTCTGGAATATCGGCGCCGAGGGACAGATGCTTGTGGGCGGCATAGCAACAGCATTTTGCATGAAGTATTTTACAGGGATGCCGACGATGCTTCTCATCCTTGTTATGATCACCGTATCGGTTATAGCCGGAGCTCTTTGGGGACTTCTCCCCGGAGTATTTAAGGCGTTCTGGAATACAAACGAGACCCTCTTCACGCTTATGATGAATTACATTGCGATCCAGCTTACATCTTTTATGGTTTCGCAGTGGGAGATCGGAGCCGGAAACAACACGGTCGGGATCATCAATTCAAAGGGTCACGAGGGATGGCTTCCGGGCCTCTTTACTTCACAGTACAATAAGGATTTCGGAATAAACGTACTGATCGTGCTTACCGTTACGGTACTCATGTTTGTATACCTCAAGTATTCGAAGCACGGTTATGAGATAAGCGTTGTCGGGGATTCGGTCAACACGGCCCGTTACGCCGGCATAAACGTTAAAAAGGTTTACATCAGGACAATGCTTCTTTCGGGTGCTGTCTGCGGACTTGCCGGATTCCTCGCTGTTTCGGGCGTGAGTCATTCGATATCGACTTCGACGGCCGGCGGCAGAGGCTTTACGGCCATAATCGTTGCGTGGCTCGCGAAATTCAATACATTCAGCATGATCGCGATCGCTGTTCTGCTGTGCTTCCTTGATCAGGGAGCTCTTGAGATCGCTTCGTCTTGCAACGTCAATACATATGTGTCCAAGATCATTACGGGAGTTATCCTTTTCTTCCTGCTCGCGGGCGAATTCTTCACTTCGTACCGCATAAAGATCCGCGGACATCACTGATCAAAGATATTTATTTCAGAGAGAGAAGCCCCCTCACATCTTTAAACGGGGGATTATGACAGACCTAAATTTAGGGCGGGAAACCTGCCCGATACTGGAAAGGACTAAGCTATGACAGACATAATTCAGCTCATGCATAGTGCGGTAATATTCGGAACGGTTATTATGCTCGGTGCAGTCGGGGAGATAATTACCGAAAAAGCAGGACACTTAAACCTCGGAGTTCCCGGAGTTATGTATATCGGAGGCATTTCGGGACTAATGGCATCTTTCTTTTACGAAAATGCCGCTGCCGATCCGTCGGGGATAGTTTCGGTCATACTTTCACTCACCGCAACGCTTATAGGATCAGGTCTTGCGGGACTCCTCTACGGATTCCTTACCGTAACTTTAAGGACCAATCAGAATGTTACGGGTCTGACGCTTACGATCATGGGTGGCGGAATCGCCAATTTCTTCGGTGGAATGCTCAGTAAATACGCGGGTGGAGTAGGAAAGATTTCGACGGATGTAGCATCAAATTGTTACAGAGCGTATTTTGGATTCCTTACCGGAAACAGTACTTCGAACCCGCTTTATGCAATATTCGGGTATGGTTGGATGACATTTGTGGCTATAGGCATTGCCGTTGCTACGCATCTTTTCCTGAAAAAGACCCGTGCCGGACTCGGACTTCGCGCTGTCGGAGAAAATCCCGCAACAGCCGATGCGGCCGGCATAAACGTTACAAAATACAAATATTGCGCGATCGTCGTGGGATCTGCGATCTCGGGAATCGGAGGTCTTTACTACACGATGGATTACGTTAACGGAACATGGATCAACGACGGTAATATCGAGGCACTTGGATGGCTTGCGGTCGCACTTGTTATCTTCACCACATGGAAGCCCGTGAATGCCATTTGGGGCGCATATCTCTTCGGCGTGCTTTATTGGTCATACCTTTACATACCGGGACTTACACGCTCGAGTCAGGAGATCTTTAAGATGCTTCCTTACGTGGTGACGCTTGCTGTTCTGATCGTTGTGTCGCTTCGCAAGAAGAAGGAAAATCTCCCTCCGGAACATTTGGGTCTTCCGTATTTCCGAGAGGAGAGATAACGTAACAGTGCACGTGAAAACGACACATGGGATCGGGAAACGGAGCACGTGAAACCGACACATGGGATCGGGAAAGAGTGCGCGTGAAAAGATATACGGAGAAGAACTTAGGCTGATAAAAATGGGATGCTCGGAAAAGCTTTCAAATGGTTCACTTTGATGATACGGCTTTACAGGGGTGACGCTTATGGATAACGGCAATTTAACGGAGAACACGGTAAATAACAGTATATACAGAGCGGATGATATGATCTTCGTCAATTCTATGCCTGACGGGACGGTTAGTTATCCTCCGTTTACCATTGCGCCTTCCGATGATGAGCGAGAGGGTCCCGATTCTTACACAATACGCTTCGATGAGGACTTCGGAGGAGACCTTTCGGTTAAGATCTGCAGCCTGATGGCAGAAGATTTTAATGTAGCGATAGATGGAGAGGATTATTCTTTCGCGATCCGCGGAGCAAAACAGACGGATCCCGGATACGCTATGATTGCGGGACCGTTTGAAAAGGATTCTGTCATAACGTTCGGTTGGGGAAAAGATTCGGCGGGCATTTATATGCAAGAAGATGTCGAAAGCGTTGAAACGTCCGAGGATAATATCGAAGAGATCTCAGAAAACCACAAAATTCCATTTTTGATAAACGGTGCCGATCGGGTTCTTGTAAGCAGGTCATCAATGATAGTACTTGCTGACATTACACAGGCGGATGAAGCCTTTATAAGTCCTATCGGGGAAATCGGTCTTGAAGTGAACGGCACGGAAGTCACAGATAAGATGAGGCTTGAAGCACCGAAGGAATTTGTATACGACAGCATAGACGTTAAAGCGGGCGAAGAAAAATATCGGCTCGTACTCAGAAATCCTGAGAACAAGAATGATGATGGCGGGCCCGACGCGTTCATGAACGTGACCGGCAGCTTTGCGGGAGAACTCTGCTACAAGATCGGACTGCCCGGTGGCACCGGTGAAAAAGGCACATATCACAGCTTTAATGATCATATATTCGGAATCGACCCGCAAACGGGATATTTCTGGGGCAGGATGAAGGCGCTCGGGTCCGTGTGGGGATTCCAGGTTGAAGAAGGTTTATACAGTATAAATCCGTCTGTTCTAAAGAATGCAAAATCATTCATCGTCATATCTCAGGGAAAAGAAAAAGAATATCCTGTCCCGGCGGAATCCGGCGCTGAAGACGGCCCTGCGGTTATGATGATCCGCGCTCGTTTAAACAACGGGATTGCGGTAATTAAGTGCATTGATAAAGACGGAAACGAGTGCGCAATCGAAAGCGTTGAGATCAGAACGCTCTCGACTACGGCCCACGCATCCGACTTTGCGGAAGCAGTCATGGCAGCTGATGTGGTAGAGGCCGACACCACCGATTTGGGTGAAGCCGAGGCCGTAGGCGCCGGCGAAATCGTGGGTGAGAGCAAAGATATAGCCGATGCTACTGATATGGGTGAAACCATCTTATCGGAAACAGAAAATGATGAGAACGAGAATACTGGCATAGATGAAGAAATGCCTGAAAATACGGAACAGAAACCTGCTGAAATTGTTGCAGAAGAGGTCCCTGCAGAACCCGAAGTGGAACCTACAGAAAAATCAGATATTATACTGGAAAAGATAGTGGAAGAGGCACTTGCCGCAGGACAGTACGATGAGCCTGAAGAAGTCGAAGAAAAGAAAGAAGTCGATTCGAGGCCTCCTTTGAGCGAAAAAGAATACAGATCGGCAATAGAAAACTATTTCGGACCGAGAAAACACGGGATCGATTTCTGGGATAGCGAGAGAAAAGACAGGCCGCAGGATTCAAACACTGCGGTGGAGTCTGAGCCCGAGGCTGCACATCCTGAATCCGAGGCTGCACATCCTGAACCTGAGGCAGTGGTGGAGAAAGTCAAGGAAACAGAGCATCCGGAACCCGAGGCAGCACATCCTGAACCCGAAGCAACGGTGGAGGAAGCTGAGGAAACCTCTGAGGAACCCCCTGAAACTGTAGAAGAGACCAAAGAAGATCTCGGAAAGAAGATAAAAGTTTCGGTTTACTCAAACTCAGAGAGAAGGCGAACTTCTAAACACTCCGGAAACTCGGGAGTCAAGGGATTGTTGTCATCGCTCTTCGGAAATAAAAGACATTGACTACTTGGCAATCGAATAACCGGAGATTCCCGCATATAGTCATAATAAAACGAAAAGGCGTGGCTCAAAAGCCACGCCTCAGAGTGAAGACAAACGAGATTTTGGAAAGCCTCCAAAATCTCGTTTGTCTTCACTCTGAAGGAACCCCGTTCGGAGTTCCTTCTCTGTCTGTTATTCTGTTCAGATCTTGAAGAATACAACACCTTCTTTGAGTCCTGTCACTATTTCACTGATCTCAGCCGCCCGAAGAAGCACTCGTGGGTTCGTTTACCTCAATGTATATTCCAAATTCATTAAACGATTCGCGAACTTGCTCAATCTCAAACGGCGTTTCAGTTCCACCTTCCACATAAACATACACGGCATTTGAGGGAACCTGTAGTTTTAGCTCACCGTTGTTATACTCGTTTATCTCAACATAAAGCGATATAACGACCTGATCGTCCCCGGAGCCTTCTCCCGGATCTCCGGGGGCAGAGATCCTGATATTTCTGATCATGAGCGCTCCGCCCGAGCATACATCTACACGGCCACAGTTGCCACTGGGTAGAGCATATTCAAGTGCAAGTGCTCTTATTTGTCCCGCAGAAGTTTCGCTTCCGATAGGTTTTACAGAGTCCACTGCGAGCATTCCTCCCTTATTCACCTTGAGGATCGCACCATTCCTGATGGTCAGTGAGTCACATCCGGTTGCAGATTTTTTAACTTCGAGCGTTACTCCTCCCAATTCCCAGGGGATTATTTTCCCATCCTGCGACTGCCTTGCGGGCAAAGAGAGATTCTCACCGGTATCAATCATAAATCTGCTGTTCACGCCGACAATAGCACCACTGTTTGACCATTCAAGGAACCTTACAAGCTGGTGTTTCGTAGTGATCTTTCCTACATTTCCAGTCTTTAGATCTTCAAGCAAGATAAGCCCATCATTAAAAGGATGCTCTACAACCTCAACTCCTGTCGAATCCGACTGCTCCTTTGTTTTCCTGTAAACCTTCAGCCGGGGTGTCCCCTCTTCTGTATCCTTACCGGTATAACTATATCTCCATATTACGGACT
>JAILPE010000056.1 GCA_024699645.1 Lachnospiraceae bacterium
ATATCCTATCTCCACTCTGCGCAGAGAACCGGAATCCGAAGCTATGGCATTGATAGTCTTTTTTAGCGACATGATCGTACTGACGCTTATGGTGGTTGTCGTGAGACCGAAGCAGATCTTTACCGTATCCTCGGTGACAACAATCTTATTTCTGATCTCAAACATAAGCGTAAATACAAGGATCACACCAAACCCGATCACCAGTATCCAAAAGAGGACCGGGTTAAACTCGTCTTTAAAAAGAAAGAAAAACACTTCACACACTGCGAGAATGAGTGCAACGATCCAAATAAGAATTGCTGATCTGCCTTTAAATGTCATCAAATCACTTTCCTTTCTGTCAGAACTATCATCTTTTTTCTATTATACAACATGTCATGGGTTAAATACCAAAGCCTTATTGTTTTTTATCCACGGCAAAATTGTTGTGGTTTCACGGAATGCTGTAGTAGTCAGCAGAATGACCACATTGATGATCTGTCTAAGAATGAAATATGATTGCAAAGAATAAAATTCTTATTTTTCCAAGCTCCTTCTCCATTAAAAACAACCTTCTTACATTACCATATTTCCAACATTATCACCGTCGACAACACTTGCACGGCAAAGGATTGTATCCGAAGGAAGTGCTTCATCGGTAACTATATTGTTGTAGAGGTATACTATAGGATCATGGCCCTGTCCGAACGCATCCTGTCCGACTGCGGCAAGGATCGCGCCCTTCTTGATGTATTCGAAGATCGCGGGAGTATGATCAAATCCGACCGCTTTAACCCTGCTTTGAACACCGGCATCCATGATAGCCTTTGCAGCCGAATCAAGATATCCGCTGATAACGTATATAACCTGTGCGTCGGGGTACTCGCGTATTGCATTCATTGTCTTCTGATATACATCTTCCCCGCTGTCGCCGATCGAAACCTTTCCGATTATGTTGATCCCGCGATATGCCCCGATAGCTTCAAGGAAAGCCTCGGATCTGATACGGTTGCTTCCGATCGTCATATCACTTTCAAGTACAAGAACATTTCCACGTCTATCAAGGTAATCAGCCGTTACCTTAGCTGCACTGCATGCCTGATCCGCATTGTCGGGTGCGTAAAGAGCAAGTCTCTTAACTCTTGAAGAGCATTCGCAGTTATATGAAATGATCTTAACTCCGGCATTCTCAGCTCTGACAAGTGCGGGTACTATCGAATCTATGAAGCCCGGGAATGTGATTCCGTCAAGACCTTCATCAACAAGCTTGTTGATCTTCTTTGCAAGGTCTTCGCCCCATCCGTCGTAAGGAACTATGCCCTCGTAAATGATCTCGGCCTGAAGTTCGGACATCTCGGTGATCGCGTAGTTGACACCACGTCTTACACCGTACCAGAAATCGTTATCCAGCATACTGATCGCAAGTATTCTGACTTTCTTACCGCTGATCGGACGTGTCTTGGTGGGAATGACCGCAGTATTGAATCCTCCGAGAAGTCTCTGAATACCCTTAAGCATGCCACCGAGTTCACCCGCATAACCATCGATCATTCTCGACTGCTCGGAAACCTTGTTGGATTCGCCTGCTATATTCTCTGTTCTCTCACTGATAACCTCTGATGTCTTATAAAGCTTCTGAGCCATCGTACGTGAATCCTCTGAATTATCGGCAACGATCTCAAACTTGGCCATGATCTCTTCCATCTTGGCCTGAATATCCTGATTCTGCTCATTGATCGTCTTAAACGAAGAATTGACAAGTTCGAATGTCCCCTGGCTCCTGTCGTATGTATCCGAGCAATTCTTTATGCTCTCGTTAACCTGCTTTGAACTCTCCACTATCTCTCCGAGGATGGAAGTGATCGAATCCATACCTTCCTTCGTCTTAACGGACATCTCGTTCATCTGTCCGGCAACAACCGCGAAACCACGTCCGACTTCACCCGCACGCGCAGCCTCTATCGACGCATTAAGAGCAAGAAGGATAAGCTGTTCATTAATGTCTATGATGAAATCGCCGATCTCGCTGATCTTCGCGATCTCCTGGTTAAATTCAAGAAGTATCGAATCTATACGTGAAAGGTTGTCAGACATAACGCTCATGTCGTTTTTGTAACTGTCAAGTCGCTGCAAACCTTCCTGGCTGTTGCCCGTAACCTGTGAGAGCGTGCCTTCAACAAGTGCGATAGCCGCATTGATCTCCTGCATTCTTGCATTACTCGACTCAATTAGTTCGAGGTTGTTTTTTACGATCTCAAACTGTTCGGAAGTTTTCTCGGCAACCTGAGCGGCTCCCGTAGCTATAGCTTCGTTTCCTTCGTTGTTTGCATTTGCACTCTCGGAAAGCTTATTTACCGCATCATTAAGAGTAACCACGTTGTTTTTTGTGGATTCGATGAAAGTCAGGAGGTTGTTTTTAATGGAATTAAACGCGCCGGCGACAATGCCGTTGGAACCCTTTTCATTACGTAGCTTAATATCGTCAACACCGAGTTGACCGCTTGCGATATCAGAAGCTTTATCGATGATCTTTTTCTGAGAACTGCGTTCACGAAGTAATAAAATTATCAGAAAAACAATTATTAATAATTCGCACCCCGATACAATTATCCACGCCATAGATACATACCTCCTATGATAAATTGTTAACACAATTATATCTCATTTTGCTTAATTGGTCAACAAAGCAAGGGGTTTGACAGAAAAAAATACATCTCAGACAAATATAATTATTATCCGAGATGTATTTTTATTTACGCCTTTTAATTATCATTGTTAATGCAAATGCGTGTATGGTGCAACAATTTTACAACCTTATTTACATTACTTTTTCGATGTTGTTTTTTTGTGCGTTACCGATCCGTTTTACATATTTTGTGTTCTTCGTTTTACTTTACTTTTTTCACGGAATAAGCGTATGCCATAACAACGGGGATTTTCTCTTCCCCTGCTTCCTGCTCTATTATTACCGAAGGGGTAACATAGGCGGTGATAATGTCACCTTCTTTATATGACTTCTTTCCGTCAATGATCATTGAGAATACCGTGTCTTCAACCTTCGCCATTATCTCGGTGAAGTATTGTCCTCCATAATACTCATCTGCAGAAACCAGAAGTACTTCCGTATTTTCAAGCTTGATAACATCTTCATTAAATGCGGATATATCCCCAAGCATCCTTTCAACGCTTGTTTCCGAAGCCATTTTTTTGATCTCTTTCTTTGAATGAGTCTTTATATCTTCGATCGCAAAATACATTTTTACGTAATCAGGACTTACGGTGTCCGCATCGACGGTGATCCCTTTGAGAGATGCTAAGGTGAGCATATAGATATCTGACGTGTTTTTGAAGGTCTCCCCGGTTTTTTCATCCACGTGATTTACATCCGTCACCTCATTGTTAAATATTACTACCTGTGAAAGCACATCATTATCCGTTACGTGACCGATCTCCATATTCCACTGTTGAGTGATCTCGTTTGTTTCATCATCGAAGCTCAAAAGGGAAACCGTACTTTCAATAAGCTTGCCTTTTTTGTACAAAGCGCTCATTTGCTCATTTAAAGAGCTTGAAAAGCCGTAGTATGCGCCTTCAAGCGGTTGATCTGCATAAAAATTGCCAATGAGGCCTACTTTATTGCCATTCACCTTATATGATAACGTTCCAAATCCGTTCGGCTTTCCATCCACGATCGGGCCGCTGAATGTTCCGCTGACATCCGTGTATTTCTTATCACTATACCTGTATAAATTAACCGTCAGGTTGGTCTTGGAAGACTTTGTAGGTTTTCTTACCAGCCATCCGACAATTCCTCGATCAGAAAAGCCCTCACTTACCATGAATTCGCTCATGCCGTAAGACACAAAGTAAAGATCCACCACTTTTCCGAATTCAAATTTTACCGTATCGATATCAGCAAACAATGATACAAAGCGGTTGCCTTGCTGAAAAGTAACACGCTCCAGATAGATTGTATCATTTCCATCTTCATCCATAGAGGAATAAAGAACTTTTCCTGCCATTACCACATTTTCGAGTCTGATCAGTTTGCCTTCATACTTTTCCGAACTGTTCTCCAGCGTTTCAAGTGATACGGCTTTTGCTTTTTTCTTCAACTTCGACTTTGATGCGAGCCGCATCTTCTCGGTATTGATAACATTACCGTCACTTAGATCTACTTCTGTCCCATATGCACCCGGTTGCAATACATTGTTGTAATAGAGGACATCAAAATTATCCGTGTATACATTTCCGTTCTCATCAACATGAAAAGTTTCTTTAAATCCCGTATGATAATTTGCCATTACAAAATAACCGTTTCCGGATTTTATACCATAATAACTTTGCCATTCACGATCTCTCTCATATTTGGCATAAAAATTCTTTACAACTCCGTTTGTATAACTAATTACCATCTCAGTAGGATAATAAGCTTCCTCATTTTCCGGAATATCAAATTTAAACACATGCTTTCCGTCCGGCACACCGGCCTTAAAAGAACCGCTTACTGTATATTTGTTGCCGGAAGGGCCCTCCAGGAAGAATGTTCCTTCCCCGTTGGGGAGGCCGTTTTTTATCTCACCTTCATATATTCCTGTTCTTTCTACATACTGATAAGTAGCGCAATCAAAGATCGTCACGGTAAACTCGTTCTTCTTTGCATCCAAAGCTTTTGCCGCATTTGTATCCGATGCCGATACATTTCTCGGCGAAAATGCAAACAGAATCAACGTCATGACCACCGCAAAAGCGATCGGTATAGTCTTTGCTATTCTTTTCATATCATTCACCTTTCTGTCTTGCAATCACGGTTTGGTGATTTGTCCGTCATTGCTACGCTTTTTGTGATATATGCTGTCCGGTTTGTTCCAGCATCAACAATATTATACTCATTATCACACATATTAGCAATCGTGTTTTTGATTTTCCTTAATTCATGGTCTTATTTCTTTTTCTTTCTTCAAAACGTCACTTCATACCAGAACCGGTGATCGGTGATTCTTTCCGTCAACTCACTGTCTTTCCAAAAATAAACCTCTGCTTAACAGACAATGAATTGCCGCACGTCTCAACTACAGCATGACATCCGCACACAAGCGGCATCATCCGTTCCGTATGTCCTATATCAAGATCCATGAGTATCGGAACTCTCATTTCTGCGAGTATCCCCGTAACCGCATTGTACTGATTCATTCCGAGGCAGTCCTCACCGTAGTGGAGCGGGCGACCCACAAGAAATCCCTTTGCTCCTTCAAACCAGCCGTTTTCACGAAGCTGCCAGATTGCTCTTCTTATGGCCATGGGATTAAGATCACACGCCTCAAAGAACCATACTATACCCTCATCCTTATAGCGCTTTATAAATTTATCTGTACCGGCATAGGGGGTTCCTGCAAGTATCTGAAGGCAGTCAAGACATCCTCCGATGAGTCTGCCTTCAAATCCGGCATTTTTCCCTTCGGGTGACAGATCGTCCTCAGATGCTCCCGGCAAAAACACCTTCATGCCAAAAGGTTCCGTGAGATTCGCAGGCGCAAAAGGGTCATCGCTCTCAATCCCTTCTTTTTCCCAGAAATCACGATTGGTAACAGTATCCCGCTCGCCTTTCATTATCTCAAGCATCTCACGTGCATGACGGGCAAACGGATCAGCCCAAAAATGTGCTGCGTTCGGTCCGTATATGCCTGCCGTATCACACTGCGTTGCAAGCGGAAGCAAAAGGTTTGTGTTATCGGAATATCCCGCAAACCACTTAGGCTCCGCTGCCGCCAGCTTTTCAAAATCCACAAACCTCAGATCCTCACACATCGTCTCTCCGCCGCCCGCAGAGATCACTGCATCAACGTTACGTTTCGTAAAGAAGTCCATGATCTCAGCGCCGCAAGCTTCGGGCGTATTGCTCTTTCCGAGTCCCTCTCCCAAATAAGCGTTGGGTCCGACTTCCACCTTATACCCGGCCTTTTTGAGATTATCTATCGAACGGTCAAGCCTGTCCTTGTAGGGACTTCCCACAGCTCCGAATGAGGGTGCGATGATACCGATTGTATCACCTTTTTTTATATATTTCGGAAATCTCATGTTGTATCTCCTTGTACTACAAATTTGAATTTTTTATTATTTCAGCCGTAAAGCTTATGCCGCTATACTTCCTCACACCGGCGGCTTTCTTCTTCGCCGGATACCCAACCACCATAGCCTGTGATGTGCTCGTCATTTCATTCTTCGTCAGGTAACCGACGGCTTCCCTGTTTATCACTTCATCACTCCGTGAGATATTCAAGTACTTCCCTGAGATCCTTCATCACCTTGTGGCAGAGGGGTTTTATCTCGTCGTCAGGTTGTACAAGGTCTGGAACCATTATGGGAAGCATGCCGCCTGCATGCGCTGCTCTGATCCCGTTATATGAATCTTCAATAACATATGTTTCGGACGGAACCGCCCCAAGCTTCGAGCATGCCAGCAGGAACACTTCGGGATCGGGTTTGCTCTTCTTAAACATTCCTCCTCCGATCACCTCATCGAAATACTCAATAAGGTGCGTCTCGGTAAGCTGTCTTCTGACCCTGTCTATATTTGTCGACGATGCAAGCGCCAGCCTGTATCCTGAATTTTTAAGCCCCTTAAGGCATTCCGCCGCATATGGCTTAACGGGCATTCCGTCCCTTTCCGCTTTTTCGTCAAAGCGGTCGAGCGTAGCCTGCCTGAACCATGCTCCGTCAAAATCCTCACCGTACTTATTCTTGAGAAGTCTTATACATGCGTCTTCCGTTCTGCCTATTGTTTTAAAGAAGACATCGTCTATTTCCTTGAGTTCGTTTTCGTCTGCTATCTCGTACCAGCATTTATGATCGAGAGCCTCCGAATCAAGGAGTACCCCGTCCATATCAAATATAACTGTTTTCTGCATTTTTTCCTCTTTCTTCGTAAGCCGCACTATTTATCAAAAACATTACATGAAGGCATTACGATCCTGTTCTTGTCGGCCGCGATTGAAGTGCTGATCCCCTCCAATAGCGGGTCGTACGTTCTTTCGGATTTTTCATAATCATTATAGCGGTTGAGCATATAGTACAGACAGCTTGTCTTCCATGTCTCGATTATTTACCGACCGTGGTTTAAATATCGAACCTATCGGACCTTATCCGAAAGATTACTTGTGATACGGTTCATTTCGCATGATCCTGAATGCCCTGTAGATCTGCTCGAGCAGGATCACACGCATCAGCTGGTGCGGGAAGGTCATATCCGAGAACGACAAAAGCATGTCTGCTCTTTTAAGTATCTCCTTATCAAGTCCGAGCGAACCTCCGATAACAAATGTAACATCGCTCTTCCCGGTAACTCCGAGTTCTTCGATCTTTTTCGAGAATTTCACCGAATCCATCTTCTTGCCTTCGATCGCGAGCGCGATCACATACGAATCAACGCCTATGTGCCGTAAGAGGCGTCCCCCTTCAGCCGCCTTTACTATATCCTCCATTCGGGTACTTTCCGAACCCGATGCCGGCTCATCGTCGACTTCTGCGATCTCAAGCCTGCAGTACTTTGACAGGCGTTTCGAATACTCTTCGATGGCCTTGACATAGAAGTTTTCTTTTATTTTTCCGACAGTCAATATTTTTATATGCATAGCGCCTCTATATTTTATTGCATTCTACTCACACATGTTTAATAGTATTCTATATGCAAGCATGTAATAATCATCGATAAAAATACACGATTCAGAAAGCCGTTTGTATGCTAACAGCGTTCAATACCCCCATTTTTTCACTGTTTGTGTCAAATAATAAAATAAAGTTCACGAATTATTACCAAACAGCTAATAACGAATTCACAAAATGTTTATAAAAAAGTCACAACTTATTTCAAAAAGTATGTTATTATGTGTTTCAGAAAGTGTCAAACACTTTCTACTCCCACCCTATTATACGCAACAGGTAACATTTAGTCCTTTGTTGATTGTTACTGACGAAAAAGCAGTCTCACCCGGCTGCTTTTTCGTTTTGTATATGATATTTATTTAATACGATCTCTCCACTCTTCTGCCGATATTGCAAGCGAACTCGTAGTTAAACGACCCCGACATATCGGCCGGTTCTTCGATGGGAATAAATCCGTTTCCGTCACGTCCGACAAGTGTAACTCTGTCTCCGGGCTTCACGCCGTCAATATCCGAAACATCCACCATAAACTGGTCCATGCATATCCTGCCGAGGATCGGTGCCGACTGTCCGGCAATAAGAACCCTTCCTTTTCCTGAAAGCGATCTCGGGTAACCGTCCGCATAGCCTACCGGGATAGTTGCAACCCGCATCTTATGATCTGCCGTAAATGTAGCTCCGTAGCTTATCGTAGCCCCTGCGTGAACATCCTTCACAAACGAAACATGCGTCTTCCAGGAAAGCGCGGGGATCAGCTCTATACGAGAACGATCCACCTGATCCGAAGGATACATGCCGTATGTGATGATTCCCGAACGGACCATATCGAGATGCATGTGCGGAAGGTCAATGATTGCCGCACTGTTTGCTATATGGCGCATGGGGATCTCAATCCCCTCTTTTTCAATTTTGTCGCAAAACGACGTAAATATCTCAAACTGCCTCTCGGCGCTCGTCTTGTCCGCCTCATCGGCACAAGCGAGATGCGAGAAAACTCCGGTTATTGAGAGCCCCGGGAGCTTTGCGATCCGTGCGATCACCTTCAGTGTTTCATCACAGGGCTCAAACCCGATCCTGCCCATTCCGGTGTCCAGCTTAATGTTTATGCTGGCTGCCTTTCCCATCTTCACACACGTCTTTGAGAGTGCTTCAGCCATCTCTTCCGAGAAGATCGTCTGTGTAAGTTCGTATTCGACAACCTGGGGGTAAACCTCCGGAGCCGAGTATCCGAGCAAAAGGATAGGCTTCGTGATCCCCGCGATCCTCAGCGATATTCCCTCTTCGACGATCGCCACACCGTAAGCATCGGTAAGATTTTCGTTGTCAAGACGGCCGGAGACCTTAACGGCTCCGTGGCCATAGGCGTCGGCTTTAATGATCGTCATGATCTTTGCATGAGGATTTGTGATCCTTCTTACTTCGCGCATGTTATGTGCTATCGCGTCAAGATCGACGTGAGCATCTGTCCTCTTATACGATATATTCATCATATTCATGATATTTTCCTGCGGGTTTCCCCGTCTCCTTTTTTTGTAGCTTCTCCCAGTCTTTGCACCCACCGGGTGTTCCGGTGCTTAGTGCTTTTTTCTCTGCCTTACGGCACCCCCGCTTTTCCCGTGCTCAGTCTTCCTTTTTACCGCCGCCCGACTCTTTTACCACAAAAAGCGGTCTCCTCTTCGTCTCCATATATATCTTCGACACGTATCTTCCGATAAGTCCCAAAAACAGAAGGATGCTTCCGCCGAGGAACAGTATCATGCAGAAGAGTGAAGGAAATCCGGCAACCGGGTCGCCCCATATAAGCGTTTTGATGATCACATATATTGCAAAGATCACCGCAAGCGTGCACGATATCCCGCCAAGCACCGCAGCATATTTTAACGGTTTGTCGGAAAACGAGAGCATCGCCTCAAGTCCGTAACCGGCGAGTCCCATGAATGACCACTTCGTTTTTCCAGCCACTCTCTCCACGTTTTCGTAAGGTATCCACTTCGTATCAAAGCCGATCCAGTCAAAAAGTCCCTTCGAGAACCTGTTGCTCTCGCCGAGTTTCAGATAAGCGTCGAGCATCTTTCTGCTAACCATGCGATAATCCGTCGCTCCCGGCGGAATGTCGATCCCCGAGATCTTCCCGAAGCGCTTCATCATCCGCTTGGCGAAAAACGACCTGATCCTCTTTTCGCCTTTGCGCCCCGTCCTGTACATGGCCGCGCTGTCGATGCTTTTTCCGTTTTCCGGGTTTTTTATCGCATCATACATAACACCTATGTAGCACGGTGGATGTTGCAAGTCTGCGTCCATAACGACCGCGTAGTCGCCCTTTGCCTCACTGAGTCCCGCTGCCATCGCGCCTTCCTTGCCAAAGTTTCTCGACAGTATCAGGAATCGTACTCCCAGATATTTCGCGGCAAGCTCCTGCATGACGATGGGCGTTCTGTCTTTTGAACCGTCATCGACAAGTATCACTTCACTGTCGCAGGGAAGCTTCTGTCTTTCCTTTTCAAGCTCCTCAAAGAAGATAGGTAACGCCTCTTCTTCGTTAAAGCATGGCACTGTTATTGATATCAAGTCTCTCATTTAGCTCCTCCCAGCTTTCCATGAGCGTCATGATCTTCTCTTCGTTTGCTTCCTTTTCACCGGTAAGCTCGCTCAGTTTTGACGGTGAAGTCGCGATCTCGGCATCCTCAAAAAGTCTGTCGATCTCTTCGTTACGTTCTTCGAGCCGCTTTATCTCATCTTCACACTTTGCTATATCATTTTCAAGCTTTCTTCGTTCTCCGGTAAGCCTCTTTTTTTCTTCCCATTCCGAACGTCCCGAACTCACCTGCGTTGCAGGTCCGGCCGAAGCTGTTGTGTTTTGGGTCTTTGCCGTGCCTGCGCAATTCGTGGTATAGGCGCCGGATGCGCGCATGGCGGCGATCACCTCGTCACGTTTTTCAACATAGTACTCGTAATTTCCTTCGAAGCCTGTAACTCCGTCGGCAGTGATTTCCATGATCCTCGTTGCGGTCTTATTTATGAAATATCTGTCATGAGAAACGAAAATAACAGTTCCGCCGTACCCGCTGACCGCCTCCTCAAGAAGTTCCTTCGAAACGATATCGAGGTGGTTGGTCGGCTCGTCGAGGATAAGAAGGTTCGCATCCGAAAGCATCAGCTTTGCAAGCGACACTCTTGCCTTCTCACCGCCCGAAATGTCACGGATGAGCTTGAACGCATCGTCACCCTTGAACAGAAATGCCGCAAGGAGGTTTCTGATCCTCGTGTTGTCCATATCGGGATATGTATCACTGATCTCTTCAAATATCGTATTGTCGGGGTCAAGAACGTGGTGTTCCTGATCGTAATATCCGATCTTGACGTTCGTTCCGAGCCTTATCGTGCCTGTATCAGGTGCAAGCTTGCGACAAATGATCTTCAGAAGAGTCGTTTTTCCCGTTCCGTTGTCGCCTATGATTCCGACTCTGTCGCCGCGCTTAACGAGAAAATCTACGTTCTTAAACAACTCGTTGCCGTCAAAGCTCTTCGAAAGTCCCTTAACATCAAGTACATCGTTGCCGCTCTCGCTGCAGGGTCTGAACCTCAGGTTCATCTTGTCATCAAGCTCTGTGGGGCGCTCGAGGCGTTCCGTCTTTGCAAGCATCTTTTCGCGTGATTCGGCTCTCTTTATGGACTTTTCACGGTTATACGACTTAAGCGTTGCGATGACCTTTTCCTGGTGCTCGATATCTTTTTGCTGGTTCAGATAAGCTTTGAGCTCATCGGCGCGAACCGCCTTCTTCTTCTCGGAATAGGCCGAAAAATTGCCTGTATAGACACGTCCCTTACCGTTCTCGATTTCAAGGACCTTGGTGGCGATCCTGTCAAGGAAATATCTGTCATGGGCTACGATGATAACTGCGCCCTTATAGTTTGCAAGGAATGATTCGAGCCATTCGACAGACCTCATGTCAAGGTGGTTCGTCGGCTCGTCGAGCATGATTATGTCGGGCTGTGAAAGAAGCAGCTTCGAAAGCGCCACTCTCGTCTTCTGACCTCCCGAAAGCGTATCGACTATGGCCGAAAAATCGTCGGAATCCGTGCCGTCGTCGAGTGATCCCTCAACCCTGCAGTTTCCGAATCCGAGACCGTTGAGCACTCCGTTGATCTCGCTGCGGATGGCATAACCGTTTTTCATTTCAAATTCATGGGTCAACCTGTTGTATGTGGAAAGCATCCTTTCAAGCTCTTCGCCGTGAACGTTTTTCATCTCTTCTTCACAGCGTCTCATATTTCTCTCGAGCGCGAAAACATCGGCCTTAACGGACATAACCTCGTCCCTTATCGTGTTGCCGCTCGTAAGTCCCTGCTGCTGTGAAAGGTAGCCGATGGTGACATCCTTGCCCTTGATCACACTCCCGCTGTCCGCCGACAGCTCACCGGCTATAATTTTGAGGAGGGTCGATTTGCCCGCGCCGTTTATTCCGACAACAGCCATCTTTTCCCTCTCGTTAAGAACGAAGCTCACGTCACGCAGTATCTCATCCGTGCCGTAAGCTTTACTTATATTATTACATGTTAGGATCATAAGGTAAATTTCCCCTTTATTACTTCTGTTGCATTTTCTGCCGCTTCAACGCTTATGCCGACAGCTTTATCTGAGCCTGTCCGTTTCAAAGCGGCTCTTTGTACGAAGGCAGTACATAACGTACTCTATCCTCTGCCAGAGCGTTCCGTCCCCTCCGGGAAGGTCGAGTGACGCTTCGATGTTTCCGATCAGTCTCTCATCTATATGTGATGAATTCTCACTGAGTATCTCTATCTTTTCCTTTGCTGTCCTTGCGTCAAGGAATCTGTCGAGTATCTCGAAAGGAGTGGGTTCGTCACCAACCCCTGCGTTCTCGCCCGCTGCCTCCGCTGCAGGCTCCGCCGAGGCCTGTGCCTCTTTTTCAACGATCATCTCATCTTCGTTTTTCTCTTTGTTTTCCATGTATAAACCCCACATTCTTTCGGCTCCTGTTTTCACGGATCACTTTTACGATCCGACAGCTCTGTTTATCAAGCAGTCAAAGCCTCTTATTTTTTTTTAGCTGTCAAAGCCTCTTATTTTTATAAAACTCGGCATACTCATCCGTGATCAGCCTGTGATGAACCATTCTTGCCAGATCTTCCATAAAATCATAACGTATGATCGATTCATCATCAACCATTGACTGCAAAATATCACGGATATTGTTCTGGTACTGATTCTGTGAGATCACTCCGTCGGTCCACATTACCCTCTGTTCGTAGGCCTTTTGGAAGTATTCCGAATAGTTTCCCTTTACACCGAGACTGTCAAATATCTTTATCTTAAAGTCAAACTGCGTCATGAGCGTTCGCAGTGAACGCGGTGTTACCTCAAGGTCCTTTCCGATGACATAAAGATTCTTGTAATACTCGTTACCTGCCGCTCCCCCGTGGATCGAGAACGTCGGCATCATATCTTCAAAATCTTTGTATACGCCCATTTCGCGCATCGAATTATATTTGATTATCTCGTCTTCACGAACGTTTTTCTTATATGAAACATTCGTGTTGTTCATTGACATCGTTTCACACCTTGCGGACTCTTCAAATATCAGGAGATTTATCCTGCCTTTTTTGACCCAGAACAGCGCGGGCGCATGGTCGATTGCAAGGCTTTTGCACGAATCGATAATGATCCTGCATGCATCTTTGGGGAATTTATAGACTTTACGCAGCCTTCTGATCTCATTCTTCGTATAGGCCTTGTAATCCGTCTTTTTTTCCTGTCCCGCCGTTCTTACCTGTATATTATCACGTTCGGTGCGTTCTTCTTCGCCACGCGGCTCTTTTCCGCTGCGTGCTTTAACCGCCTGTTTCATACGCTTTTCGTATGTCTTTTTATTGATCACGGCACTTCGCTCATTGGCTTTGATTATCTCGGAGAGAAGCTTGCGCTCCATCTGAGCCCTGATCGTTTTTGGGCCTCTCGTTTTTCCGCGAAGTGTTTTTATGAGTTTTTCTTCCGCGGCTCTTCGCGTTTCGGGGCTTTCACTTTTTTGTGCATCTTCCTCTCCGCGTCCGCTTCGTTCTGCTGCTTCCTCGCTGCGTCCGCCTCGCGGGGCTGCTTCCTCGCTGCGTCCGCTTCGTGCTCCTCTTTCTCCGGAACGTCCGCCGTCGCTGCGTTGTGCGCGTGCCTCTTCTTTGTCGTCTACGTTTGCGGTCGCGCCTTCGAGCTTAAACACCATTACAATACAGACGATGAACAGCACCATTGAAATCCCAAGCATGATGATATTCATCGAGTTAATGCCTATGATCCCTATCACGATTGCGACAACCATCAAAACAAAGACCGAAATGATGAACGTCTTGGTCTTTGCTTTTCCGTATCGCAATGTGTTGATGATCTTTTTCATCTGTAATGCCTTCTCACAAAAATACTTTACTTTTCGTCAGTGAAGGCTCTGTCGGACCTCTCAGTCTTTTCGTGTCTTCAGATCCCCCTCACAAACCCGCTTATTACTGCTTGTCGTAAAATCTCTTTACGTTTTCTATCCTGGCGCTCATGTTTTCAAAGAGCCTGTCTACGATCGCCATAGCCACAACCGACTCAATCACAACGCAAAGTCTCGGTGCCGTAACGACATCGTATGCTTCCCTTGCCGAAAGTGAAACGGGCGTTCCGTGAACGTTAACTGTTTCAATATCCTGTCCTGCCCAAGGATCGGGTCTTAATGCGGCTCTTACGATAATCTCCGAACCGTCGCTCATTCCGCCTTCTATGCCGCCCGTATGATTTGAGAGCTTTTTGATCTCCTCGCCGAACGCAAATGAGTCACAGTCCTCGCTTCCCTTCCTCGTGCTTGACTTAATGCCGTCTCCGAATTCAACGCCTGCAACCGACTCGATCGACATGACCGCGCTTGCGATCTGTGCAGAAAGCGATCCGAATAAAGGCTCGCCTATTCCGGCGGGCATACCGGTCACAACCACTTCAACCGTACTTCCCGCAGAATCGTGATCCGCCGCAACGCTCTTTGCATATTCGAGAGCTTTTGCACTTGCCTCGGGGTCGGGCATGAGCAAAGGACTTTTTTTGAGTGCATCGACCGAACAGTTTGAATACGCGATCGACACGGGACCTACAGAGCTTACATATGTGCAGAAACCTACACCGATCTCTTTAAGTATCTTAACCGCGATCGAACCCGCTGCCGTTATAGCCGACTGTATACGCGAAGGATAAAGTGAGACTTTTTCTGTCGTAGCGCCGTACTTCGCAGACATGGCAATATCGCCCTGTCCGGGTCTGATCGTTCCGGGTATCGATCCGGATGCCTTTTCCTTAACCGCGCTGTTCATGATCGTGAGTGATACCGGTCCTCCTGTCGTAATGCCGTTTTCAAGGCCCGAGGCGATCGTTACGAAATCACTCTCATGACGCTTTGCGGGAACGGAAGCCGCCCATACTCTGCGTCTGTTGAGATATTGCTGGATATCGTTCTCCGTGATCTTAAGACCCGCGGGAACACCGTCAACAACTGCGCCTATTCCCTGTGTATATGCATCTCCCCATGCCGTGCATGTGAAAAATTTTCCAAAAACAGAACCTGCCATTTTTTTATCCTTTCATTCAAGTCTCGTTTATGTTTTCCGCAGAGTATCCGACATGCCGCGCTGTGGGGCACATCCGCAGTTTTCTTAATATCTGCATCTGAATCATTATACTACAAATTCGTATCTATTTCACTTTCTTTCAAATATCCTCTATCTGCCAGTCAACGGGCGTGAGTCCGTGCTCCTCAAGATATCTGTTTGCCGCAGAGAAATGTTTGCAACCGAAGAACCCCCTGAATGCCGACAAAGGGCTCGGATGAGGAGCTTTCAGCACAAGATGCGACCTGTTTTCAAGGAGCTCGCTCTTCCTTCCCGCAGGTGATCCCCACAACATAAAGACAACAGGTTCGGGCTTGCTGTCAACAGCCTTTATCACGGCATCGGTGAACTTTTCCCAGCCGTGCCCGTTATGAGAATTGGCCTGATGAGCCCTGACGGTAAGGCACGTGTTCAAAAGGAGCACACCCTCCCGCGCCCATTTTTCGAGATAACCGTTATTGGGGATTTTGCATGAAAGATCATCCTTAAGTTCTTTATAGATATTCACAAGTGAAGTAGGCGCAGGTACTCCCGGACGCACAGAAAAACAGAGCCCGTGTGCCTGACCGGGTTCATGATAGGGGTCCTGCCCCAGTATCACGCACTTTACTTTTTCAAAAGGCGTATAGTGAAATGCGTTGAAAATATCCTCGGCCGGCGGATACACGGGTCCCCTCGTATATTCCTCACGGATAAAAGTATAAAGTTCCTTATAATAAGGCATGTTAAACTGATCCTTTAACTTTTCGTACCATATTCCGCTGATCCCGCTCATCACTTCTCCTTATCGTTCCCTTCCTCCCCGTTTTCCGGGTCCTCCATTCCGTCGTGAGAATCAAGATGTCCCACCCCCGCAAAGGGTGCGAACTGATTTGCACGCTGCAAAAGATCCATCCTTTTATGCGCACTCACATAAGGGTATGGCATATTAAGCATATCGTCATACTCATGCGGGTCCTTTTCTTTCATAAAAAAATAGATCATTATGCCCTGTGACCGCCGATCTGACCGTTTCTCTCAATGGCGGTCGCTCCCTCCTCAAGGTTCATTCCTTTAAGCACTGCATTTTTTCCGTAACGTTTCTGTAAATTTACAACGGCCTTTTGGAGACTGTACTCTTTTTCCTTCGCCTTTTTTTCCTTTTCTTCCGCCCGGGCGGTCGCCATGCTCTTCTCGTCCTGTGCCCCGTGGATATCAAAGAAGCTCATCTGTTCGTATGTGGCCTCACTTTCCCCGCCTTCTCCTCCTTCGCACCGGGCAGCCCCGTTCATACTCTCGGTCTCATCGCGCCCCACGAGATCTCCGGCCGCAATATTCAGGCGGCGAACCGTAAGTGCAGGATTCGCGATTCTGTCAAACGCTTCCGCTACCGCGTCGCAGATAAGCCGCGACGAACATGTATAACAACCGAGTGACACCGTTGCGTGAGCGGGTGCCGGGGTCATGCGCCCGTAGTAATCTCTCACGACATCTCCCTCGTAGGCGACACCTTCGATCGATATATTTTCCGTATCATATCCTATATCAATGACAATCCTGTCGGTCTCATAACCCTTTTCCACCAGTTCAAGCACCAGCTTGTCAGCCATCTCCCTGATGACGATCCTTGCCTTATCAAACGGATAAGGCTCTTTGAGCACCTGTCCTGTGCTCAAGCTCTTCGATTTGGGTTTGCAAGCCTTGACTGCCGCGATCGTACACGGTTCATACCCCCAAGCATGATCGATGATGAGCTGCGCGTTGACACCGAATGTCTTGTAAAGCAGTTCCTCGTTATAAAAATCTCCCGGCTTTCCTATGGAACATCGCGCTATGTCGCCCATGGTATAAATCCCGAGGTTCTCAAGCCTTCTCGCTATTCCCCTTCCGATCATCCAAAAATCAGTGATCGGCTTGTGAGTCCAGAGTGTTTTTCTGAAGCTCATCTCATCGAGCTCCGCAAGCCTCACGCCGTCAGCGTCGGGCTCCATATGTTTTGCCACGATATCCATGGCGATCTTGCACAGGAACATGTTTGAACCGATCCCTGCAGTCGCCGTGATACCGGTCTCCTCAAGGACCGCCCGGATCATCCGCATCGTAAGTTCTCTTGCGGTGACCCCGTAGAATTTCAGATAATCGGTCACATCCGCAAATATCTCATCCACAGAATAAACGTGTATATCCTCGGGTGAAATAAATTTTCTGTATATACCGCAGATCTTGCGGCTCATCTCAACATACCTTCCCATTCGGGGAGGGGCTGTGACATAATCAACCGCGAGCGTCTTGTCCGCCTTGAGCTGTGCATCGATATACGAGCTTCCTGTGAGGGTCTTGTTCGGTGCGGCGGCACGACGCTTTGCATTTATAAGCTTTACTTTTTCAACTACTTCAAAAAGCCTCGCCCTTCCTGATATCCCGTACGCCTTAAGGGACGGCGAAACGGCCAGGCAGATTGTTTTTTCGGTACGCTCCGGATCGGCAACAACAAGATTAACGCCCAAAGGATCAAAGCCCCTGTCGACACACTCGACAGAAGCATAAAATGACTTAAGATCGATTGCAACATAGGTTCTGATCCGTTCTTCCCGATCCGACATTTACTCACATCCGCTTCCGATATATTCAAACATACGTCCGCCGCGCCCATTGAACAGAGCCTTTAACGCTTATATCAACGTTTACGATTTCTCGAACGTTCGTTCGTATCATGAAGTATATCACTCCGCTTCGGTCAAGTCAACCCGACCAACCAAAAATCGTTTACGATCTTACAATGCCTTCCTCGACAGCCTTGCAAACCTCTTCGCCTTTAAGCTTTTTAAGAAGTCCGAGTCCGAACTGAGTCGCACATCCCATGGATTTTCCGGTAACGATATTGCCGTCAGTCTCACACGGAGAGGCTGTGTATTCGGCATTCCTGATACCCGATTCAAATCCGGGATAACAGGTGTATTTTTTATCACTGAGAAGTCCTGCTGCCCCGAGTACCGTAGGTGCGGCACAGATCGCAGCAACGACCTTTCCCGAATCGCTGTATTCTCTGACCATCTTCTTAACTGCGACGCTTGCCTTAAGATTCTCCGTTCCGATCTTTCCACCGGGAAGAACGACAGCATCGGCATCATCAAAACGCGAATCATAATCATCGGGATTTGCGAACCTGTCGTTCACCTCGACAACATAACCGTGAGAGCCGACTGCCTTAAACTTTCCGTAAGGCGAAACAAACTTGACACCGATTCCCCCTCTTGCGAGGATATCCGCTGTAACGATAGCCTCAGACTCTTCAAATCCGTCACATAAAAGCATATAAACGAACATAAAGCACCTCCTTCTGCGCATAGCGCTGTGGGCTTTTCGCCCATAAAGGATGTATCACTTTGCCATTCTCTCCCTGTATTCGATACATAGCATCGCGATATCATCAAATTGAGGCGCGTCTTTAACAAAAACATCAATATCCGCCTTGATCGCAGGCAGTATTTCGTCGGGTCTTTTATCTCCGACTGTCTTGAGGATTTCACTCAGACGCCCCATACCGTAAAGTTCGTTGTTTGCATTCATAGCCTCGGTTACCCCGTCCGTGTACAGGAATACCTTATCCCCGGGCTCAAGAATGCACGAACCACCCTTGTATATCATATTCTCCACTCCGGCGAGTACAAAGCATGCCTTCGTGGGATATACCTCAAACAAACCGTTTTTCCTGTAAATAAACGGCATTTCATGTCCGGCATTTATAAACCGCAGCTCACCCGTCTTAAGATCGAGCACGCCTTCAAATGCCGTAATGAACATATTTTCACTGTTGCCTTCACAAAGTACGTTATTAACTTCCCTAAATACCGTTTCAAGATCCGTGCCGGGAGTCGTATGATCCTTGATAAGAGTCTTACCGATCACCATAAACATCGCGGCGGGAACACCCTTTCCGGAAACGTCGGCAATAACAAATGCCACGTGCGAATCATCGACCATAAAGAAGTCATAAAAATCGCCCCCGACCTCTTTTGCGGGTGTCATTGACGCAAATACATCAAATTCCTTTCTGCCCGGGAATGCCGGAAAAACGCTCGGAAGCATGGATGACTGTATATGCGTTGCAACGTCTATCTCTGCTCCGATTCTTTCCTTCTCAGCCGTGACCTTCGTCAGGTCGTTAATATATTGGTCCAGAGAAACCGCCATCTTGTTCACACAAGTGGCGAGATCCCCGAGTTCGTTATTGGCCCTGATCTGAGCCCTGTGTTCAAGATTGCCGCCCGAGATTACTTCGACGTCCTTCTCGAGAGCTATGATCGGTTCCGTAAAGCGTTTTGCGAGACGCAACCCATATAAACACACGATTGCAACAACAAAGACGAATATTATTATGAATCCGACAATAGTGAGCCTGATACTGTCGTTCATCCGGTTGATCGGTTCGAGTATCAACGACTCGGGAATGCTTATTCCGAGCTCCCATCCCGTAGATCTGATCGGTGCATATGCGTAATAGATCCCATCCGATGTTCTGTCGACTCCGCGCTCACCGGCAAGCATTCTCTTCGCAATCTCCTCGTCCACGAATTTCGATTTTTTTATATTCAGGAAATCATTCGAATTTCTCTTCATGTACGGAGATGCTATTATGTCTCCGTCTTCATCAACGAGGAAAGCAAAGCTTCCCGCTCCGAAGCTCACATCGATAATACTGTTGTTGAGGTCTGTGATCAGAATGTCCATACTCACAACACCCGCGCGCTTGCCGTTTTTATAAAACGGAGCACTGCAGCTCGTCATAAGTCCCCGTCCGTAAGAATCAAGGTAGCTCTTCTGGAAAACTGCTTTACCGTCTCCGTTCATAGCTTTTTTATACCAGCTCATATCACGATAATCGTAATATGACTCTCCGTCCGGGGCAAGTTCGGCAAGATTTGCATTCTTATCGCAACAGACCATGAGCTTATCCGTGGCAAGATAAATATTTGTTATAACGTCTTCATGCTTATTGATTATCGATTTCCACGGTCCTTCCAAGTTGCCGAAAAGACACAGTTCATCGAGAACGTCTTCCCTCTTTACATCCGTGGACGTAAAATATCTCTGCATGGAAAGGATGTTTTCCATGACCGCATCCGGAGGCAACACCTCCTCGGGCGTGAATCTGTCCGGATTATCGCACATATCGGAGATCATATCCGACAGAATCAAAATATAATCCGAATAAAGACCGAGTCGCGAATCCGCAAGATTCGATTTCCCGTCAACAACACCGTCGACCGTTTCTCTCAACTGATCTGTAAGCGACCCCGCGCTTTCCTCTTTAATGGAGTACATGGTTATGATACCGCTCACACTTGTAAATATAAGCGCCATGACGGCAGTAAATATTATCAGCCGGCCGATCTGTTTTTTTATGGATGTTCTGTTGAGTTTCAAGTCTGCACTCCTATCCTAAAAGCTCTTTTACGCTGTTTGCGGTTACAGAACGATGATCACCCTGTTTGTCTGCGTTACATATTTGTAGCTTGTCCTTATCGCCCTGTGTTCAATAAGCTTGAGTCCGATCAGAGCGACAAGATCCTCGTCTGCTGAGATTTGGAGCGGATTGATCTTTCTTCCTTTATATTCGAACATGATCGAAAGTGTTTCTTCGCAATCGATCGTTATATGCACGTTCTCTTCCGGCTCATTGTTCCTGATACGAAGATAAACCTCTTCTATTGTATTGAGTATCTCAAAAATTCTTTTCTTTGAGAGTCCGAGCTGTGTCGTGAGCCCTTCGACCTTATCATTGAGCTCGATAAAGCTCTCGTCCGTCGCTTCTACATCACATTCAATATCATGTACTCTCACGCACCAGCGCGGTATGATCGGGAACTGACACATGATTCCGCCGTAAATGATGATCGAAGGTATCCCGATAAGGACAGCCGTCATCACATATGCCATAAATACTGCCAGGAAATGGATGCTTTCACCGAACACAAAGCTTAGTGCCGCGCTTGCAAGTGAAAGTCCTATGCAGATCGCCAAGTATCTCACGAGATCGATACTCTGCTTGAAGCGCACCTTATGATTGGCTGTAAAAGCATGCCACAGGAGCCACATTCCCATACCCTCGATCACTATCGTGATCATCTCGTAGACGATCTGCATCCATGCGGCGGCATCGTCAAGTACTCCGCAGATCACGGCTCCTATGAGCGATCCGATCACTCCCCATGGTCCGAATAAAAGTCCCGCGGTCGGCGCGACCGCATTCTTAAGCCCTATATATGGAGGAATTACCATAAAACCTGAGAAACGTATCGGAAGATCCAGCACAGCAAAAGCCGCTGCGCTTATAACTATTATCAAAATTCCCTTTACCCCTTTTCTCATTCCTTAAATCCTCCGTTTTTGTTTTTGATCTTCCTTCGACCGGTTACATCATCAAGTAGAAACTTATTATACCACTTTATACAAAATCTTAAAAGCCTGTATCGTTTCATGCCCGTACTGCAATTTGCAAATTTGTTGCAAATTACTTGACAAAAAACAAGTCATGAATATAATTGAGAATTGTTCTTGTTTTTAACCGGTCACGTCACTATGCCGGCAAGTGCGCGACTGATAGAAATATATTGACAAAATCTATGAAAGGAAAATGTTCCGATTTTACACATCGGACATGATAAAGAAGCTATGTTTAAGACAAAAAAAGCTATCGCTCTTGTAATAGCGCTTATTTACATTATCGGATGTCTTTCAGGTTGCAGTTCCGACGCAAAAGATAAAGCAACCGGCTCCGATTCAAAAAAACTGCAGATTGTTACGACCATATTTCCCGAATATGACTGGGTTCAGAGTATTCTCGGTGACAACCCCGGAAAGGCCGAAGTAACTCTTCTTCTTGATAACGGAGTTGACCTCCACAGCTACCAGCCCACCGCAAGCGATATTCTCAAGATATCCTCCTGCGACATGTTCATTTATGTCGGCGGCGAGTCTGACGGTTGGGTAGAAGACACCATAAAAACAGCATCAAACAAAAATATGTCTGTCATCAATCTTCTCGAATCACTCGGTGATTCCGTAAAAGAGGAAGAAATGGTAGAAGGAATGCAGGAATCCGCTCACAACCACGATCACGACCACGACCACGACGAGGACGAGGATCATGATCACGATCATGACCACGATGAGGATGAAGATCACGACCACGACCACGATGAGGGCGAGGATCATGACCACGATGAGGACGAGGATCATGACCACGATGAGGACGAGGATCATGATCACGAGCACGAGCACCACCACGAGCACGAAGAAGGCGAAGTTGAGTACGACGAGCATGTATGGCTCTCACTCAGGAACACTTCAAGTCTCGTAATGACCATTTCAAAGTCACTTCAGAAACTTGACCCCGAAAACGCTTCAACATATAAGAAGAACACCGACGCCTATATCGAAAAGCTCAACAAGCTCGACGCCGACTACAAGGCAGCCGTTGACGCCGCCTCTGTAAAGACTGTTCTCTTCGGTGACCGCTTCCCGTTCCGCTATCTTGTTGATGATTACGGTCTCAAATACTACGCTGCATTTGTCGGCTGTTCGGCTGAAACGGAAGCAAGCTTCGAGACGATCTCATTCCTTGCCGGAAAGGTCGACGAGCTCTCACTTCACTCCGTATTCACGATTGAGAAATCAGATCAAAAGATTGCCAAGACGATCGTAAGCAACTCAAAATCAAAAGATCAGAGTATTCTTACACTCGACTCCCTTCAGTCGACAACATCGGAAGATATCAAGAACGGTACAACATATCTCTCCGTTATGGAAAACAATCTTAATGTATTAAAAGTAGCACTTAAATAATCTGACCCTGCTTTACCCGGAACCCTTTACAGGGCTCCGGGTAATTTTTTCCCACCCGCCGCCGATACTCCGGGCAGGTATGGTCCCTCTTTTTTGAGCAGCCGCCGTCACTCCGTTTTCCCCGTACTGCACGGTCCTTCTTTTTTCTCCCTTGATATCGCGGTTCCCATAAAGTATAATCAATTGAACATGTTCCGCGCGGAACGATAACAGTGATGTCGGCCGTATACCGGCTCATATAAATTCGGAGGTTGCTTATGATAAATTGGACTAATCTTGATAAGCTTAAATCATTTCAAAAACTCGAAAAGCTCAAAGGAAGCGTTGCTCCCCTCAAAGAACTCCTCGGCGGAGAAGACGGTGCCAAGCGTGTTGCACAGTACTCCGTTCCAATGACGAACGGACTCACATACAACTATGCGGCAAAACTCGTTAACGATGAAGTTATCGACGTTCTTCAGGAACTTGCCGACGAAACGCAGCTTATCGACAAATACGCAGCACTCTATAACGGAGAAATGATAAACACCGGAGAAAAGCGACTTGTTCTTCACCACATGACCCGCGGCCTCTTAGGCGACAGAGTTGTTGTCGAGGGAGAAGATAAGCGTTCGTTTTACCTTGAACAGCAAAGTCGTATAATCCAGTTTTCAAAGAAAGTACACAGCGGAGAGATCGCAGGTGAAAAAGGCCCCTTCAAAAACGTTGTACAGATCGGTATCGGCGGCAGCGACCTCGGTCCCCGCGCCATCTACCTTGCACTTGAGAATTATGCGCGTCAAAAAGACATGCTCCGCATGAAGGCTTATTTCATCAGCAATGTCGATCCCGACGATGCATACGGCGTGCTCAGCGGCATCGACCTTTCCGAGACACTCTTTATCCTCGTTTCAAAGTCGGGTACAACACTTGAGACCCTCACGAACGAGACACTTGTCAGAAATATGCTGAAGAATGCAAAGCTCGATCCCGCAAAGCATATGATCGCTGTTACGAGCAAAACTTCCCCCATTGCAAACAGCAAGGATTTCCTTGATTCGTTTTATATTGACGACTA
Source organism: Lachnospiraceae bacterium (assembly GCA_024699645.1). Lineage (GTDB taxonomy): Bacteria > Bacillota > Clostridia > Lachnospirales > Lachnospiraceae > RUG11977. The sequence continues at coordinate 24,170 of JAILPE010000056.1, forward strand.
TATCGGAGGACGTTACTCCTCCACTTCAGCTGTCGGCGGAGCAGTTCTTTCACTCGCTATCGGCAGCTTTATCTTCGACAGATTCCTTCAGGGCGCGACCACGCAGGACGCTCTTGCGAAGGAATGCGACATCAGAAAGAACCCCACTCTTCTCGATGCACTCATCGGAATTTGGGAAAGAAACGTACTCGGCTACGGTACGACCGCAGTTCTTCCTTATGCTCAGGGCTTGTCACGTTTCCCTGCTCACCTTCAGCAGGCTGACATGGAATCAAACGGCAAATCCGTAAACAGATTCGGTGAACCCGTCAACTACAAAACAGGCCCCGTACTCTTCGGCGAGCCCGGTACAAACGGTCAACATTCCTTCTACCAGCTGCTCCATCAGGGAACCGACATCGTTCCTCTTCAGTTTGTCGGCTTCTCGAACAACCAGGGCAACCTTGATTTCGACGTAAAAGGCAGCACATCACGCGCAAAGCTTTGTGCAAACCTTGCAGCACAGATTGTTGCGTTCGCCTGCGGAAAGGATGACGAGAATCCCAACAAGCGTTTCGACGGAGGTCGTCCTTCATCGCTTATATACGGCGACAAGTTTACTCCCGAAGCACTCGGAGCTCTTCTCTCTCACTTCGAGAACAAGATCATGTTCCAAGGCTTTGCATGGAACCTCAACAGCTTCGATCAGGAAGGTGTACAGCTCGGCAAAGTTCTCGCAACAAAAGTTCTCTCGGGCGACTGCACCGGAGCCCTTAAGGCATACAGCAATCTGCTTATAAAATAACAGCACTCAAATGTTTATGTCATAGCGGCAAACGTTTATGCCCCGGCAGACAAAGATTTATACCATAGCACTCAAACGCTTATGTATAACTCATATTAAAAGAAAGGCCCGTGATCAAAGACCACGAGCCTTTCTTTATGTATTGCAGATCTCACTCTTTCACGCCACCTATTGTAAGTCCCGTTACGAAATACCTTTGCAGGAACGGGTATACACAGATGATAGGTAACATCGTGACAACCGTTGCTGCCGAACGGACTGTGATCGGAGTGATGGTATTTGCCGAGTTCTTGGCAGATTCTGCCGATCCGCTTTGCTGCATGACTGACGAAAGCAGTTTCATGAGCTCGTACTGGAGAACCGTAAGACTTGTATCAAGTCTGTTATAGATCATCGTATCAAACCAGTTGTTCCACTGTCCTACCGCAACGAACAGAGCGATCGTTGCATAAACAGGTTTACAGAGCGGTGATATGATTCTTGTAAATATCGTGAAGTAACCTGCACCGTCAAGCTGTGCCGATTCTTCAAGCGATTCCGAGAGACCCTTCATGTATGTACGAAGGACAAGCATGTTCCATGCACTGATAAGTCCCGGAACCCAGTAAACCGCGAAGCTGCTCATAAGGCCAAGGTTCTTGTAAAGGATGAATGTCGGGATAAGTCCGCCGTTGACATACATCGTTATTACATAGAAGAACGAAAGCTGTGATGAAAAGAGGAAGCGCTTACGGCTTATAACAAACGCAAGGAGCGCATTTGCAACCAGCGATGTAAGTGTACCCAAAACAGTTCTGAATACGGATATCTTAAATCCCGTAAGAAGGTTTTCCATCGCGAGAACCGTTTTGTAGCTCTTCGTTGAGAAAACTCTCGGCCAGAGGTAGATATTACCTCTTACCGCGTCGGTACCGTCATTAAACGAGAGGGCGACCGTATTGATAACAGGATACAGTGTTGCCACAAGGAACACTACCATAAAAACTGCAAGGAATATCTTGAATGCTATATCCCATCCGTTTAACGGCTTTTTATGTTTGATCTTTTTTTCCATCTGTCTATACCTCCCCATCAGAACAATCTCTCTTCGCCCGCATGTTTAGCCCATGCGTTACAAAGGACGATGAGAAGTATACTTATCGCACTCTTAAAGATACCTGCGGCCGTACCGAGCGAGAAATCGTTCTGGCTGATTCCCCACTTAAGTACAAAAATGTCTATGGTCTCAGAGACCTTCTTTACAAGTCCGTTACCGAGAAGGTACTGAACTTCGAAACCGGCATTAAGGATATTACCCACATTGATAAGGAGCAATATCATAAAGGTAGGCTTGATACCGGGTAATGTAATATATTTTATCTTCGCCCATCTGCCCGCTCCGTCGATCGATGCCGCTTCGTAAAGCGTCGGGTCTATCGACGTTATCGACGAAAGGTAGATGATCGCATTCCATCCTGTTTCCTTCCATACATTTGCAAATGCAACTATGGCCCAGAAATATTCCGGAAACGCAAAGAAGTTGATTGCCTGATCAACAATTCCGAACTTCATCAGAAGCTCATTTACAATACCTGTGCTCGAAAGTGCGCTGTGGAGGATTCCTACAACGACGATCCATGAAAGGAAGTGAGGCAGATATGAAATTGTCTGAATCGGTTTTTTAATAATCTTAGGCTTGATCTCATTAAGCAGGATGGCGAAAAGCACTGCCATAAACGTTGATGTAATGAGGTTGAGCGCTCCCATGCAAAACGTGTTTCGCATAACACGCCAGAAGCCTATGCTTTCATTTGTAAACAAAAACTTGAATTTATCGAATCCGATAAATGCAGATCCGAATATTCCGCCCTTGGGCTTATACTGGATAAATGCCATCGCCCATCCGAAAAGGGGCAGATAGTAAAATACAATACCGTAAATGAATACAGCCAGGGCTATGATCAAAAGCACTTTTTGCCTTTTGATCTCTTTCCATGTGAATTTATGATCTCTGCGCATGGCATTGACCGATGCTGCCGACTTGGCCATATGGCTTTCTCCTCTGAAGATCCGGTGCATAAAGCTCACGCACCGATATTTTTGAACCTTGATCCGATTTGCGGGTCATTTCTTAACAAATAAGGAGTGGTACCGGATTTCCGGTAACGGAAAATCTGTACCACTCCCATAAATGTAAAGCTTTATCCGTTGACAGTTTTCACTGTACGTTAATCTTCGCTTTTACTTCAGATTGGCTACCCTTAAATATTATTTGAAAGTATCAAGGATTGCCTGCATCTCAGCAAGGAAGTCCTGAGGATTACATGCATTGTAAACTTCCATGTACTCATTCCATGTTGCTTCGAAATCAGATGCCATAACTACCTTAGGTAACCACTCATGCTTTGTCTCGCCCATAAGTGCCCATGCAAGTCCGCCGGGTGTCTCGGTCGTGAAGTTGTTAGAGTAGCTGTACATCGGGAACCAAGGTCCGTTAGCTTCCTGAACAGAACCGATCATATCGGGATAGTTGCCTGCGCCGTATGCTGTAAGGCAGTCGATAAGAGGCTGAGCCATATCCTGCTGGAACTCTGAAGGCTGTTCCTCAGGCTTGTTGGCATTCTTGCCGTCTCTGCTTGTTCCATGCCACTGAGGGAAGTAGCTGTACTGGCAACGATGAGCTGCCTGATAAGAAGTATCAGCCCACTGAGCTCTCTGCTCAGGTGTACGATAGTAGAGACCGTTCTCATCTACTTCGTAGTCAACGCCCTTAACGCCCCAGAATCTGAGATCATGAAGTTCCTGATCCATAGCTGTGTCAACGAGGAACTTGAATGCCTTATCGGGATCCTTACATGATGTTGTGATTGCAATACCTGATGCCTGGTTTACAGTATCATCATATGTATGCCATCTGTTAACCATGCCCTCTTCTGTTGTAAGACCAAGGGGAACATAGTTGCAGCCCTTGAGGTCAAGACCCTGTGTCTTAAATACATCGTTTACTGTGTAAGCGAAATCCCACCACTGATCTACCATACCGAGAACGCGGCCGGTTGAAAGCTTAGCGATGTACTCGTCATATGTCTGTGTGAAGCTCTCGGGATCAACAAAGCCCTTGTTGTACTCTTCGTTGAGCTTCTGGAGGTATTTCTTTGTATCTGCTGATGTGTTGTAATCTTCGATAGTCATGTTTGACTTGTTAACGATTACAGAACCGTCATTGGGATATCCTGCAAGGAACTGACCTGCGTTCTCAAGACAGAAGTATCTCCAGTCCTCACAAAGGATGGTGTAAGCCATGTTAGGTGTTCCGTCGTCCATTGTGGGGTTAGCTGCGATGTAACGCTCAAGCACGTCGAAGTACTGATCCATAGTCTTGATCTGAGGATATCCTGCCCACTCAAGTACTCTTACCTGAATCCAGAATGCTTCGTCGTTATGTGTTGTAGCTTTGGACTTGCCCATTGTGTTTCCGAAAGGATTGATCCAGTAGATATGTCCATCGGGTTGACGGAATTTTTCCCACTCTTCAGGAGTGAACCATGTATCTCTGAACTCAGGATACTGATCGATGTAATCATCAAGAGCAACAAGTGCTTCAGCGTCAACGAGCATGTTCATTTCATCGGAATCGATGAAGTCGGTGTACTGACCGGAAGCGATAAGTGTACCGGTTGCTTCGGAAGCTGTCTGGCCTGTAAGCCAAGTTTCCTTAACTCTTACGCCGTACTTCTTAGCGATGATATCAGCAATCTCGTTGTCAGAGTTGATCTCTGAGCCGGGCATTGTGATAAAGAATGTGAAATCTGTAATCTCTGCGGGTGCTTCATCAACAGGTGCAGCAGTATCTGTGGTGTTATCAACTACAGGAGCAGTTGTGTCGGCAGGCTTTGCTGTGTCATCTGTCTTTGTTGTGTTGTCTTTAGCTGTGTCGACTTTTGTCTCGGTAGCTTCCTTTTCGGAGCTGCCGCAAGCTGTAAGAGCAGTCATAGCCATAGCTAAAACAAGTAATAATGCTACTAACTTTTTCATAGTTGCCTCCTCTAAAATATTGGTAGTATATAACTACAGGCAACATTCTATCATAGGCAGTTTTTTTTCATTACCTGACGAATTTTTAGAAAAGATAGGGTAAACTCTCAACGATTCTATTAGTTTTCTAATTTTATCGCCAACCAATAAAGTTATATCGCCTAACTCACTTTTTGTTAGTTTTAGCATTGTCTTTTCTGAACTTGGTCGGGGTACATCCTTTTTCAGCAACAAAATGATCGATAAAATAATCAGTGTCTTTGTAACCGACCGCCTCGGCCACGCTATACATCTTCATGTCGCTGTTAATGAGGAGTTCCTCGGCTTTTTCGATCCTTACGTGATGCAAAAACGCTTTAAAGGTTATTCCGTATTTTGCTTTAAAAAGCTGTCCGAGATATGAGGCATTTATGTAATATTTTGCTCCCAGTTCCTTAAGTGTCAGATTATCCTTGTAATTGGTTCTTATGTCGTCTTCGATACTCTTGAGTATTCCGACGGAATTGCTCGAACGAAGCTCATCGAGGTACTCCGCGTAGTCAACAAGGATTTTTGAGAGGTTCTCGCTGTCGCTTTTCAGCTCGATCTCTTCGTAAACGGAACCGCTTATATATTTGAGTACCTCTTCCTGATCTATCTGACTGTCGAGCTCTCTGGCCGTTCCGATAAGCCCGAATATAAGATAATCGATGATCATGGAGATAAACCTGTTCTCCATTCCCTGAAAGCTGTCAACAAGCCGCGCCGACTGACTCAGGATATCTTCTTTTCTGTTTCGGGCAACGCTTTTAACAAGTTCGTCAACATCATTTTTATCTACGGCAAGACCGTTATTGATGAAGCTGCTGAGCTTTGCCTCGTCAACGTCCTCATAGGCGTTCCAGTCTCTGAGCGAATCGGCCATTGCCACTGATTTGCACGAAACGGCGAGATCCGCAAGACCGTCTACCTTTCTTCCCGGAATGAATATGACCGGGAACTGCAGTCTCTCGTCGAGTGTCTCCCTGAAATTCTCAAGGTATTCCTTCTCCGACACGCCTTCTTTCAAAAGCTCGTCGCTGTATATAAATCCGACATCGTAGTTCGCGCCTCTTAAGGACACGTCAAAAAGAACCCTGTACTCATCCTCCGAGAATTCGAGACATTCCGCATACATCTGCTTCTGCATGCGTCTCTTTTCCTCGACGGTCACCTTTCCAAAGCCTTCGTCGTTTTCATTGAGTTCGATCGATATATATCTGACCCCGGTCATTTTTCCGAGATACTGCTTTACATTATTGAGTGAAGCGTTGTCATTTTTCCCGTTTATCAGCGATATCAGGCTGTGAAAGAGAACTTCCCTTTGCAGCTCACTGTCGGTGACTTTTGATCTGTTTATCTCTTCATGTATAAGCGTTGCTTTCTTAAGAGCCCCGAGCAGTTCCTTCTTTTCGACCGGTTTAAGGAGATAATCAACCGCTTCGAGCTTAAGCGCCTTACGCACATACGAGAAATCGTCGAATCCCGTGAGCACTATAAAGCTCACCTGATTCTGTCCTCTTTCGCGCACACGTTCGATAAGCTCAAGACCCGAAAGTCTCGGCATCTTGATATCCGTGATGACGATATCGGGCGAAAGCTGTCTGATCATGCGGAATGCTTCCATTCCGTCCGTTGCGGTTCCGACGATCTCAAGTCCCTCTTTTTCCCAGTCTATCATCATGGACAGGCCTTCGAGGATAACGGTCTCATCATCAATAAGCAGAACTTTTAACATCATTCCTCCTTACCGGCTTCTCCGGTTATCGGCAAACGGATCGTGACGATGGTTCCGACGCCCCGTTCGCTTTCGATCTCAAACTTTACCCTGTCTCCTGTATGCATTTTGAGCCTGAGCGCTGCATTAAGTATTCCGATACTCTTTCTGTCTTCGATAGTGTTCATCGTAACATTTTCTATGTCGCTGAGCAGCTCCCTGCACTCATCCTCCTGCATGCCGGTGCCCGTGTCCTCAACCTCGAGGACAAGTTCTCCCTCTTCCCTGTAAACTCTCACAAATATATAACACGAAGAGGTCTTGTTCTCCATACCGTGTATGCATGCATTTTCGACAAATGTGACCAGAGTGATCTTAGGCACCAAGATCTCCTCGCAGTCTTCATCAACGCTTATGTCGTAGATCAGCTTGTTCCCAAAACGGTACTTCTGTAGTTCAAGATATGCCTCAACAAATCTGATCTCGTCTTTTACGGGGATGCTGTCCTCGCTCCAATCAACATTCTGCCGCTGGATGATCGCAAGCTTTTCAACCATTCTCGCAGTCTCGTTTTCCTTTTTCAGAAGCGAATGCATCCTTATGCTTTCAAGCGCATTAAACAGGAAGTGCGGATTGATCTGCGAATGAAGGGCATGAAGCTCGGCCCTCTGTCTTGCTATATCAACGTCCTGTCGCCTGAGCCTTTCTTTGTATTCATTATCGATAAGGTTATTTATTCTCACGGTCATATCGTTATATGCCTGAGTCAACCTGCTGATCTCATCTCCGTTCTCGTTTGTACCTATGGTTTCGAGTGCCTTCGCGTCATTTCCCTCGATGAAATCCGTCAGTTTACGAAGTCTGTCAACGAACGACTTTATGAAGAGCCTGTAAACGGATATCGGTATTATCAGGTTGAACAGTATAAGCGTTATAAAGAGCTTCGCGTTTTCCCTGAGTGTTTTCGCCATGATATTTTCGGTGCCCATAACGTATATATCAAAGGTCTTGTCCATTATCGCAAACGACGATCTGTATGCGGCAGCGTCGGCAACCTCCTTCGAGATCGTCGAGAAAGGCGTCGTCACACCGCCCTTTTGATCGTTTGAGAAAACGATCCGGTCATCGTTGCAGACATAGATAACATTTGAATAATTCGAATTGTCTATAGCCTGCTGGATATCGCTGTAATTCATGTCAACCTTTATCAGAGGCTTGTCTTCCTTGCTTTCGCTCTTGTGGAAGAAATCAAAAACGCTGACGATCGATATTCCCCTTTGATAACGCCAATATATCCTTTCGTAATCAACATGCAGAACATAGCGATCGCGGGTGTTCATGTATTCCTTATACCACTCGGTGTCATAATACCTTGATATATCCTGGAAACTGCCGCCGCTGATAAGACCTTCTTTGGTGAAATAGATCGTTGCCGAAAACCGGTCATTTGCAAAAGGTGTTCTGCTCACAAGCGGGTATCGCTCCTCGTAAAAGCTAAGTGGGGATCCGTATTCCGAGGTAACGAACTGGTCGATCGCTCTGTCCGACGCGAGACTGTTCATAAAGACATAAGCCGAGTCACAATAATCGGTAAGAGTGTATTTCACAGATTCCGTAAGATTACTCATGATCCTTTCGTCTTCGTTCATCTCGGTTCTGATGATCGTCGAAACGAAAAAGAAGTCTGTAAGAAAAAGCGGGAGAAACACACATAGCGCAAGCATCATATAGAGCTTACGCCTGATCGAGATTCTGTTTAACCATTTAACAAATCGATTCATTGTGCCTCCGCCGTAGAATTATACAACCCCCTGCCGTCAAAATGCAAGCAGGGGGTTCGATAATTCACATAAACTCTGCGAAGATCACTTCTTTTTCTTCTTGGGGTTAAGGATAAGCGGAAGCATGAACAGATAATTTTCATCTTCAAGGAAATCAACTTCCGCATTTACTGTGGCGATGGAAATGCTCAGGCAGTTCGACATAAAGAAGCAGAGTGCGCTGTACGCATCAAAATGCTTGTTTATCTTTCCCGCCTTTGCTGCCGCAACGAAATGATCTGCAACTTTGTACGACATTACATGATCTCTCATAACCTCACGGCTGTCTTCGGGAATATAATCGATACAATCAAGAAATCTGTACAAAAGCTTAGCGATCATAGGCTTCTCTTTCGCAAGATATTTGCTGTATGCTACCACCTCAAGGACCGCTTCGTCAAAACTGTCAACTTTATTATCCGGAAATTCAAGTTCTTTCTCACAAACCACTGTCATAAGTTCCAGGAAAAGGCCGGCTTTACTTCCAAATCTGAGTGTAACAAGACCTTTCGAGACATCCGCTCTAATGGCTATATCGGTAAGTGTAGCCACCTGATAGTTGTTTTTTGAAAACTCAACAACTGCTGCATCCACGATACGTTTGTTGCTCTCCTGTCTTTGGAGTTCTTTTTTATTCATCTGTATATCCTCCTGAAATAACAAAATTGCATGCCTGTTAAGTAAACACAAACATAGTGTATCATATTTGCAATAATTGTCAAGAAAATAATTCATATTTATCAAATAAATTTTTTCGCATCACGTTTTGTGTTGAATATATATCACGATTTGTGTTTTCGTCAGTTTTTGTTTTCTTATTGTATGCATTTACTATATCTCGTCAGTCGCGGCGTGAACAAAGGCATTGTGTGTCGGCGGGAGTGGGCGCGCGTGAATGAGCAAGGGCGCGAAAAAAGGTCCGGAACAGAATGTTTCGGACCTTTTCAAATAACTTACATTTTCAGATCCCCGGATTACGAATTACCGGGCAATTCGGCTTTGATCATTTCGGGATCAATAATTATCTCCGCTGATCTCAAAATAGCTCTGAGGATGAGCACAAACGGGACAAGCTGCGGGAGCCGAAGTACCGACAACGATATGACCGCAGTTACGGCACTCCCAAACTTTAACTTCACTCTTCTTAAATACTTCCTGTGCCTCTACATTGTGAAGAAGTGCACGATATCTTTCCTCATGTCTCTTCTCAATTGCAGCAACGCCCCTGAACTTGGCTGCGAGTGCCTTAAAGCCCTCTTCCTCAGCAGTCTTTGCGAAACCCTCGTACATATCTGTCCACTCAAAGTTCTCGCCTTCTGCTGCTGCGAGAAGATTCTCTGCTGTGGTTCCGATTCCGCCGAGTTCCTTAAACCAGAGCTTTGCATGCTCTTTCTCGTTATTTGCTGTAAGCTCAAAAAGCTCAGCTATCTGCTCAAAGCCTTCTTTTCTTGCCTTCGAAGCAAAATATGTATACTTGTTACGTGCCTGGGACTCTCCTGCAAAAGCTGCCTCAAGGTTCTTCTGTGTCTGGGTTCCTTCATACTTACTTGCCATTGATTTTTCCTCCTGTTAAGAGGCGGTTTACCGCCTTTTTTTATCGTTTTCCCGAACCACATACGACATTTCAAAAATTTTCTGTATGCATTGTCTATTATACCAAAAAAGCCGACTCATATGCAACATTTCTGATCATTACATTTTTTTATAATATTGTATAAAAAACCTCCCTACCGGATGAGCCGGTAAGGAGGTTGTATATCACAGAAAACCTTATCAGAACTTGGGAGTCTTTGCAAGGCTTGCAGCGATCTCTGCATCCGTAGGGATGTAGTCCGTCATTTTCTTGTCGTTGTATGCCGCATAAGCATACATATCGAAGTAACCTGTTCCCGTAAGACCGAATACGATGTTCTTTGCTTCGCCTGTCTCTTTGCACTTCAAAGCTTCATCGATAGCTACGCGGATCGCATGGCTGCTCTCGGGTGCGGGAAGGATACCTTCAACTCTGGCAAACTGCTGTGCTGCCTCAAATACTGCTGTCTGCTCAACAGATCTTGCCTTCATGAGTTTCTGATCGTAAAGCTCTGAAACAACGGAGCTCATGCCGTGATAACGAAGGCCGCCGGCATGATTTGCAGAAGGAATGAAACCGCTGCCGAGTGTGTACATCTTTGCAAGAGGGCAAACCTTACCTGTATCACAGAAATCATATACATAAGAACCGCGTGTAAGGCTCGGGCACGAAGCGGGCTCAACGGCGATGATCTCGTAATCCGCCTCACCGCGAAGCATCTCTCCGATGAAGGGAGACATAAGACCGCCAAGGTTCGATCCGCCGCCTGCGCAGCCGATGATCATATCAGCCTTGATACCGTACTTGTCGAGTGCTGCCTTTGTCTCAAGACCGATAACGGACTGATGAAGGAGTACCTGAGAAAGTACCGAACCGAGAACGTAACGATAACCTTCTGTCGAAACAGCCACTTCAACGGCTTCGGATATAGCACATCCGAGAGATCCGGTTGTTCCGGGGAATTCGGCATTTATTTTACGTCCGATATTTGTTTCCATAGAAGGCGAAGGGGTAACACTTGCGCCGTATGTACGCATTACTTCGCGTCTGAAAGGCTTCTGCTCATACGAGCATTTAACCATGTATACCTTGCAGTCAAGGTCGAAATATGAACAAGCCATCGAAAGAGCTGTTCCCCACTGGCCTGCGCCCGTCTCTGTCGTAACGCCCTTAAGGCCCTGTTTCTTAGCGTAGTAAGCCTGAGCGATCGCAGAATTGAGCTTGTGGCTTCCCGATGTATTGTTACCCTCGAATTTGTAGTAGATGTGTGCGGGTGTACCGAGCTTCTTCTCAAGGCAGTATGCTCTTACAAGAGGTGAAGGACGATACATCTTGTAGAAATTCCTGATCTCCTCGGGGATCTCGATATATGCGTCGGTGTCGTTGAGCTCCTGCTCGGCAAGCTCTCTGCAGAATACGCCCGAAAGCTCGTCAAGAGTCATGGGCTGATGTGTTCCGGGATTAAGAAGGGGTGCGGGCTTTTTCTTCATGTCAGCGCGCACGTTGTACCACTCTTTGGGCATCTCCTGCTCTTCAAGGTAAATTTTGTAAGGTATTTCTTTACTCATATCGAGTCCTTTCTCCCTGCTGTGAGGGATCTCTTGGTGTTGCTCACAACTTTTGCGGACACTCTTCCAGGATAGGCTTGCAAGTGTGCTTTTCCGGGATTGCCTTGCCCGGCCCGGTGTCGGTGTGAGCCTTGTCTGTTTTGGGGTTTTCTCAAACCCTGATGAGGATACCCCCTGCCTACAATTCGGAACCTTGAAGTGACAACTCCTTTAAGCCTCCAAACGCCGCGTTCTGCTTTATAACGGCAATCAACTTTACACGGAACAGCTTAACGAGAAAACAAAAATACCCTGTCCTAAATTAATAGGACAGGGTCATTATAAACTCTCTGCGGTGCCACCTATTTTTATGC
>JAILPE010000093.1 GCA_024699645.1 Lachnospiraceae bacterium
CGAGCTTACCGTTAAGCTTGGCGGTAAGGGATATGTTTTCTGGGGCGGAAGAGAAGGTTATGAGACACTCCTCAACACAAAGGTTAAGTTTGAGCAGGAGAACATTGCAAACCTTATGAAGATGGCCAGAGATTACGGCCGCAAGATCGGTTTCAAGGGCGTGTTCCTTATCGAGCCCAAGCCGAAGGAGCCCATGAAACATCAGTATGATTATGATGCTGCAACAGCTATCGGATTCCTCAAAGAGTACGGACTTGACAAAGACTTCATGATGAATATCGAAGCTAACCATGCAACACTTGCAGGCCATACATTCCAGCATGAGCTTCGCATCAGTCGTATCAACAACATGCTCGGCTCGATCGATGCTAATCAGGGCGACATCATGCTCGGCTGGGATACAGACTGCTTCCCCAGCAATGTATATGATACAACACTTGCTATGTATGAGATCGTTAAGAACGGCGGACTTCCTGTAGGTATCAACTTCGATTCGAAGAACAGACGTCCCAGCAATACATATGAGGATATGTTCCATGCATTTATCCTCGGTATGGATTCATTTGCATTCGGTCTTTTGAAGGCAGCTGCCATCATTGAAGACGGCAGACTTGAGAAGAACATTGAAGAGCGTTATTCATCCTTCGAGTCTGAACTCGGCAAGAAGGTCAGAAACGGAAGCGCAACTCTTGAAGAGCTTGCAGCTAAGGCTGCCGAGCTTAAAGCTCCCGCAGTTCCCGTATCGGGCAAGCAGGAATACCTTGAGGGCGTATTTAACAACATTTTGCTTAACAACTAATAAGCCTCATAACACCTCAAAAACAGAAACCTCCGTCAGAAATGACGGAGGTTTTTGCGTTTATGATCATGCTGTGTTTCTGAGATTCTGTTGTGCTCCTAAGGATTCTGCTGTGCTCTTATTATTCAGCCGATTCGCCCTTATACATGAGCATGAATGCATCTTTCAGCGTATTAAGTTCTTTAAGGGAAACGGATTCTCGTTCTGCCTTATATACAAGTCCTACGGCATAGCGGGTAACCGCAGCAAGCATCAGATGAAGAGTGGTTTCAAACATTTCCTGCTCGGGAACATCGGTCTTTAAGGTGTGATCCTCAAGTGCTTTTAAATAAATAAGGTGAAAACGCTCATGGTATTTTTCAATCATCAGGCTATACGGTTCGAGAGTCTTGGGATCGATATTCTCTGATTTAATGAATATGTTAAAGAACTGATTAAACCTCAAAAGATCCCTGTGACTGCGATAAAGTTCGAGAAATGAATCCAGATAGAATTCAAACAATCGGTATGCGGTCATAGTGTCGAAGTTCTTTTTCATTCGCTTCTCATTTTCGGCCCGGAAGTTTGACCACTTCCACGTGGCAACGGCAATGACGAATCCGGGTTTTTTGTCGAAATAGCGATAGAGAGTGGCCATCCCGTAGCCGCTTGCTTTTGCAACATCGGACAGTGTAACCGATTCGATACTTTTTGAAGAAAATAATTCATATCCTTTTTCCAAGAAAACGTTTGTCTTGATAGCCTTTAATTCGGCATCTTTAGCTTTGCTCCACATATTCGTCCCCCTCAAAACATAATACTTTAAGATGAAAATCAGTTTATCATATGATTTTAACAGTTGTCAATCGTGAATTTCACGATTTGTGATTTTTTTGTCGCGGCGTTTGAGCTGTTTAAGCTTCAGATCCGTGTTGTAGAAGTCCTTTGTAGAGCATCCGGCTCTGCCTCCGCCGGCACACGCACATGCACAGGCACACGCACATGAATGGGCGCATGCACATGAACTGTGGGCACACGAGCTATGTGCACATGAGCTTCTGCTTGTGGTGCGGGGAATCGGGATATGTGTAACGTGAACACGCACATATGTATTCGGAGTCGTTCCGTAGCGGAAGGTACCCTCGTTAGAGTATTGTTCGGGATTGGGTATCTCTTTCTCTTCAAGGATCTCTTCACTTTTTATAAAGCTTCGCCCGCAGTATGCACACTTATCCGCATTTTCGGGTCTGGGGGCCGCACAGCTCGGACACTCGGGGTAATATGTGATGAGCGTTCTCGTGATCTTTTTCTTTGTGGCAGGCTGTGAAGCAAATCCTGAACCGTTTTTGTAGTTTCCTCTGACCTTTTTCAGGATGAGAAAAATGATCGCGATTATGCCGAGCGGCGAACCGACTATCATAAAAAGACCGGTGAATATCGAGACTATGAAGCCTGATGCAGTACACCCTGTTTCGGTGTCATCGTAGTAGGAGTAGCTGCCGTTATAGTCCTCGGTTTTTGAAGAAAAATCGGTACTTGTAGCGTTGGTTACTGCTTTTGGAGAAAAATCGGTACTTGTAGCGTTGGTGACTGTTTTTGAGGAATTGAAGGCATAGGCGTCGGTAGGATATGTAACGCTGATCTCGTTAAACTTTTCGCCGGCGGCAAGAGAGCCTTCCCAGATCAGGCGGCCGTCAGATAC
>JAILPE010000021.1 GCA_024699645.1 Lachnospiraceae bacterium
CATCTCAGGCCTCGGTAGTCCCTTTTTGTGCTTGATTTCACATCTCAGGCCTCGGTAGTCCCTCTTTGAGCTTGATTTCACATCTCAAGCCTTGGTAGTCCCTTTTTGAGCTTGATTTCACATCTCAAGCCTCGGTAGCATTTTTCTTCTTGTTTATGATTATTGTAGAAACGATTGCGTAAACTGTTACACCGACAATTATCGGAATCTCAAGCAGAAGTATCTTGTCGCTTTCCATAAGTGTTGCAAGCCCAATAACAAAAAACAAAAGGCTCAGGCAGCAAAACACAACGCCGCTTTGAATGTAATACGGCTTCTTATCCATTGTTTCACGTTCCTTCTCGGACGCATGGATAAAAGCATTGTTGAAAAGATATCCTTTCCCCATAAATGAGCGGATCCCCAAGCAGAGATTAATTGCCGCTACCAAAAAAATTGCTATCGCAAGTATCATATTTTTCTTTCTCCTTTAAATAATCATGTTTCCTCTTGTTAACTCACTCCTGATAAACAGATTAGACTTACAAAACAAGTCAATCATTACAATCCCCTATTTACCGATGCTGTCTCCTATCTGCAATGATCCTTGGATTCAGACATGTCTTCTATCTGCAATGATCCTTGGATTCCGACATGTCTCCTATCTGCAATGATCCTTGGATTCAGACATGTCTCCTATCTGCAATGATCCTTGGATTCCGACATGTCTCCTATCTGCAATGATCCTTGGATTCCGACATGTCTCCTATCTGCAATGATTCTTGGATTCCGGACAAATCAAACAAATTTGCCGGATTTAACAACTTAAACAAGCGTTTAGCAAAATTACGTCCAATACGAAATGAATCCTCTCTGTGGACCACGAAATTGAAGTGTTTTTGCCCAAAACAAGCATCGATTTTCTATTGGACGTATTTTTCCATTTTTTATTCAAAATCATCAAAAATCATCAAAAAATTACGTCCACAGAAGCGATTGATTTCGTATTGGACCAATTAATTGAAAACGCGAATTTACCATTCATTTTGACAATCTTATAAGCTTCTTAAATGCTTCCCACAGATCACCGGGCGTGTATTACTCTTCAATTCAACAATCTTATAATCGTCGTAAATGCTTCCTATAGATCACCGGGCGTGTATTACTCTTCAATTCAACAATCTTATTAGCTTCTTAAATGCTTCTCACTGATCACCGGGCGCGAATCACTTTCAATTCGACAATCATTGGAAGATTTCTCCGTAGATCATCACTGCGTTTCTTACGCATTCTTCGCAAGGACACAAGGGTTTGCCGTCCGTGACAGTCTTTAAATCCCTGCATTTCAACGCACCGCACCGTTCTCTAAAGGTCTCCTGTATTTGACGGGCGATTTTTAATGTTCCCTTGCCTTCCGTTTTCATTCCCGCCACCATTACGGCTCCGATAAGTGCTCCGCAAGTAGCCTCAAGGTTACCCATTCCGGCACAAAAGCCGGCCGACAGGTTCTTTAATTGTTCCTCAGTTAGATTTGTCTCATCGGCCAATGCTGCTGTAACCGCTTGCGTACAATTATATCCACCGGAATTTTTTAGTTCTACTGCTTTTTCTGCTCTCTCTTCAATTGTCACAGTCATCATCCTCCTGTATGTTTCGCTCCCAAGCAATCCGGGCACTTAGTCTTGTCATCCCTCTCATCCCTTTGTCAGATCCGAGTAGCTTAGTCCTGCCTTTTCGTTGTCTGACTCGGGCAACTCATCCCTCTGTCTGATCTGAGTAGCTCAGTTCCGGCTTTTTGCTGTCTGATGAATCACCCACGCAAATGCCTTTGCGGTTCGAAGGTCGGCATCCCGAAAGTGATTTCCCTCATTGATTTCCAAGACCGAATCAATACCTTCACTCCTGAAAAGTTCATAAGCCTTGCGAATCCTGTCTCCAACACTCGCCAGCACCGGGTTACGCGCTTTTTCCTCTTTGTCTCCAACGCTTAAATACACAAGCTTACTCTTTATTCGGCATCCACTCAAGCTTTTTTCTTCGCCAATTTTTATTTCTTGTCTCCCGCACAAGCTTCCTTCCACACAATTACCGCTATCGATTTCTTGGCATGCGTCTATGTCTGTGTTGCCGACCGTAACCTGCTGTTCGTCGTTTCTCTCCACGTATTCCAAAAACCCCGGGAACCACATCGATGGAGACGCCGCCGCAACGCCGTAAAACAGATCGGTTTGACAGGCAGCCCAAAGCGCAAAAAGCCCGGCAAGGGAATATCCCCCGATAATATAAGTCTTCGAACTGTCCTTACAGTATTTCAGAATCTCATCAAGTGTGCCTTGCGCACCATCGCCGAAATCATCCTTGCCAAACACAGCCGGTGCCTTCCATGGAGAAAGATCTTTATTCCAATCGTTGACCGTAAATGCCACAAGTAAGAAGCTGTCAGGTACACATTTTTTTATCTCTGCGACTTCACTTTCGAGTGAGGTCACGTCTCTCTCATCTATCGGCTGTATAAGAATTGTCGATGCATCTTTGTTTCCGTATTCGTATATTTTCATATCCGCCTCCGGCTTTCTGTCTTTTTAGAATTATAAGCGGGAATCCTCGGTAATTCAATTGCCGAGCAATTCACCGGATACCGCTTTTCTGTAAACAACTCTTCTCACAGTATAACAAATCCGAGTTCAAGTGCAAATAATGAAAAAGAGTATCAAAGTTCTTTGTCAAAAAACAGTGCAAATACATCCCAAAAAATAGTTCCATATAGAACCTTGACATAATTAGTTCTATATGGTACTATTTAGTCGTAGGAGGAAAGTATGATTTTACGCTTGCAAGCATCATACAACTTTTTATATGGAAACTCGCACAGGTTTTTTGATATCAAAAATCAAACAGATTCAGGCGCGTCTTTTTCAAAGGATTTTGCAAGAGAGCGGAGTTGAGGAATTCAACGGTCCCCAGGGCAGGATTTTATATGTTCTGTGGCAGAAGGATGGTGTACCTATCGTAGAGCTCTCCGACCAAACCGGTCTGGCCAAAAACACCCTCACCGCTATGCTCGGGAGAATGGAAGCTTCCGGTCTGATCACGCGAACTCCAGATAAGGCGGATAAGCGTCAGTCGCTCATAGCGCTGACACCCAAAGCCAGAGACCTTGAAACAAAGTACAATGAAGTTTCGGATCAAATGAATGAGTATTTTTACGAGGGGTTTTCGGAAAATGAAACGGGACAAATGGATGAATATCTCTCCCGTATCTTAAAGAATCTTGAAGACGCAGAGCAAAACCACAAAACAAAGTAAGCCCACACGACTCAGGGTGCGAGACTTCTCACAAAGAAAACCACAAAACAAAGTAAGCCCACACGACACAAGGTGCAAGGCTTCTCACAAAGAAAACCACAAAACAAAGTAAGCCCACACGACACAGGGTACGGGGCTTCTCACAAAGAAAACCACAAAACAAAGTAAGCCCACACGACTCAGGGTACGAGGCTTCTCACAAAGAAAGGAACAGGTTAAATAATATGGCAAAGATACAATGCAAAAATCACAATGACTTTTGCCCTCAGGCATTATTTTTATACGGAACTTATAAAGAGGACAAGACTCCGGATTTCGGTCTTTTCTGCTGGTTCAGCTACACATGGACACAGACCGATGATGGAATGGGAATGGGCGTTATGGCCTGCATAGGCACCGACAAACTCACAAAAGATCTCATCCGAAAGAACGGCATGTTCTCGGCAAACCTTGTTACAGAGGATATTCTTCCGCTTGCGGACTACTACGGGATCGTCAACGGGCGAGAGGTTCCGGATAAAATGAAGTATATGCCGACTGTTGAAAAAGGCGTGGTACTTGACGTGCCCACTATTGCTGAATGTCCGGTCAGCATGGAGCTTCGCGTTGACAAAGAAATCCATATGTATGAAGAAAGTGATGTTTATCTTTGCACCATCATGGGCGTTACAATGAAGGAAGAACTTACCGACAAGTCCGTTCCTTTTATCGAAAGGTTCCGCAAAGCCGCTCCCGTTTATGCTCCCGGAGAGGATCGATATTGCTCATTTGACGGACGCGACCTTGGCGAATGGGGTACTCCGATGCAATCTCTCAAATGATCATTCTGTCAGAGAACTCCCCGGTAATCAAATTACCGGGGAGTTCCGTTTACTACCGATCGATCATTTCTCGGATTTTTCCTGTGATCTTTTTTTATTATTTTTCTTTTCATTCCATCTAATGCACACCACCGTAATGACGACGGCCACCATAAACGAAACTACCGCAACAAGTACATAACCTCCCCCGCCTTCATAAAGCAATGTTGAACCTGTCTTGCCCATGTCTTCTATCGGATGCAGCCCTCCTGCAGGCGTATACGCAAGGATAATCAGAGCTACCAGCAGAATTGCAGAAGAAGCTCCGAGCATCCGATTAATAGCCTTGTCCCGGGCACGTTTGATCTGTCTTGCACGTTCATGCATTTTCTCAACTCTTTTTGTATTTGTCATCATTCCTTCCCCCTTTTTTAGCGGAGATTCCCAATCATTTACGAATACGGAAAAGTGTATTCATATCCAAAATTTTCCCAATCATTTACGAATACGGGAAAGTGTATTCATATACTTTTATTTTTCTTCTCACCTATATAGAGTACCTTTCACCCCAAAACTCCTCAAAAATTATTGAAAATTATTATAAAAAGGACGGATATTTCCGTTACTCCGGAATTCCCGTCCTTTTGACTGTATTTTTCCTTACTTATTCGGGTTGCAATTTGTTCTTAATGCGACTCATTCTTCTGCGCAGATACAGCATCAATAGCGCCGTCACCATGGGGACCAGGTATCCGATCCACGCTACAAAACCATCCTGCGATACAAGGATATTATAGATAGCGTGATAAGTTGCAGCCAACGAGATCAGACCCGAAATGCCCGCAAAGCGCAGCCAAAACTCATCCCACAAAAATACAAATCCGATATATACGAGTTCTCCGCACACCACGTGCATTACGCCCGTGCCGAACCCCCTGACCGCGAGTAAGACTATGTCCTCTGCTCCGTTGGCGGTAAGATAACATATGTTTTCCAGAGTTGCAAATCCGACAGCGACCGCCAAAATGTTTACCGCCGATTCCTCCCTTTTTTCAGGCTCAAACACAAGGATATAGAACAATATGGGAAAGAATTTCATCACCTCTTCAACGAGCGGCGTTATCTCCCAGGTAGCCTCCTGCCTATCGGCATCAAGCACGAGTGCAAAATACGTACTGATATATGAGGACAGCAGACAGATTGTCATGCCCACCAGCAAGAAGATCATTACTCTTTTGCGGTTGCTTCCGGCGATCACGGCTTTATCGTCGTCGCTGTTTGAATTCGCCCCTGACATTGCGAGGATCGCAACAAGGATAGGCGCGGCTATGCATATATAAATATTCTCTATATAATTCACTCCGTCACCTCATTTCCCAATGCCTTACGAACAAACAGCAGCATGACAAACAACGATATCGAGATCATGATATCGATATAATAATATGGGTTAAAGACCGATCCGTCCTCAAATATACATGATGACGTCCATAGGAAGTGTTCCAGGAAAAAGAATATAAGCGTTGTGATATGAACCGGCTTCATCTCTTTGCTTCCGGAATAAAGTCCCTTCACAGCCTCCATTCCGATAAGGCTCATAAGAACCGCCGAGATAATGTTCGAGGTTATCTGACCAAATGTCATAAAAAAGATGCCGAGTCCACCGGCAAATACCGGGATCAGCCACTTGATCCAACAAGCAGGGATTTGCTTCTCGGAATTTTTCAGCCTCAGGAACAAGAACAGGAACATATATGAAACGTACCAACTGAATTCGGCCACATAGAATTTCGCGGGCGTTTCTCCTCTAAACAGGTAGAAGAGCTCCCAATAAAGACTGCCCAAAAAGAATGCACCGTAAAAGAACGTGATCAGCATCCATAAACGGCTTTGTTTTGTGATAGCCTTGTACATGGTCACAACGGTACATATTCCGAGAATAACAAGCTGTACGTAATTATCGATGTTTTCGATCATGTCTTTTCGGACCTTCTCAATCTGTAACACAGGATCGCAACGCCAATCCCAAGGATGAATGCCAGAATGCCTATCACCACGTATCCGATGGCCGCGCTCGAGGCAAATATGCTTGCACTCATACTCTCTCCGATCGTCAGTGTTTGAGAATTACCGACACCGACATCAACGCCTATAGCCGCGAATACTATGATCGCAAGGCTCAAGGCGACGACTGCGGCCGTGATACCCCACGTTTTACGGTTACGATTTCTTTCCTCAAGTTGCTCCACACGCTTATGCATAGCACTGAGACGTTCCTCATCAGTACGCATCGGTAATCCCCTCCTTTTCCAGTTCTTCTTTCAGACGCTTTTTTCCGCGCGTCATTAAATTATCGATTTTCTTAATGTTGACATTCATAACGGATGCGCTGTCCTTATAGCTGAGCTCTTCAAAATAGAAGAGCCACAAAGCCTCTCGCATATCGTCATCAATGCGTTCAAGACATTTCCGTACGATCCGTTTCTTTTCGTCTCGCCAAACACCATCATAAGCGTCTGATGATCTGATACCTTCCGTCGGTTCATCACCCGTTTCGGAAATATACTCTTCGAATCCTTCCGTACTGAATACTTTTTTACGCTTATCTTTCTTGTAAAAATGAGCAACCGAATTATGTGCACATTTGTAAAGATACGCCTTAAAAAATCCATCCTGTATCCGCGGTTTTTTCACCATTATTTGGGCAAAGACCTCTATCATCAGATCTTCTGCATCTTCCCAGCTGTACAGAAATCCCTTCAGATACACCGTCAGCGCATCGCCGTATTTTACCATCAGGCTGTCATACGCCGAATTGTCACCCTCGAGGAACTTTCCGTAAAGCACTCCGTCGTTCGTTTCACCCACTGTTGTTACCTTATCCCTACGCAAATTTATAAAAACACGCCATCCATAATGGATAGTATACCAAATATCAAAGCGAGTGCAACTTTTTGTGCATAACGGAGCCACAATTATCGGGACGAGTGCAACTTTTTGTACCCGGCGTAGTTTCAAATACGCGATATATTACAGTTCAAATGACATATATTCCTCGCCGTCAAGGTTTTTCCATTTAAACACCCCATCTTCGAGAGTCATATAGCTGTGCTGCGAATTCTGCTTGGGGATTGAAACAGAACCGGGGTTCATATAAACGTTATCGTCCCCAAAACGTTCACAGACCGGGATATGCGTATGTCCGTGAAGAAGGACGTCACCTTTTTTCATAGGCGGTATATTTGCGCAGTTGTAAACATGGCCGTGCGTTGCATAAATCATGTGCTTCCCGACGGGGATCAGCGCATAATCCGCCATCACCGGGAATTCAAGCACCATTTGGTCGACTTCCGCCTCGCAATTTCCGCGCAGCGAATAAATCTCGTCCTTCTTTGCGTTCAACATCTCGATAACCTTTTTTGGCGCATATTCCTCAGGCAGGTCATTTCTCGGCCCATGGTAAAGAATGTCGCCGAGCAGCAGCATTCTGTCCGCCGACTCTCTTTCATACGCATCAAGCATCATCCTGCAATATTTAGCCGAACCGTGAATGTCCGACGCTATAAAAATCTTCATATGAATTTGCTCCTAAATCCTATTCGTTTCAAAACTTCTATGGCTTAACCACTATTGTGTGACTATATGCGTGAACTCCCTCCAATTCAATCGCCGGTTCGTTCGCCCGCACTGATTTTCCACTCGCATTACAGCAGTTTCTTTATCTCATCATAGTTTTCCTCAAAGCGAACCGCATTCATCCCGACATTGCGGGCAGCAATAACATTTGCTTCTCTGTCATCGATAAAGAGGCAGTCATGTGCGTTAAGGCCGTATTTTTCAAGGAATGTCAGGTAAATTTCGGCATCGGGCTTGAGCATATGATAATCCGCCGAAACAAAAACGCCGTCGAAGTAGTCAAGCGGTAAGAATGTCGGGAAATACTCATAAAAAAGATTGCTTGCATTCGACAAAACATAAATTCCGAGGCCCTTTTCTTTGACGAAGTTACAAAAATCCCCGGCTCCCTCGACGGGTTTCATGCAGATATCCCACCTGAGTGCACATTCCTTTAAGGCTTTATGGTACTTTTCGGGAATCCTTAACTTTACAAGATCGTATCTTTGCGCATCCGTTATGTCTCCCCTGTCGGCCATCTGCCACTCCGGCCCACCGAAGAGCTCTTTTCTTATCACGTTCTTCTCTTCTTCTGACGAACAAAATGCGTTCAGGCTGACCTCGGGGTTAAAATCAAGAAGAACATTTCCCATATCGAGTACCACGTTCTTTATTTTCATATCTGTTTTTTCTCCTTTACAAACTACCCGGCAAGCGAATTGTCGCGGCTTTTCTCCCATAACCCCGGCTCCGCACGGTCGTCTTTTACGAATCAATCCATGCAGGCATTTTTTCTTCATCAGCACGCCTCATTTTTTCCCGGTAAGGTAATATACCGCAAGCGCGGTCCTGTGCGAGAGATTCTCCTTTGAAAGGATTGACGTGATGTAGTTCTTCACAGTGCCTTCCGAAAGGAAAAGCTTCTCTGATATTTCCTTGTTTGAGAGGCCGTCGGCCACTTCTTTGATGATCTCGAGCTCGCGCTCCGTATACTTCGATGCATCGAAGCCGTTACCTGCCGCTGCCGAGTCTTGTCTTGCAACACCCGCACCGGCCAAAGACGCGAGGATGTTTTCTTCCATGACGCCCGTTCCGTTGTACACCGATTTGATCATCTGCTTCAAGTGCTCGGGCGTATGATTTTTGATAAGGTATCCTTTTGCACCGGCAGCAAGAGCACGCGCGACAAGCTCATCATCGTCGAATGTTGTCAAAATAAGGACCTTCCCGAGCCCGCGACGCACGATCTCCGCGGTAGCTTCGATCCCGTCCATAACAGGCATCTGAATGTCCATAAGGAAAACATCCGGTGCCTCTTTTTCGGCTATCTCGACGGCTTCTTTTCCGTTCGAGGCGCACCCGAGCACCAGAAAGTCATCGTCCACATCGAGGATGATCTTCATTCCGTCGCGCACAAAATCGCTGTCATCTGCAATTATAACTTTTATCTTTTCCATTCACACCTCTTTTAAAACTTGCTTCTCAGCGTTCTCCAACCCTGTACCGCAGCTTTGTTTCCCGCTTGCCCCGCCCCTCGCTCTTAAAGCGGCAGCAGCATCGTCACCTTAAAGCCCACTTCCGTTTCAAAATCTATCGTTCCGTTGGCCGCGCGAACCCTCCGGCGCATGCCGGAAATGCCCATTCCGTCTTCAAATCCCGGGCAGCCCGTGCCATCGTCGCCGATAGTGCATCTGACCATCTTGTTCATCACCACGATCTTAATGTCTATGTGGCGGCATTTCGCATACTTAAGCGAATTGGTGATCGCTTCGACCGCATTGTCGAGGATCACTTCCCAGGCGGCGTTGCTTATCTGCGTCGCATCACCTTCCACCGTCAGCTCTGCCAATACTCCCTTTTCCTTGCAGGACTCGCAAATCTTATTAAGCTCGAGCAAAGCCAGGTTCTTCTTTTCGGGCCGTTCATTTCTAAGGATTGCGCGGATTTCGTCCATTCCCGTACGCATTTGGTCGATAACGGCCTGAAGCATGACTTTCGACTTTTCGGGATCCTTCTCCATGAGGACCTTAACGCCCTCGAGCTGGTATATTGAACCGTTGATGCTGTGACCGAGCTTATCGTGCAGTTTCTGCGACAGTGACGCCCTCTCCTCAAGTATCCTGTTTTCGCTTCGGAGCATATTTCTTTTGAGCTCCTCTTTCGCGGCGAACTCGGTTTCCCTTATGTTCCGCTTGAGCCCCTGCTCAAGAACCGTGTCCTCGATCATCTGCTTCTTATATTTTCTTATAATGAAAATGTGCTGGACATAGATGACCGAAAGCAAACTGAGCCCGACGATCCGGGTGATAATGCCAATCGGACAGTCAACAAACGCCAACAACAGCGGCAGGAAGTATACCGGCAAAGGGATACTCGGGAACTGCGCCATAACTTCGTAAATCACGCATGGGATCAGGACCAAAAAGCCCTCTCCGCATATAACGCATATAGCCACAAGCACTGCGGCGGCGCCCGCGGTCAAAAGAAGCCTCAACTTTTTCCCTGCCAATTCCTTAACGGACATAAGACCTATAAAAACCGAAACAAGCAGGAATGTCTCGACAGACACCCCCGCGTCGTTTTCATATGCGTCATCCACTCCGAGAGTTGCCATGATGCCGCACACAGACAGTACAAGCATCAAAGCAATCCTCACGGCAGGAAAATAGTTTTCCAAAAAGCGTTCTTTCATAAATGTATTGTTTTTTCAGGTGTGTTCCCGTATGGCGGTCCCTGTTTTCAGAGTCTTCGCCACTCGTCGGTCCGCAGGTTTCTCAGTCTTCCGCGTTTCGCAGCTTAAGCCCTACGCTTCCCAAACCGATGAACACAAACAAATAAGCTACCGTTACACATAATAACATAATATATGCGTTGTTGTCGCCCAAAAATATCTTTTCGGTTCCGTCCACGAACCATTTCTGCGGCATCATCGATGAAATCGTGCGTACGAATTTCGATGTTCCGGTGAGCGGGAAATAAAGCCCCGCAAGCATACTCGACAGGCACCAGATTGTAAACGAAGCCACCGATGCGCCCATCACGTTTCCGACAAGCACTCCCGCAAGCAGCGATAATGTGCAGAATATGAGACCCATCAGGAATATCATCGCGATGAGGCTGAGTCTGCTCATTCCCATTTGTTCGCTGTCGATAAACAGCGTGCATACCGCAAGCACTCCCGAAAGCATTGCGGAGATGATGACGCCCGCCAAAAGCTT
Organism: Lachnospiraceae bacterium; assembly: GCA_024699645.1. Classification (GTDB taxonomy): domain Bacteria; phylum Bacillota; class Clostridia; order Lachnospirales; family Lachnospiraceae; genus RUG11977. The sequence continues at coordinate 10,919 of JAILPE010000021.1, forward strand.
TGCGACAAAATACTTAATTTCGCTTGTTCCGGTCAGCTTGATCCTCTTGATCACGTCGTTGTTACGCTCATTGATAACGGACGATGCGAGCAGCACACCGCACAGTACAAATCCGAGGCTCATGAAGCAGAACGCATATCCCATATTCGTCTTTTGGTCGATCTGCCTTTTTGTGAGCTCCGCATCGTTTCCGCCGGCAAGCAGTACCGTGTTTTTCTGCGGCGCCAATTCATCTGTTTTTTCAAGGTATGCGAGGAGGTTATCATTAACCGCATTTACCGCTTTGTCAGCTGTGTTTATCTTCCGCATCGTATAGAGAAGCTTTTGCTCAAGAAGCTCAATGCGCTCATCATCTGAAAGCTTGTAAACGACAAGTGCCTTGTCGTACTGTCCCTTTTTGACAAGCTCTTCAAAATCGCCGTCTATATAAATCGCAGCGCCCATGCGGTCGTTTTGTCCGTCCTCAAGCACCTTAGCGTCTGCATCTTCCTTTGTCATATCGTCGGTTCTTGCGCGACCGACCTTAAAAAGCCCCGTTTTTACCAGCTTATCAAGCATATAGTCGGCGAGTTCGCTTCCGGACGCATCGTAGACTTTTACCACATAACGAAGGTCACTTGCGTAGTAGGCGACCTTTTCGTCCTCATCGGCCAGTTCCAGAGTCGTCATATCAGAATTATTATGATAGTAGTAAGACAGGTTTTCCTGCTTTATGCTCAGCATATACGTCGAAAGGATCGGCAGGCATATCAGGCAAAGCCAGAATCCGGCATTCCTAAAAAGAAGCTTACACGTAGATTTCAATATATTTATCATGTTCTTGTTCTCCTTATCTTGCCTGCTGCCACGGCGAGTGCGGAAAATACGACGCACATGCCGCCCGAGATTATAAAGGTTTTCGGGACAAAATCACTGTGCCCCATGCACGAGAGCTCTACGAGTGACCTGTTCGCGTAGTAAATGGGTGATAAATTTTTGAGGGTCTGCGGGTGAGACGAAAACATATATGTTTCGAACGAACCGCCCACAAATCCCATGAGCCAAATGACCGCAAACGTGATTATGACCGTTGCCGCCATGCTGTTCGTCACCTCAAGGATAAACAGCTCCATTGCAAGTGTCCCGAGTATGAGTGCAAAAATGATGCCAGCCGAGAGCAGCGCATTTCCCCACTTAACGCCCATCATCGCCGTCAGTATAAGCGTTGCGGCCAAAAGTCCGACTGACACGGCGATAGTGATCGAGGTGAGTTTTGCAAGATAAACTTTCGTTCCCGAGACATTCGAGACTCGCAGTTTTCTGTCAATCCTGTTTTTCTTCTCGTTTGTGAAGAAGGCGGCGCCGCAGACGATGGCTATGGCCGCAAAATAAACGATCTCGATTATGCCGTAGTAATCTGTCGAATCGATCGCGGGCACATATTCGGGATACTCGGTGGTAATCCCCGGGGTCTGCCCCGCTTCCGCCATCACCCCGGCGGTTCCGGGCATTCCTTCGGCGGCTGCCACCCCGGCGGTTCCGGGCATTCCTTCGGCGGCTGCCGCCAAGGCGGCTACGTCCGTAGCGGTTTCGAATGTGCTTTCAAGCATGTACTCGAGCAAATGTCCCTGCGCCCTCGTGTCCTTTGTTTCGTAAACCGTATAGTCGTTTTTTCCGAACCGGACGAACCCGGCAAGCTGCTTTCTCTCGATCACGTCCTCGGGCTGCCCGTTCGCATAAAGCGTGAACTTGACGCCGTTTTCTCCAAACCTGTCGATGAGCGCCCCAAGGCTTTCCTCAAAGACACTGCCTTCTTCCACGCTGTAGCCGACTTCAAAATTGCCCGTGCCTTCATACGTTTTCATAAGGTTCGTAAATGCACTGATAAGAACAGCCGCCACAACGGTGGGCCCCAAAATATATATGAGAAGCGTCATCGGGCTTCGAAGCATCATTTTTATGTAATTTTTTATCAGATATCGTACCATTTTTCTTTCCTTTTTCCTCGATATTTCGTCTCACGCGGGAGCTATCCGTATCCGCTTATTTTGTGGCTCTTACGTTTTTTAGCCCCACGCTCGGGCGCTGCCCGTATCCGCTTATTTTGTGGCTCTTACGTTTTTTTAGCCCGCCCCCCGCTCGGGTGCTTACATATCACGCAGATTTTTTCCCGTAAGTGTGAGGAACACCTCCTCGAGCGTCACCTTCGACGTATCGTCAACGACAAGTTTCTTGAGTTCCTCGCTCGTTCCTACCGCGATGAGCTTTCCGTTATCCATAACGGCAATTCTCGTGCAGATTGCCTCAACCTCTTCCATGTAGTGGCTCGTGTAGATTACGGTCGCGCCGTTTCGGTTCGATTCCTTTATCTTCTCGAGGATAAAATTTCTGGACTGGGGATCGATCCCGACAGTCGGTTCATCGAAGATAAGGAGCTCGGGATGATGCCCGATCGCACATGCGATGTTTAAGCGTCTCTTCATGCCGCCCGAAAACGTCTTAGCATATTCGTCTCTCTTGTCGGAAAGGCCGACGTACTCAAGGCTCTCGTTTATCCTTTCCTTAAGCTCCTTGCCCCTGATGCCGTAAAGCGAAGTGAAAAGTTCAACATTTTCCCATGCCTTAAGGCTTCCGTGAATCGCAAGGTCCTGGGGGATAAAACCGAGATGGCGGCTGAGCTCCTTCTTGTTTTTTCTAAAGTCCTTTCCCATAAACTCAACATCGCCGAGCGTAGGCGTAACGATGTTGCAGATCATATTCATGGTTGTGCTCTTTCCCGCACCGTTAGGTCCGAGCAGGCCGAATATCTCGCCCTTTCTGATTTCTATATTAAGATTGTCCACCACAATGCGGTTTCCGTATTTCTTCGTAAGGTCCGTAGTTTTAAGGATAACCTCGTTTTTACTATTCGCGATGTCCGTAGTTTTAAGGATAACCTCGTCTTTATTGTTTGAATCCATTTTTCTTCCTTTCTGAGTTTTCTTTGTTCAGGTCTCGCTCACGAAACCCGGCAAGTGCTTCAGGCCAGGGGCGCGGGGTTCGGGTCAGCGCCACTGACATCCTCCAAACCGAATCCCCACTCATCCTCGCAGAACGTATAATGTCAATGATATTCACAGTCCGCTCCGCGACTTGCTCATATAAAACAGTGCACCGGATCACTTTACATCCGATGCACTTATTCTATGATTTTATTATCCTGTTTTGTAGTGAAAAAAGAAACGTTCCATGGGTGACTTTAGTCATACTCTCATGGTTGATATTTATAAATTCCCGAGGCACTGCTTCAAATCACTTCATATTCACTGCATCGGGAACAGAACTTATCTCCATCCATGAAGAAATACTCGTATTCAACGGAATCGCCTTTTAAGAATACGACTCCGACAGCACCGTTATTATCTGTCAAAGTTTTAATGACATCCCCGCCTCCGATAGGGACATTATACAAATAGATCTTTCCGCCGTCGAAGTCCATTGTCATATCACACTCTTGATTTGCGTGCGTGTAAAGGGTCGTCTTTTTGGTTGCAAAGCTAAAAGAGCCTACCAGTGAGCGATGCATCCCCGATCCCCATGAATATGTGAAATACAACTCATTCCGGCCGTCCTTATCAAGATCCGCGAGCGTAAATTCGTTCACGCCGCTCCCTCCGAAATACTCTCCGAGCTGATAGATCTCATCGTCATACATTAAGTATGAACCACCCGACTCATCGAATTTGAATATGTCAAATCCGTATTTTTCGCTTATATCCTCAGGTGTAGCATTAAAGCACTTATCATCTTCATAGTCGAGCGGCAGTTTTACAACGTCTTGTTCCGATCCTTCCCCACGACTTTCAATCTCATCGAGGAAATCGTCAACACGCTCATCCGATCGCGCCAAAGAAAATGTTTCCACTCCCGCGATAAATTTCTCAAATGTTCTGAGATTTTTGTCGTTGGATTTAAAACGGACTTTTTTGTCTTTCATGAAAACATTGCCGCTGCAATAGATGTTTTCGGTGGTATTGTCTGCATAAGTTACGTCAAGGATCATAATATTCATATATTTTGTTTCGTCGTCGCCGTCTTCAAGCTCAAGCGAATCGAAATAATCCCTGACTTTCTCTATTTCGTCACTATCCTTAATGGTCATATCATAAAGCTCGGGCGCCGATGTGACCCGGATTTCGCTTATCTCATCATCACGAAGAAGTTTTATCACTTCTCCACTCTGCTCTGTTTTTTCCACGTTCTGCGTGCTCTTCTCACCATCGCTGTCCGTGCAGGCCATAAGGCATAAACATCCGATGAACGCCACCAAACATAAACATATAGTTTTCTTCATAAATAATCTCCTTTGAACTGCCCGGCTATGTAACCACCGGGCCTCCGTGCATTTTCTTAAATATTCACAAATGTCTTTGTGTTGCTTTTGATTATAGCTGAGTATTCTGCATTATAATATACATCGATTTAGCAAAATAAAAAAGGAATAAGAGTGTCTTTCACCGAATTAACGGTCACCCTTATTCCTCTTTCATTATATTTATTTAACGCTTATTCACACAGTTCTCAGCACTTGAAGCCGCTCACGTGACTTCTCAGATCGGACGAAAGCTTGTCGATCGACTCCGCATCACTTCCGACTTCTTCAGATACGGATACGAGAGCCTGAGCTCCTTCAGCCACATTGATCACACCGTGTGTATTATCCTCAACGGCACAATTGATCGCATCGATCGAATCGCTGATGGTAACGATGGTCTCAGAGATTTCCTTGTTGTCTTCTGTGATCGATGACATTGCGGAATAGCACTCGTTCAGTGATGTTATATATTCATTTATGATCTGATTCTTTTCTTTCGTGTTCTCCTTGGAGATCGAAACCATAATGTCGGATACTTCTTCAGCCGCCTTAACAAGCTCGCCTACAATTCCGAGCACTTCGTCCGAAACCTTCTGGATATTTTTTGCCATGTCTGCCGAATTGTTCGCAAGATTTCCTATTTCATCCGCTACAACCGCAAATCCTCTTCCGGCCTCTCCTGCTCTTGCAGCCTCTATAGAAGCGTTCAGTGAAAGGAGATTTGTCTGTGAAGCAACTACGGAGATACCTTCCGTCATGGTACGGATTTCTTCAACCTTCTTCGTATCCGTGATCTTCTCCTGAAGCTTTCCGATTGCCTCTTCAAGACGTTTCGACATATCTTCGTCGTTTTGTTCGATCTCTTCCTTACGGACATCTATCTTCTTAAGGCTCTTGCTGATATCCTCAGTCTTCTCGGCCGCATTCTTGCTGACCTTGATCGTGAGTGCATTGATACCGTTAACCTGCTCCGAAACCTGTGCCGTTGACGCCGATGTTTCTTCAGATGAAGCGCTCATCTCTTCCATCGTTGCCGAAATCGTCGAGATATTGTCGGAACTCTTTGCCGCTGCCGCCTTCAACGAATCAACATTCCGGGCGAGTTCACCCGAAGCATTGTTAACATCGCTGATTATGCCGCTCATGGCACCCTTGAGCTCATTGACAGCATTTACAAGCTGTCCGACCTCATCCTTTGATTTTACGGATATATCCTGTGTAAGATCAGCGTTACCGCTCTTAACATCCTCTGCAAGAGCCTTCACCTTATTGCTTGCGTCGGTGATGGGTTTCGTGATATATATTCCGTTAATGAGTGCGCATATGATCGCAACGACAAGGCATATGATCAAAATGGTTATGCCCGTATTTCTGATCCCATGCATTACTCCGTCAAAGTTCACAGCCGGAGTTACATAGAATACTTTCCATCCCGAGCTGCCCATAGTTTTTTGGGTAACATAGACATCAAGTCCGTTAAAATCCGAAACGGCACTCGAGCTGCCTGCTGCGGCGATGTAATCTATTCCGAGATCCTTAACCTTCATGATCTTATCGGTTGTTGAGCGGAACTGAGGATTGGGATGATAAATGAGTGTATCATTTTCATTTGTAACGAAAAGATATGCACCGGGGTCACCGCCCTCGCTGACAAGCTTATCTATATCTGCGAGGAGCTGTGAAACGAATATATCGATAGCAGCGATGCCTTCCCAACCGTTGGCATTAAAGTACTTTGATACGGCCACAACAAGCTCGCCCGAGCTTGCATCCACATAAGGTTCGCTGTAGCAATACGCACCTTTTGCAGCCACCGCATTCGTATACCATGCCCTTGTCAGGCCATTAAATTCCGGCGTGGGAACCCAGCCCGATCCGTTGAGGAAAACTCCGTTGGAGAGCTGAATGTAAACCATCGCGAGTGTTGGGTTATTTTTTGTGATTTCTTCAAGAGTTTTAACAGAAGCCTGCTGAGAGAGTTCGATCTGTTCAGCGGATTCTGAGGAATTTGAGATAAGTGATGCTTCTGCCGAGCCAACTATACCTGTTGCCTCAAGAAGCCATCCGTCTATGACTGCACCAAAGTATTCCGTCCGGGCATCATAGTTTTCCCTTAATGTTTTTTCAAAAGACTCACCTGTCTTTTTGTAGGTAAAGAAACATTCTGCACCGAGAAGTACGACACAAAGGGTAGCGATCAATACGATCAACCTGATCTTTAAACTTTTACGCATCTGTTTTCTCCTTTCGAAAACTATCAGTTAATCAATTTTGATTTACTGTACGTCAAAAAGTATAACATTTGTTTTCGTGTTAGTCAACTACCCAATTCACGAATTAGCATTCAAATATTATAATTTCTTGTTTAAAGTTCAAGCTTTTCAAATTATTTCGTCTTTGTGTATATATTAAACGATTCCGTCCTGTTCCGAATCCTCAGACTTGGTCTCAAACCAATGATCTCTGTCAACCGTCATGCCGTCACGCTTTATGTCAAGAGTGTTCATGCTTTCTCTAAATGTCCCCGGCTTGCAACCGAAGAGAATGCAGTTTGCCGAATAGAGACTCATGTCGATAGCTGCGTTGTCGATCAAAACAGAAGCATTCGAATCGCGACATCCCATACCGGTTGCTATATTGCCTTCAAGCGTCAGCAACAACCTGCAATGCCTGCAATCTATCGCAAGATTTCCTTCAGTAGCTCCGATTGCCGCGATATTCCATCCTTTGAGCATCACGTGAACGCTGCATTCGCTGATACTAATCTCGCCCTCGGTCCTTTCGGTGGAACCGATACCGGTGACCTGGTTACCCGCTCCGACGATATTTAACGCCGTATTTGATATATGCGTATCCTGCTCACCGCACATGGAGCCGATCATCGCACCCTTGTCTATCCTTACCTCGATCGATATATCCGTGTTGCTGATATATATCGAAGGCTTGTCCTGATACGAGCCGATGCAGACGCAATTTGAAGCGGCGCACACACTCTTAAACGTGCCGGATCGCAGATCGATAGCTCTGTCGCTTATTGAAGACTTTCCGCCGACGCATATACAGTTCTCACCGCTTATATCAATCTCAAGCACACCCGCCATCTTCGAGATAATGCGTCCGAATGCGCTGTGATAGTCGTTTCCGATACCATAAGCGTTAGTGAACGTCGGTTTGATCAAGAGATTTCCGCCACCCTCAAGAGTGAGGTTTGCACCTGCCGGAACGCGTATTCCGTTGCCTGTAAATATGTTTTTGCCTTCTATATTGAGGACAAGCGACGAGCCCCTCCCCAGGTCGATACAAGGCGTGGTGTCCACGTCGCCTATGCTGACGTTGCGAATTGTAAGGTGACATTTCGCGTTCTCTTTGATCCTGATCGAAACGGCCGATACAAACTCCGGATTTCCGATCAGCGTATAGTCACCGTCCGGAATCAACAAAATATTGTACTTCTGAAGTGACAGATTTATAAGCGAAAGATTTGTTTCATTATTTACACAGTAAACTTTTTGTCTCGTGTTATTTGAAACCATATCAAGGTTCGACCTGCTGATCTGTGCGAGCAGGTGCTGAGGGAGTTCCGTAAGCAGCTTCGGCTCGGGCCTTGCCGTAAAATATCCCTGGATCAGATCAACGCCCATGCGAATGGCCGCGTCGAGTTCCTCAGAAGTCTCAACACCTTCCGCAAGTGCCTGGAATCCGTTGTCATGAGCGAACTGGATGATCGTATTGACGAAATGCTGCTTTCTCGGATCGATCTGAAGGTCCGAGATCAGGAGCCTGTCGATCTTCACATAATTGGGCAGGAATTTAAGCAGGTTCGCCACGTTCGAATATCCGGTACCGAAATCGTCGACAGCTACCTGGAATCCATACTCTTTGCACCTTGAACCAAGGCGGTCGAGCGTGGTCTCCTCCATATCGGTCTCTTCGGTCACCTCTATGACAACCCTGTCAAAGAATCCGTTATACTGCTCCGCAAGGCAGTCAAACTCTTCTGTTGAGAGATAATGTCCCGGAATACTGTTCACGAAAACTTTGCGATCTCCGAGTTCTTCCTTCATCTCGGTCATCTTTTTCATGACGTTAAAAAGAGTCAAACGCTCAACATCATCAAGCCTGTTTTCCTGTGTTGCGTATTTAAGGAGTGTGATCGGCGTAACGCCGTACTTTTCGGGCATTCGCATAAGCGCTTCATAACCGACGATCTCGCCGTTCTTAGCGCTGACGATAGGCTGGAAATGGTAGTCGATGTCGTTTGTGTCGAGAATCTTATTGACAATGCTCCTCATATCGGAATCTTTGTCCGTTTCGGGCATCGGCACAAAGCTCGTTTCATGCTTGAGATCGAAGATCCCGTATTTTTTCGACTCATTTATAAAGAAATTAAGGGCGATCCATGTATAAACAGAATAGTAATAGCCGTGTTCGTCACAGCCTTTATTGATGTACTCGCAGGCCTTTTGAGAAGTAACAAGAACATAATCGCCTATGCGCTCCGATTCTTCCGTTCCCTCATTGCTTATTACGGAAGCGTCATCGAGGTGCACATGGGCGTATACGATAGCGTTGCTCTCGTCGGTCAATCCGGGGCTGCTGAACATAAGCGGATTGACTATCGTGATGTTGTCATCGGGGCAGATCGTGATTCCGGTTTCCTCGCGGATCTCACGTTTGGCGGCGGCAATGATTGGATTTTTGTCTTTCAGGTCTTCTTTGTCAAGAAGTCCTGCGGGGACGCTCAAGAGCGGTCTTCCGGCCGGATATCTGAACTCATGCGTAAGCAGCAATCTCGGCTCCCGACCCGGCAAGTCAACTACGACTATACAACTGACTGCGTCCGGAAGCATATCGATAAACTGCTGTTTATTCTTTGTTGCAACAAGCTCTTCCGCGCGGCGTCTCGTGGCATTATAATAATGTCTTCCTTCTGCATACCTGTAATCAAAGACATTAACATAATCCGAAGAGAACTCCGGGTTGACCATGTTTTGAGTTATCCTAAAATCATCCATTAAAAACGCTCCGTCCTGTAAACGCTCTTCCTCCGGAACTTTTGCCCGGGGGGTATTTCTTTTTGCAAAGAAATTCTTCCTACTCCATGTTTTATAATTTTTTAGTGTCTAATTGTTTTTGATTTTTTAATAGGCGCTTTAAGCAATTATATTATATACCATTTGAATTAATTTGAAAATAAGGAATTTTGCTTGATTTTATGCCCATTCCCTTGTCCACTCTCCGTGAAGCTTAGTTTTTCCCGATACCCGACCCTCTCACACAATTTATTTTTCCCAAACCCCAGAGATTCTCTTGTTTCTTGTTTCCTTGTTTACTCTTTTCCCAAACTTCAATATTCTCTTGCTTTTTGTTTCCTTGTTTACTCTTTTCCCTATCTTTAATGTTCTCTTGTTTTTTATTCCCTTGTTTACTCTTTTCCCTATCTTTAATGTTCTCTTGCTTTTTGTTTCCTTGTTTACTCTTTTCCCTATCTTTAATGTTCTCTTGCTTTTTGTTTCTTGCCCAGCTCCCAGAAACTTACAGCACTGGCTGCGGCTACATTCAGAGAATCAACCCCGTGATACATCGGGATCATAACGCGATAATCGCAAGCATCAATAACCTCCGCCGGAAGTCCGGTTCCCTCGGTTCCGAGAACGATAGCAAGCTTCGCGTTTTTCCTGATTTCCTCATTGTCAATACCTGTCGAATCTTCCGTAAGCGCCATCGCAACCGTTTTATATCCGTAAGATTGCAGAGTTTGGATCAGGTTAGTCCCCTCGGATTCCTCTCTTCCCGCCTTGGTCCACGGTATCTGAAAGACCGTACCCATGCTTACTCTGGAGGACCTTCTCGTAAGAGGATCAACAGACGCGTGAGTAAGGATCGCTCCGTCCATTCCCAAAGCCGCCGCACTGCGAATGATCGCGCCGACATTTGTCGGATTGACCACATCAAACAATACCGTAACCCTGTCTTTGTTTCGGCAAAACTCTTCTACCGAGACTACCGGCTTTCTGCGCAGCGTCATCCAAAGTCCGCGGACCAGCGTATATCCCGTAAGCTCACTCACGATCTTTCTGCTTGCTGTATAAACAGGGAGTGTTTCCCTCTTTTCCTTTCCCCACAGCTTTTCTATCATGTCAAAAACCGGAACCGCTTCCGTTTCAAAGCGTTCGGTTTCCACAAGCATCGAATGCGGTTCATATCCGGCCTCAAGAGCGCGAAGTATCACATTGCTGCTTTCCGCAAGGAACAGTCCGATTTCCGGCTCATAATACCTTAGCAGCTGAACCTCAGAGATCCTTGCAAACACATCCAATTCTCTTGCATTTATGTCCGTTATCTCAATAATGTTCATAAATAAAAACCTTTCTGCTCAATCCCATACGGCTTTTTTCTTTGTAACAGCTTCCCCCCACTTGCTCGCCCATGACTCCACAAAGCAGGATGTATATCTTATGTTCTGCTCTCTTCTCTTCCTGACGAAATGCGGGTGATTTGCCCAAATAACCGAGATTGCTCCGACAATAAGCATAAGCGGTCCGAGCACAATGTTCTGAATGCAATGTCCGTACTCGTGGACACGCACCTGTTCGGCATGCTCGCTCTCAACATTCGGAGTGAATATAAATAACCCGAGACTCAATCCCCCATACGGATTGTTCCACCTGATATCGACAGCTCCGCGATACCTGTGACGCGGACATTTTCTGTTCTTAATGAAGAAAACAAGTCCGACAAGCGTCGCGCCTATGCCCCATGTACATTGCAATATGACAAATAAAAACTTCCTCATGTTCAATCTCCCTACGCAATTCTGTGACTACTTCCCTATTATCTCAAAGCAACCCTGATTTGTCGAGGGATCGCTTTAAGCAAGTGGGCTCCGCAGCTGCCGGGGACTTCTACTACGCCCCCATGACCTTGCCATCCTACTTGCTTTATGCAAGCGGGCTCCGCAGCTACCGAGGGCTTCTACTACGCCCCCATGACTTTGCCATCCTACTTGCTTTATGCAAGTGGGCTCCGCAGCCGTTGAAATAAGGTGAGCGGCAAAATTAAACATGTGTTGAGTAAAATTACGTCCAATAGAAAATGAACGCCCTCTGTGGACCACATTTTTTGGGTATTTTTGCCAAAATCAAGCGTCGATTCCGTATTGGACGCATTTTACCGGTTTTTACCTGAAACAACAAAAAAAATACGTCCACACGAGCTATAGATTTCGTATTGGACGCATTCGCCTTCTCTCCGATCCACCAGGATCATATACAAGACTCTTTGAACATTCTTTCATTTCCGGTCGGACGCATTCGCCTTCTCTCCGATCCACCAGGGTCATATACAAGACTCTTTGAACATTCCCTCAAACACGACTCTTACAAGAGCGTTCGAATTCTCTTATACTCGCCCAATTCGGGCAGAGTCTATAGTTCTCGCTCGGCAATTTGAATGACCTGTTCCATGGGCGTTCATAAACACAGACTTTAAGGTCCGGCAAATGCTCAAAAAACCTAAACGCCAGGGTGGAGTCTTCCACTGCAAGATCGAAATGCATCTTATAGAAATCGTCAAGCTTAAGATTGAAATCACTTTTCCGGATAAAACTGTCGCGCCCGTACTTATCAAGGCAGTACAAGTCGACCCTGTTGAGCCCGTGACGGTCAAGCCACTCCCGTGATGCGTCGAATGCGCTGTAGGGGCGCCCTGTTATCACATAGACGTTATGACCGACATCTGTCCATGCATTCAGGGTCTCACACGCTCCCGGTGTTTCCTCGATTGCAAGGAGAGACTCCATTTTGTGCGCTTCGATCATCATCTGCTCGTACTGCTCCCGTGTGATCGAAAATGACTTCTGCAGATCAAAGAAGGATATCTGCTCATAAGGCACTTTTGTTCCAAACATCTTCGCGGCCAGCCCTGAGATGTAACGCGCCGTCTCGCACAGACAGTCATCAAAATCAACGTATATTTCCATATAATTTCCCTTCCAAATAGGCTTTTCTGACCACCGGCAGGATTGAATACCATGCTTATCACGGGTATGTATGTGAATTTTCAAATGATCATTGCTAATACAATCGAAACAGGCATAGACCCGAAGTATAGTCCACAAAGGACTTCCCTGCTTGTACAATTGAATTGTCCGTGTTGCTTTCTGTGTCAAAGTACTTGTCGATGTGAAGTACAAAATCCACAAGAACGCTCAACAGTTTACATACTCTTCACGATTTTGACCACGCGGCTGGTCCCGAGGCGACTTGCGCCGAGCTCAAGGAACTTATCTGCGTCCTCGAGTGAGGAGATGCCGCCGGCTGCCTTGATTCTGACGTTCTTGCCAACGTGCTTTGCAAAAAGCTCAACATCCGCAAACGTGGCACCGCCGGTCGAGAAGCCCGTGGAGGTCTTGATAAAGTCAGCGCCCGACTCCGTAACGATTTCGCACATCTTGATCTTCTCCTCATCAGTCAGAAGGCAAGTCTCGATGATAACCTTGAGGATCTTGTCGCCGCAGGCTTTTTTGATTCGCTTTATCTCTTCGAGCACATAGGCGTATTCACCGGCCTTGAGCATCCCAATGTTTATGACCATATCGATCTCATCGGCTCCTTTTTTGATCGCGTCCTCGGTCTCAAAAACCTTGGTTTCCGTGGTCATGTTGCCGTTCGGGAAGCCGATGACGGTACATATCTTAACCTTGTCACCGACGTACTCCTTCGCAGGCTTCACGTAGCACGGAGGGATGCAGACCGATGCCGTCGCGTATTTAATGCCATCGTCGCAGATTGCCTTGATCTGCTCCCATGTGGCACTTTGAAGTAAAAGCGTGTGATCACACGCCGATAATATCAAATTTATGTCTCTCATATCAATTCCTCCAACATATTTATTACCAAGCAATTATCGTGCCTGATCCGTATCAAGTATTATTGTCACCGGTCCGTCGTTTACGGAAGTGACCTGCATATCTGCTCCAAACTCTCCCGTCTCGACCTTAAAACCTCTCGACCTGCACTCCGAGATGACAAGTTCATAGAGAGGGACTGCAAGCTCCGGTCTTGCAGCTTCGGTAAAGCCGGGGCGACGCTTACTGCAATCCGCGTAAAGCGTGAACTGGCTCACGATCAAAAGCTCTGCGCCTGCATCTGTCGGGTTAATGTTCATCTTTCCGTCGGGATCCTCGAATATCCTGAGACCGCAGATCTTGTCGGCGATCTTTTTCGCCGCTTCCTCAGTGTCTGTCACGCGGACTCCGAGAAGTATCAGGAATCCCTTTCCGATCTGCCCGACCGTCCTCCCATCGATGGTAACCGATGCACTTTTAACCCTTGTAAGCACTGCCCTCATGTTTTTCGTCCTTCTGAATGTTTATTACGGTTGTCTTTCACACGATTCGACCACCGATTTATATTATACCTTCATCACCCTTGGTAATGTCAATTGATTATAAAGGATATACGTGACGAAATCCAACAATCATTTTTTATAATTGCGTGCTGCGGCGAAGTTGACAAGCATTTTTTAATTGCGTGCTGTGGCGAAGTTGACAAGCATTTTTTAATTGCGTGCTGCGGCGAAGTTGACAAGCATTTTTTAATTGCGTGTTGCGGCGAAGTTGACAAGCATTTTTTAATTGCGTGCTGCGGCGAAGTTGACAAGCATTTTTTAATTGCGTGCTGCGGCGAAGTCAAACATGTGTTTAGCAAAATTGCGTCCAATAGGAAATGAGTGCTCTCTGTGGACCACATTTTTTAAGAGTTTTTGCCAAAATAAACCATGAATTTCGTATTGGACGTAATTTGTCGGTTTTCACCGGAAAAATAAGAAAAAATACGTCCACAGAAACAACTGATTTCGTATTGGACGTATTCTCCCACATAAGGACTTCGAAAACATTCACAGCGGCAAGGACTTCGAAAACTTTCACAGCGGCAAGGACTTTCAACCCGGAGCAACATTCTCCCACGTTCCAAGGGAGAATGTGCGGAGGGCAGCGACCGGACGCCGGTTCTGCGTCCAGTTGCCGGCGAATGCCGGCACTCGACAAAAAAGGACATCCATCGGATGTCCTTTTCAGTCGAGGTGACTGGACTTGAACCAGCGACCTCCACGTCCCTAACGTGGCGCTCTAGCCAAACTGAGCCACACCTCGAAAACATATTAAGTTTGTTATAACCAAGCCGCTACAGTACGCAGCAGAGCTACTAACCAGGATCGAACTGGTGACCTCATCCTTACCGAGGATGCGCTCTACCGTCTGAGCTATAGTAGCAAACATGACCCTCGTTATGCACGGGGATGTGCTTAACGTTGCGCCCTCGCGCGAAGTCCGACGATTATATTACCACAGACATTTCCTAAATGCAAGCATTATTTCTTATCGTTTTTCAGATTTTATTTTTCTTAAAGCGTACTTCACCACAGCAAAATACAAGGCGGTCACAGCCTTCGCCTTGATCAGAACCTATCCTTGTTCCCGGGGATGTCGTAGTAAGGAGTTCCTGCAGGGCCTTCGTCCTGAGGTGTATTGAACTCGGCATCGATCTCTGCCTCGATATCCTCAGAGATCGGTACAACAAAGTCTACCTCTCCCGGATACTCTTCATGAGGCTCGTCCGTAGATGAGTAATAGAAATCCATATCGTATTTCTTGATAAGCATCTTACAGAATTTCTTAGCTTCTTCTTCTGTCTCGTACTGCTTGGCATTCTCAAACTCTTCGGTGAGTCCGGGAAATTCACAGCTCTGAACTACCTTTTTCTTCCCAGTGAAAAAGGCTCTTCCGGTAGGAAGATCTACCTTAAGTACGTACATATATACCTCCTCTAAGGAAACGTTTTATAACGCACCTTCTGCCGTCTCACGATCACCCGGAGCAATCTCTCCGTCCAAACCTATAAAATCAACTTTTTCTTGCGCCGTATCGTTACAAGCGCCCCCTCTCAGTGAAGGTCAAACGGCTGTAAAGTCTTTACATATGAAGGATTATAGCATAACCATAATTAGTTGTCCACGATATTTAAAACACAAAATATAGTTACTCGGCGCGGACACCTGATTTCTCGGATTTCCTTTCTCTACCCGGCCCTCGCACCTGAATTTTCGGATTACCTTACTCTGCTTGGCCCTCGCACCTGAATTTCCGGATTACCTTACTCTGCTTGACCACGCACCCGAATTCCCGGATCGGATCATGTTATGTTCTTGGCCCATATTCCCGACCGATATATCATGACGCCGACGGTCACTTTGATTATATCTATCGCCTGACAGCAGAGGAACATAAGCGTTATGTTAAGGTCGGTGAAATGCGCGAGCAGGTAGCCTACAGGGAAAACGATTACCCACATATATACACTGTCGAACAAAAACGTAACAAATGTCTTGCCGCCGCTTCTTATCGCGAAATAGACGGCGTGAAGGAAGCCGTGTATCGGCATAAAGAGGGCGCATATGCGTATGAGCGTGCCCGCAATTTCCTTTACTTCGTCCGTCGTGTTGTATAAATTCGGGAACAAGAACGACATGGCGATCATGAGGATCCCGCCGAAAGCGGCGCAGCACACGGACATGAAGATTATCTTCTTCGAAGAATCTTTTGCCTCCTCGATATCGCCCGCACCGAGCTGCTGCCCGACAACTATCGCGAGCGAATCACCCATGGCTATGTACATTATATTAAAAATGTTGTAAAGCGTGCTCTGTATGTTTGTTGCCGCAACCACCGAAAGGCCTCTGTATGCGTAGCAGGAATTGACTGCCGCCGTGCCCGCCGCCCAAAGCGTCTCATTGGCCATAAGCGGTGCAGCGAGGATGATAACCCTCTTAAACATTACCCATGAGATCGAGAAACCTTTGTAAAGGCCCTCGAAATAGGGGTTTGCTTTCGTGTGCGTGTGCGAGTATGCAACCACAAGCACGGCCTGAATATATCTCGAAACTACTGTCGCGATCGCCGCACCGGCCACCCCGAGCTCGGGAGCTCCGAATTTACCGAATATAAGGATATAGTTGAGGATCAGGTTCACAAACACCGCAACTATAGATGCGATCATGGGGATCCTTGTCTGTCCGGATTCCCTCAGCGTCGAGGAATAACTCATCTCGACCGCAAGAGGCGGAAGTCCGATCAGCATTATCATAAGATATTCTTTGCCGTAAGCGAGAGTCGCCACAAGATCGCCGCCCTGCGACGTATCGTGAAGGAAAACACCGATCAGCTCTTCGCTGCATATATACAGCAGTGTTCCGGCGATCAGCATAAGCGTTAACGAAATGACGATCTTGATCCTCATGACGTTTTTTACGCCTTCGATATTGCGCTGCCCGTAAAACTGCGCGCCGAGGATTCCCGCCCCCGAAACAACGCCGAACATGCACAAAAGGAAAACGAAATTAAATTGATTAACAATCGAAACTCCGCTCATCTGCTCGGTTCCGACCTGTCCGATCATTATGTTGTCAAGCAGTCCGACAAAATTTGTGATGCCGTTCTGAACCATGATCGGGAGTGCTATCCACAGCACTTTTTTGTAAAACTTTTTATTACCTATTAAACTCATATTTTTCTAAATCAACCTCTTAATTACGCATGTGAGCGCAAAGTGGGGCTTCTCATAACCCATCAGAACGCCTATGTGAGAGCGAAGTAGGGCTTCTCATAACCCATCAGAACGCCTATGTGAGCGCAAAGTGGGGCTTCTCATAACCCATCAGAACGCCTATGTGAGCGCGGGTCGGGTGCGCCCCGGACTCTCACACGCCGCGTCTCTGCCTTGCGGCCTCGAACATGAGGATCCCGGCTGCCACCGATGCGTTGAGCGAGTCTATGTCGCCCTTCATGGGTATGCTGGCCGTAAAATCGCAATGTTCCTTTACGAGCCTCGAAACGCCATCGCCTTCGGCGCCGATCACAAGTCCGAGCGCTCCCGTAAAGTTGCATTTATACATGTCGGTACCGCCCATATCGGCGCATGCGAACCACATGCCTTCTTTTTTCAAATCTTCCATCGTTGCGGTGATGTTTGTAACCTTCGCAACGGGTGTATAGTTAAGCGCTCCGGCACTTGTCTTGGCAACCGTGGATGTAAGTCCCGCAGCCCTTCTCTTCGGGATTATCACGCCGTGCGCGCCCGCAAGATTGGCACTTCTGATGATGGCCCCAAGATTGTGCGGATCCTCGATTCCGTCGAGGATTATAATAAACGGCGCTTCTCCTTTTGCCTTTGCGGCATCAAGGATGTCCGAAACCTCTGCATATTCGTATGCAGCCGCATATGCGATAACGCCCTGATGATTCTTCGTCTGTGACATGCCGTCAAGGCGTTCCTTCTTTACAAATGTAATGATGGTGTCGCCCTTTTTTGCCTCGCGCAGGATGCTTGAGATCGCACCCTCTCTCGCGCCGTCCAGCACGAAAAGCCTGTCGATCGTTTTGCCCGCGCGGAATGCTTCAAGGACTGCATTTTTGCCTTCTATTGTGCTTTCCTGATATCTCATATGCGTAAAAGCTCCTCTCTGTCACTTCTCAAGCTTTAAGTCGCCCTCTTTGATCCAGCCGATCTTTCTGAGCAAGAGGCCAAACGCCCATGTGAGCAATCCGGGGAGCACAAAGCTTATGAGAACAAGACCTATCCAGTCCATTGCGCCTGCCGTGCAATGTCCCGCTTCATCGAGCCAGCCTGTATAAACGCCGATCTGTCCGACGAGTCCGCATGTACCCATACCCGACGATATAGGCGCTCCGTTCATCTCAAGCCCGAAAACGCATGTGGCAAGCGGACCTGTGATTGCCGATGCAAGGATCGGTGGAATCCATATTCTGGGATTCTTTATGATGTTACCCATTTGAAGCATACTGGTGCCGATTCCCTGAGAAAAGAGTCCGCCGACTTTGTTTTCGCGGAAGCTCATTACCGCGAAGCCTACCATCTGCGCCGAACATCCCGCAACTGCCGCTCCGCCTGCGAGGCCCGTAAGTCCGAGCGCCGCGCAGATCGCTGCAGAGCTGATCGGAAGCGTAAGTGCGATACCGATAACAACAGAAACAACTATACCCATTACGAGGGGCTGCTGTTCGGTCGCCCACATGATTATATTTCCTACCGAACTTGCCGCATCTCCGATGTACGGTGCCACAAGCATCGAAAGTCCGACGCCGGTGCAGATCGTAACCGAAGGTGTCACAAGGATATCAACCTTTGTTGTTTTGGAGACAAGCTTGCCCATCTCCGTAGCGATTATGGCGATAAAGAACACTGCAAGAGGTCCGCCCGCGCCGCCGAGCGTATTTGCTGCGCCACCGACAGCGATCATCGAAAAGATCACAAGCGGTGATCCCTTTAACGAATATGCTATAGCGGCCGCCATTGCAGGCCCGGCCACAGCCTTTGCGTAATTGCCCGCCTCGATAAAGAATTCGATACCAAACTGCGTTCCGATCGTCGAAAGGATCGTTCCTATCAGAAGTGACGCAAACAATCCGTTTGCCATAGCGCTCATGGCGTCTATAAAGTACGCTTTTGCCGAAAACGTTATATTCTGCTTTTTGAGGAATGCCTTAAAACCGCCTCCGCTCTTTGCGTCTTTCTTCGGGGATGCATTTATTTCTGTCCCGACAGTTTCCTTATTTTCTTCCCCGACTGTTTCCTTATTCTCTTCCATGTCTTCTTCCTTTTTTATATATTTTAGGCCGAGCTCTTATGCGCTCAGCCTTTTTTAGTGCCTGCTTTTCTCAGCCTTCCCGGCGCGGAGCCTCTTTCAGGAGCGGCGCGCAGATCTCAAGGATCCTGTCCGTCCGACCTTCGAGATAAAGATACCCCATCAGCGCCTCAAATCCGGTCGCCGTATGGTATTCCACCCGGGTTGCCGATTTCGGTACGGATGTACTGTTTGCGTTTTTTCCACGCCTATAGGCATCCCTCTCGTCATCCTCGAGCTTTTCCTCGATGCTCTTCATGAACGCCGCCTGCGCTTTTGCACTGACTATACCGGTAGCGATCTTGTTGAGCTCTTTTACATGATTAAGTCCTTTTTCTACAAGAGTAGACCTTACAACCAGCTCAAAAACGCAATCTCCGACATATGCCAGTGTCAGTCCCGGGAGAGTTTTCGGATCCCTATCCTTAAGACCCATGCTTTCGCATATGTCGCTCACAAATCCTTCACCTGTCATTTTTTCTCCCAAACCACGCCCTCGCGGGTGTCCTTGATCACAATGCCCTTAGCGGCAAGCTCATCACGTATGCTGTCGGCAAGAGCAAAATCCTTTGCTTTCTTTGCATCGGCACGTTTAGCGATCATTTCCTCAACATAAGCTTTAAGTTCATCGTCAACACCGTCATCCGCCTTATCCTCTTCGGGTTTCAAAAGATCAAGGCCGAGTACATAGTCGAAGGATTTTATGAGTTCTACTTTTGTAGAATTACTCATGTCCGCCTTTATAACATCGTAAACGACAGTGAGCGCCGATGATGTATTTACATCATTCGAAAGTGCAGCTACAAATTTATCCTTATATTCATTAAATGCATCTTCTTCGACAGTTCCCTGTTCACCCGCCGTGAGACGGAGAACCGACTTGTGAAGCTTGTCATAAGCACTGACTGCATTATCGAGTGCATCAAACGAAAACTCGAGCGGCTTACGATAATGTGACTGAAGGCAGAAGAACCTGTAAGCGAGCGGATTGTAACCCTGCTCCTTAAGGACTGTCACCGTCAGGATGTTGCCCTTCGACTTGCTCATCTTACCCGAACGGTCATTAAGATGATGAACGTGGAACCAGTAATTGCACCATTTATGTCCGATGAAGGACTCGCTCTGCGCGATCTCGTTCGTGTGGTGAGGGAAAATATTGTCAACACCGCCGCAATGGATATCGATGTATTCGCCGAGGTGTTTCATGCTGATGCACGAGCACTCGATGTGCCATCCGGGATATCCTACACCCCAAGGGCTGTCCCACTTGAGGGCCTGTTTCTCAAATTTCGATTTTGTAAACCAAAGCACGAAATCGTTTTTATTACGCTTATTTGTATCCTCCTCAACGTCGTCTCTTACGCCGACCTTGAGTTCGTCCTCGTTCTGATTTCCGAAAACATAATAATTGTCAAGCTTTGAAGTATCGAAGTAAATGTTCTCCCCTGCCTTATAGGCGTAATTCTTGTCAAGAAGGCCGTTGATCATGTTTATGAATTCGGGGATGCATTTTGTTGCGGGCTCAACGACATCGGGAACTTTAATATTGAGCGCATCGCAATCGGCGAAAAATGCTTTTGTGTAATAATCCGCGATCTCCATAACCGTTTTGTTCTCGCGTTTTGCACCTTTGAGCATCTTGTCCTCGCCCGTGTCAGCGTCGCTCGAGAGGTGGCCGACATCCGTGATGTTCATAACTCTCTTCACGTCATAACCGATGTATCGGAGCGTTTTTTCAAGGATATCCTCACAGATGTAGCTTCGAAGGTTGCCTATATGGGCGAAATGGTAAACGGTGGGGCCGCACGTATACATGCTGACCTTCCCCTCTTTGTGAGGAACGAAATCCTCTATCTTTCCGGTTAAAGTATTGTAGATTTTAAGCATAGCTTTCACCTGTCTCTTTCCTATAGTTTTGCCTGTCCCCACAGACACCGAGCCTTCATCCCTGTCTTCTCAGCTTTTTACTTTACTTGCAAGCTCCTCTATCATGCTCCTAAGCTGCGCATTCTCCTCGCGAAGTTCGTCGATGCTCTGCATGACGGGGTCGGGAAGATGAACCTGATCAAGCGTTTCACGCGGGACCTTGATCATTTCGCGCTTCACTATCCTGCCGGGCACGCCGACAACAGTTGAGTTCGGAGGAACTTCAGAAAGAATTACCGCACCCGCGCCGATCATCGAATTTTCTCCGACGGTGAACGACCCGAGAACCTTTGCGCCCGCGCCGATCATAACGTTATCGCAGATCGTCGGATGTCGTTTTCCCGTTTCTTTTCCCGTACCGCCCAAGGTAACTCCCTGGTAAAGAGTCACATTATCGCCGATTATCGTTGTTTCTCCGATAATAACGCCCATACCGTGATCTATAAAAAATCCTTTCCCGATCTGAGCACCCGGATGTATTTCGATACCGGTTTTGCGTACTGTTTTTTGCGACACTTTTCTCGCCCAGAAGAAATGTCCTTTCTTATAAAGCTTATGGGCGAATCTGTGTCTGAGTATAGCTTTAAAGCTTGGATAGAGAAATACCTCCATCACGCTTTTGATAGCGGGATCACGTTCACGGATCACCGCTATCTCTTCCTTAACGTATTTTAAAAATCCCATATCAGAAAATCCTCCATCCGCAGATGAAACGGTTGCTCCACCATGAAGACAGCTTTCTGTGCATAATTTGCTGGCGTGATGACGATGCATCGATAACGGTGCCGTCTTCGCCTATAATACCCACGTGACCGGTTACAACGATTATATCTCCGGCCTTGAGGGATGAATACGATGTGATCTTCTTATACTTACCAATGGTACGCCACTGGTATGATGTAATATAACTTTGCTTTACTCCGACCTGGTTGAGGCACCAGTAAACAAAGCCGGAACAGTCAAACTTGTCGGGTCCCTTTGCACCGTACTTGTACGGACAACCGAGCTTCGAAAGAGCAACCTTGAGAAGGGACTTTACGGAACCTCCGTTTGCGCTTCCCGTCTCTACACTGCCCGAAGACGTACCCGATGATGTCTTTCCGTTTCCGCCGGTAAGGACAGCCATGGTCTTGCGTCCCACATTACCGTCCGCATATAAGCCGTTGTTCTTCTGGAAGCTCTTGACAGCCTTATCGGTAACATCGCCGAAATATCCGGTCGCACTGCCTTTTGCAAGATAGCCGAGCTTTATGAGTATCTCCTGAACACGTTTTACGGTATCGCCCTCGTCTCCTATAACAAGACCGTTGGGGATTGCCGAACTGCTCATAAGCTTTTCTCTTGTCGTGGGTCCGAGGTAACCGTCAACGACAAGATCGTTCCTCGACTGGAAAAGCTTGACGGCTGCAAGCGTATCGCCACCGTAGAGGCCGTCGGGGCTCGTTGTCATGTATCCGAGATCCTTAAGTTTGTTCTGGCACTCAAGGATTATATCATTCTTATCGCCAAACGAAAGAAGATTCGCTTTTACATCTCCGTAGTAGAGGAGTTCAGTCGTAGCCGAACCGATAAGTCCGTCGGCAGTAAGACCGTTCGCCTGCTGAAGAGCCCGAACCGCAGATTCCGTTTCACTTCCGAACGAACCCGTTATGAGCGACTTCTTTTCAAGATATCCAAGCTCGTACAGACGAGTCTGGATCAATTCAACATCATCACCCTCCATACCTTTTTTAAGAAGGTATGACTTTGCACCCGGATCGAGTATCATGGCTATGGTTTCCTGTCCCATTATACCGTCCTGTTTAAGGTCGTTCTGCCTCTGGAAGCGCTTTACGGCGTCCATTGTAATGCTTCCGTAGTAATCCGTAGGCTCGGCCGGATCCATAAAACCGAGATCCATGAGCTTTGACTGAATTACGGCGACGCTGTCGTCCCTCGTTCCAAGGTTATAGATCGGCAGGAATTCCACTTCGTTAATGTCGAGTGTTATTTCCTCATCGTCCTCGCCGATCATCATGACTTCATATTGTGAAAGAACCTCACCGACGACCTGTTCCGTGAATTCCCCATCCGACACAACAACAGGTTCGTCTTCGCAATCCGTATCCGTCTGCTGAGGCTGCGACATAAGCTGCCCATCAGTCTGATCCCCATCCGAATTCAGGCCCGCATCCGGTTCTGTTTTTATATTTGCTACAACTGCCGTAAAGCCCGACGATTTCCCCACGATCTTATCGCCGTTGTCGGTGTTTGCGGAAGCGTCCACATAGGCGTCAGTGTTTTCAGAATCAACAGCCGATGTCGTTTCTCCACTTTCGGGCACATCAAACAATACGGAGCATATTATCATACAGGTCATCACCACTATCATGGAGATGATTCCCACCCTGTACTTTAAGATATGCGATCTAAACATTTTCAGTAATTATCCTTCCCCGGAAAACAATCCGTCGTAAACAAATGCAAATCTTGTTTATCGCGTTCTCGAATGCCTTTATGCAGGCAGACAAATTCACCATGATATTATAGCAAAAAATATTGATTTTTCAAGGAAAAGCTGAAAAGGCCTCCTGCCATAAAAGCAGAAGGCCTCAAACTCCTGATCTTCACTCGGTCGCGGTACGATCTCCGACTGAGTCAAAGCGCTCCGTAAGGATTCGCACGGATCCTATTCTTAGAAGAAACTGCCAAATCCAAATCTGGAGATAGCATGCTGAAGAGCCAGTACATTGAATCCCGATCTTACCTGCCATGCGATCGTAAGAGCAGCCGCAATGATAAATATAAATGCCAATGCCTTGTTCTTTGACTTTACATATTCAGCCACGGTTGCAGCGTAGTATGCAAACGTTACCAACAAAGTCACTAATCCGAAGAATCCGGAAATGGGACTTGCTATAAGACCTAACGTACCAAAAAGGAACCATCCGACAGATGCCGGCAGAGTGGTAACAAAGCAGATATTTAATGCCTTTTTAAAGTTAAGGCCGCCTTCTTTTCCGAAAAGAGCCAAAAGAGCCGCAATTCCGAATCTGAGTCCGCATGCGAGTATCATTACAAGGAACGACCACAATACAGACATTGCTCCGTAACCGTCAACGAGCATGAAGAGCATATTGAATATCCAATAAACCAGAGCGTAAAGACCGGCAAGTACGATACCCGAAGCGAACGGGATTTTTTCGCTGGCGGCATCCGTGATCAGACTGAACGGACTCTTAAACAATGTTGCAAACTGAGCAAACGCCTGTCCAAAGAATCCGGGAGCCGCATTCCTCTGCATTACGGGCTGCGGTGCAACCTGTGTTCCCGGAGCTGCCTGCATAGGCTGCGCATATTGAACCTGAGCGGGCTGTGCAACAGGCTGTCCCCCCTGAACGGGCTGTGCAACAGGCTGTCCCCCCTGAACGGGCTGTGCTGCCCCGGCTGCCTGAGCCTTAGCTGCTGCCTCGGCCTGAGCCTGAGGACATCCGCAAACGCCACCATCCGGTATCGGACTACCACAATACTTACAAAACGCCATGATAATACCTCCTTATACATTTCAAAATCCTAAATAAAATTATAGCATATATTGAATTTCGGTCTATAAGATTTTTTAATATTTCGAAAGATTTTTTTCAGTTTTTTCACGAAAAAAACCGTCTCTTATTTCAAGAGGTTTTTGTCCCTTATTTCAAAAGGATGTTAAATATTTTTGTACAAAAAAACGTCCCTTATGTAAGGAACGTTTCAGTAGCGAAGGGGGGATTCGAACCCTCGACACCGCGGGTATGAACCGCGTGCTCTGACCAACTGAGCTACTTCGCCATATATGTGGAAGCAAACGCTTCCACTAAGTGGGACCTATAGGGCTCGAACCTATGACCCTCTGCTTGTAAGGCAGATGCTCTCCCAGCTGAGCTAAGATCCCCCATGACCACCAAACTTGCGAAGCAAGTTTGTGTGCTCGAGAAAAAGATTGACATGCTTCAAGGCAATCTTTTTCGAAGAGTCGCGGAGCTTGCGAAGCGAGTCATTAGAAAATTTTCGAATCGCCCTTCGGGTGATGATGAAAATTTTCGATACCTGCACTTCTCAGCAAACCTTGTTTGTGTGCTCGAGAAAAAGATTGACATGCTTCAAGGCAATCTTTTTCGAAGAGTCGCGGAGCTTGCAACCCCCTTTACCGCGCAACACAGCAATTATACAGCCCTGCTTCCCCTCTTGTCAAGGAGAAGTTTTTCACTTTTCACAACGCCCGTAAAACCCGCCTTTTCTCACGGTTTCACACGTGATTCTCCGCGTCACATCCCGAGGATCGGCAGCTCCGTGTCACCCTCGGAATTGCCCATAAGCGTTGAGAACTCCGCTGCCTCAACACTTTCTGCCGCTCTCCTCAAATTTGATTCGTTTGATTTCATGCGTTCCTCATATTCGTTTGCGGGCATGGGCTTTGCGTAGTAATATCCCTGTATCATGTCGCAACCCTGTGAAGCCAGGAATTCAACCTGTTCCTTAACCTCAACGCCCTCCGCAACCGTACGCATATCAAGGCATTTTGCCAGTCTGATTGCCTCACTCACGACGATCTCGCCGCGAGTTCCGCTGTTTTCTCCGCGGAAGAATTCCGCATCAAGCTTAAGCACATCCAGAGGCATGTCCTTAAGCGAATTGAGTGATGAATAGCCGGAGCCGAAGTCATCCATAGAAACCGCAAATCCATAGGACTTAAGCCTCTTGATCGTTTCGACAAGCGTCTTCTTGTCATCGAAGAATGCGCTCTCCGTAAGCTCCAGCTCAATAAGTTCGTGAGGTGTACCCTCCGCATCGACCATATCTCTTATCTGCTCGGCAAGGTCGCTCTCTATAAAATGAGCTCTCGAAATATTAACCGATACGGGTACGCACTTGTAGCCGCTGTCCAGCCATCTCTTCTGATCTCTCGCAACATGCGTGACCATGTAGTGGTCTATTTCCGTAATGAAACCGTTCTTTTCGAATATGGGGATTATCTTTCCGGGAGGAACGAGGCCGTATTCAGGGGAGATCCACCTTATAAGCGCCTCCGCGCCCTTAAGCTCGTCGGTCTGAGGGTTATATTTCGGCTGATAGTAAACCTTGAACTCTTCGTTGTCGATCGCGTGACGCTGGTTATCCTGAACCATGTCAACCCAGCGCTGATCTTCAACCATTTTCTCGTCAAAGAACGCCATTCCGGATTCGTCCGTACCCGCGAGCGTCTCGCGCGTAGTACATGCGTTATTGTATGCGATCTCCATGTCAAAGAACCGACGCTTAACAGCTTTACCGTTTGCGTTCCTTGATACACCGACAAGGTCGACACCTGCCTGGAAATGGTAGATATGCTCACCGTCTATATTTTGAAGTCCGTCTATCAATTCTCTGACGCGGGCTTCAAGCGCCCTCTTGTCGAAGAATTTGAGCAGAAGCGCAAATTCCGCTCCGTTCACCCTGGCGCAGATCTCGTTTCTGTTCAGCCTTTCGTTTATCCATCTGTCGATCTTCATAAGAAGCTCATCGCCTGCCGCAAGCGAGTGGCATGCGCAATAATTTCTGTAATTAACGAAGGAAAGATTAACAACCGCAAATTTGTCTCTCTTTGAGAACGTACTCTTCAGATAGTTCTCGCCCCTGAGCAAAAACCACATCCAGTTTTTGCCCTTCGTCGAAATGTCAGTAAAGAATATCTTTGTTGCATTTCTTCTCCTTACCAGACCTCTGAGAAGGTTGACAAATATGATCACGAACATCACCAAAACAAGCATGAAAAGAGCAAAGAACAATGTTACCACCCACGCGAAGTCGCTCATGTTGATCTTAATGAACGCCTTGCCGCAAAGTATGTTCCCGGCACTTCCCACAGGCAACTCGAACCAGAGCGGTATCTTCGCCACCGTTCCCGGCTGAATATCAAACAGCCTCGTCAGGAAATTGTCGGTACCGGTTGTCCCGACTTCGGTCGACGACTCAACGATATCCGGCAGCTGCATGATAAGATCCCACTCGTCAAGCTGTATGTAGCCTTCTTCGTCCGTTGAGAGCAGCCCTCTCTGCGAATCGAACCTTACAATAACCTTCTCGGCTTCGGCCGTGGTACTTTTTTCATCCGTCATGTATGACAGAAAAGCGCTGTATCGCTGATCCAAAGCGGTATTTTCACCGTTTTCGTAGACTTTTTGCCCGTCAGGCGACACAATAAAATAATCGCGTCCCTCGGTATTGAGGAGCTCAAATATCTGTCCGTCTTCTATTTTGTTCTCCGATGCTTCGTAGATACGCTTCATGTATTGCAAATCGTTATACTCCGCACCAAGCTTGGAATCAATTATATAACTGATTATCAACGATGCTATTGTGCCGACAAGCACAGTCAGCGCAACGCACATAGCGATAAACATTCCTATAGAAACGATCGGATGACCCTTTTTCAGGGCGCGAAATTGCTTTCTTCTGCGTTTATCCATTATCGATCACTCCAATAAAAAATATTTATCCCAGATTACCCCTTCTCCACCTATATTAACGCATATGTTATGTCGTTTTCCTTAATCCCGCATTTTTCACTTTATAACTGATTTATGATAAGTTATAACACAAAGCGTGTACTTTTGTCAAAAATTCTGTCGCCTCAAGTCCGCGGTCTTCAAATTCAACCTCACCGAAAAGATTATATCTTTCATCCGAACGCCTATAGTCCCGCGCCGGATACAGCCCGGCTCCCAGCCTCGATGCGGTCGGAATCCTCAGTGCGTCGATTCCGCCGAAATAGAAATACGCAAGCCCGCTGTCGTTTTCCTCAAGTGCCTCATGCGCTGCCTGCGCGTCCATGTACATCCAGCCGTAAGGAGCCGCATGTACGACAGCCCAGTCGGCAGGAACCGTCTTGCCGTCCACAAGCCTGAATCCGCCCTGCCAGCGCGCCGGGATTCTGCTTGCCCGCATAAGCGCCACCAGCATCTCGTTTCTTGACAGTTCAATGTTACCCATTTCACGGAACCTTACGCTTTTCCACGCCTTTCCCGCGCAATGATCAAATATTCTTTTTATGAGGTCGCCCGTTTTTCCCTGCGCCTCTTCAAATTCGCGAACCGTCATTCCGAGCGTTTCGGCCGCCTCGTCTGCCCCCGGAACGCTGATCCCCTTCTCAGACGCGAGATCCATGACCGTCACTTTTTCCGCCGCGGGTCCCGTGTATGAGGTGCAGTCGCAATGGGTGATCTCCTCGAATTCCTTCACAAGCTTGGGATCGATCGCGCGCCCCGGCTGTTCTGCCGAGTTTATCTCATCCGTATCGATCTTCACCACTTTGGGTGCGCTCTCAAACGCATATGTGATACTGAACTCCCTGTTCTCGTCAAGAACCTCGTCAAACCAGGCCGATCTCTGCGGATGATCCTCGATGCTCATCATGCGGAACTGCGGATCGGATCTGAGGACCTGCCCCATATAAAGCCAGTCTGTGTTTATGGGCGCCGGCAAATGAACCCTCACTCGGCCGGGCTTAAAAACATCATCCCTTATTTTAAGCGAAAATGAACATTCCATCTCCGCTTCCGTTATCGGTGTTTTGTTTGGTTCCTTCGGCATCATAAATCCCTCTTTCGTCTTTTCTGTATATATCCCTTCCCGGTCTCATTCCATGTTTTTGTCCGGTCTCACGTCCCGGCTCATTCTCGCATTCTGTAGCAGATTCCGACTACAGTCTCGTCCTTTGTGACAAATTCAAGTACGGTCTCTCCCCCTATATATTCAAGGCTTTCATTCGCGCCGTACAGCTTCTCTATCAGGTTTCGTCCGCATCCGATATATGCACCTTCGGGTGTCGTAACCGAATCATCGAGCAGATATATCGTCGTCACAGCCTCACCGCCCATACCGTCCGGGCTCACATCCACTTCAAATCCCGGGTATGTATACATCCTGTCGATTCCTTCGAATACACAACTCTTCGCTTCAAAATAGCTGATAGGCTCGCCGAGCGCTTCGGCCGTCTTCTCATCCCATCCCATTCCGGGGGTGAGAGCCAGGCCTTTATACTTGAATACATAGGCGTTGCTGCCTTCCGCTTTCGTGTCTGCGCTGCCTTCCGCTTTCGTGTCTGCGCTGCCTGTCGCATCCGTGCCTGCGCTGCTCCCGGTTGCCGGCGTATCAATAGCTTTGCCCACGTCCTTTTTATCCACAATTCTTTTGTCCGCATCCTCCACGACAGATTTAAGTATCGGAGAAAAGAAACGGCTCAACTGTTGCGCTCCCTCCCTATTGAGATGGAGGCCTGCGTCGTAAGTATGTTTCATCAGGTCGACTCCGGTCGATCCTGCGCGCGTCCTGTCAAGAAGGTTGATGTAGGAAAGCCCGTATTTTTCCGCATATTCAGACACTATCCGGTCCCATTCATCATACCAGAAGGGATAGACGGAAGGCGCCTTTATAAGGACAAGCCTGATCCCCTTCTCTTCGCAGAGCAGGCGCATCTTTTCCATATACTCCCACGCCTTATCCCCGAATTCATATGAAGCAAGCGGCTTTCCGTCCGGCACATTCTCCGCCGGCACAACCCCTTCACGCAGATACGAGCCGTCCGTCGTTAGCTTCGGAGATGAGAAGAAATACTTGAAGTCATCGGCATTAAGGTCCCTTATCCTGTCATGATATCTGAGGACCGGGAAAACGTACGTTATAAACGACTCGTCTTCGGTCATGGACGCTTTTATCGACGCGAGCTTCGCGCCCGACCACTCCATGCCTTCAAGAGTCATTCTGTTATACGCTTCGTTCTGTGGCTCGTTGTATTTGAGCGAAAGTACATTAAAGACCACTGCCTTGGGTGTTTCATATCTGAGAGTATCTTCGAGCAGATAGTACGATTGCCATATGAGCTGCTGCGCGCTGCCACGTATATAGCACTTCAACCCCGACTCCTTTTCTATGACCCCGGGGGCAAAATTCTCATAGACCTCGCAATCCCCGAGGAATATAACGTCATGGTCTTTTTCCGAATCGTAATAGGACGCGATCAGACCGCCCTCGGCCATGTCGCCTTCCGTATATTTGGGAGTGACGAGTCTCTGCAAAGCCGCAAAAACAATGACAGCCGCGCACAGCGCACTTACAAGCTTTACTATCCTGACGATCGTTTCTTTTTTGCTCTTCATTGCCCGTCCCTCCTTTCTGTTATTTTAGGGTTCTAAGCGGGAATCCCCGGTTGTCCGATTGCCCCGCAGTCCTCGCGATCAGAATCGATTATATATGAATTGTCCCACATCGTAGCCGGGGCCGTATGCTCCGAAAAGCACGACCGCCACTGCCACCGCTATTATTATCCCCACGCGGAGTGCAAAAGGTGCCGCGAACAGCCGCCCTCTCACGCTTCCTTTGCGCTGAAGCATGCTGACCGCGAACAATATGATCGTTCCGGCAAGAAGTATCACCACGTCGAACCAATCAAGTCCGACAGCAGATATAAATCCGCCTACGCCAGCCGCACCTGCCGCACCTGCCGCGCCTGCCGCGATCCCTGTACCTGCCGCACCTGCCGCGCCGCCCGTAAAGATCGAACCGAATGCCGAGAACGTCGTCCCGACATCCCCATAGCAATCAAGCATTCTCAGACAGCTGAGTATCACGATCGTACGGGTTGCCGCAAATGCTTTGTAAGGAGCCGAATCAGGTCTGACTATCCTGCCGTCAAATTTCCCGTGAAAGCGCGCATAAAGCGGCTCGAACTCCTGAGATATCATGATCACGGCGAAATTAAGCATGCCCCACAGTATGAAATTCCAGCTTGCGCCGTGCCACAGACCTGTCGCAAACCAGACGACCGCCGATGTGATATACACCGGGATCCTCTGTGCCGCGCGCCTCGGCAGCCTGCTTTTCTTCAGCGCCCCCGAGATCTTTCTGATGAGTTTGCAGGAAGACATCGGATAAAAAACGTAATCCGCGAACCATGTGCCCATGGTGATATGCCATCTGCGCCAATACTCGGCAACATTTTTCGAGAAGTAAGGTCTCACAAAATTTTCTTTAACACCTATGCCGAACATCTGCGCCGCACCGATCGTTATGTCTATTCCTCCCGTGAAATCGGCGTAAAGCTCAAGCGCATAAAGCGCCATTCCCGCAACAACGTAAATACCCGTGTATTCCTGCGGGTTTCCCGTTATCAGTTTTACCGCAACAAGCGCTCTGTCCGCGATCACAAGTTTCTTCGCAAACCCCCAAAGTACACGCATCGCGCCAAGCTTAAGCGACTCAATTCCAAGCGGCTTCGGGTCAAAAAGATCTTTCGAAATATCGCCGTAACGGCTGATCGGGCCCTGAACGAGTTGCGGGAAAAACGAGATGAAAAGCGCTGTATGAAACGGATTTCGGGTAGGTGTGACCGCTTCTCTGTAAACGTCGACCATGTATCCGACTGTGCTGAAAATGTAGAACGAAATGCCCATAGGCATTAAGATCCCCGCGAGCGGGATTTTGCCTTCGCTCCCCACGAGATCGAGCAGCGAATTGATGTTGGTGATCGTAAAATCGGTGTACTTGACGACGGCGAGTAACCCGAGTGTAAGGAGCAGTCCGACTATCAGAACCCGCCTCCTCGAACGCTTATCCCTCGCTTTGTAGTTTCTCGCCTCTTCCTTCGCGAGGATGTCCTTCGAGTCTGCGAGATACTTTTTGCGTTTCGCGGTCATGGCGCCCATTTTGACGGTCACAAGATATGTTACTACAGTTGTAGAAGCTATAAAGATCACACACCACAGACCCGCGTGCGCATAGAAATAATAGCTGAGTGCGAGGAGAATGTACGGACGCGCTTTAATAGGCGCAAGCCTGTATATGATCAGGCCTGCGCACAAAAATCCTATAAACGCATATGAGGTAAAAAGCATGTCCTACATTTTCCTTATTTCATTTTCTGTCTCAGTCCGGGGGCCGTGTTTGCCCTGTGCCTTCCCTTTCGGGGCGGGGCGGGGTGTTTACCCTACCCGGTGGTTTTGTTTTATTCGTTGAGGATCTCGTCCACGAGCTCCGCGATACTTTCGGCGCTGTCGAAGTTCTCGGGCGTGATCTTATCAGCCGTGATCACAGCGTCAAACTCATCCGCCAGCTGCGTGATGATCGTTATAATGTCATATGAATCAAGAATCCCATCGGCTACCAGCCCGTCGCGGTCCTCATCACCGTCAAGTTCAGGATGAAGGTCCAACAATATCTGCTTAACTACATCCAAATAATCTTCCATGAGATCTCCTTTTGCTGCGATGCGCAGCATATTACATATTTATAAAGGCATAGTTTCAGGCCTCCACGCCTTATGCTTCTATCGCTATTCTATCACAAGTATTTTTAAGAGCAAGTACTCCCGCTTACTTTCCGCGGCCCGTATATGCTTCCGCGAGTCCCTTTCTGTCTATCTTTCCGCCCGGAGTAAACGGCATCCTTACCACCTTCACTATACGGGCGGGCAGCATATACCTCGGGAGCGTATTCTTCAGTGAATCGCTCACCTCCGACTCCGGCGCTTCTCCCTTATAAACCATGATTATCTTGTCTGCTTTGCTGTCGTACACACAGGCAACTATCTCGACACCGCCTATGCCTCCCGCGACATTCTCTATCTCCCCGAGTTCGATCCTATGACCCATGTGCTTGATCTGATAGTCCTTACGCGAAACAAATACAAGTTCGCCTCTTTCGTTTTTGAAAGCGAGGTCGCCTGTTTTGTAAAGGATTTCGGGATAGGCGTTATTCAAAGGGTTTTGGACGAATGACTCGCCGGTTTTTTCAGGATTACTGTAATAGCCGAGTGTCACGCAAGTCCCGCGCACAAACATCTCACCCTTTTCGCCGGTTTTCACCGCATTTCCGTTATCGTCGAGCAGAAGGATCTCACAGTTGGGGAACGGGCGACCGATCGGGATAGCCTCCCCATCCTCAAACCTTCTGTCAACACGGTAAAAGCAACACATTCCCGTGCCTTCCGTGGGGCCATAGAGATTTATGAACTCTGCTCCCGCGGGCGATGCATCCTGCCATGTGCGAAGCTCCTTCGGCGGGAAAACTTCACTTCCGAATGCAACCGTGCGCAAATACTGCGGTCTCACCGTTTTGAAAGTTCCGAGCGCCGAAACCATCCTTAATGCCGAGCCGACCCAGCAGATGGTGTTGATCCTGTGTTCGTTGAGGAATTCCACAAGCTTGACCGGAAACATAAAATACTCTCTCGGCACGATCCACGCCGATGCACCGAATTTGAGCGTCGGGTAGATTTCCTTTAGACATGCGTCAAAATAGAACGGCGATTGATTTCCAAACACAGTATCTCGATTCACTTTTAAGATCTCGCTCAGATGCTCGATATAATCAATAACACTTCTGTGGCAGGCCACGACTCCTTTCGGCGTCCCCGTGGAGCCCGACGTAAATACAATATAGGCGGGATCCGTGTCGATCTGCGTGTCCATGATATGTGCAAGCACAGCTTCGTCTATAGCGTTCTCGCAGTTCTCTCTAAGTTCTACTGTTGTCGTGCAATTCTCTTTTCCGGACTCCGTGTACTGCTCCTGCGCTGCAAACGCACTTCCGGCGATGTCCTCATATATCAACGTCGTCCCCTCGAATCCGAGTTCCTGCGCCTTCTCCACGATATCCCTTCCGCAGATCATAACGCGGGCACCCGATGTTTCAATCACGGACCTGACTCTTGCCGCAGGCGCCGCACAGTCGAGAGGCACATAAAAACAACCGCCCGCGAGAACTCCGAGAAAAGCGGCAATCATTTCGGGACTTCTGTCCATATAAATTGCGACCGGCTCACGATAAAATTCAGCCCGCGAGAGCCTCGTGCCTATCCTGCGGGATATCTCAAAAAGGTCACCGAACGTAAGCGATCCGTTTACATCGCTGAAAGCGACCCGATCGCGTTTTTCGTCTATATCATCATACAAATACTCAAGAAGATTCTTTCTCATCCCGTCTTCACCTCATTCCCAAGGTTTTTCCTGCTCCCGAAACTTCTCATGTCACGCTTTTCCCCAATCTTTTCCTGCCTCGCGGATTCCCGCGGCCGCAAGGATCTGCAGAGAATCGAAAAATGTTATATCTTTAAGCTTTTCGCACAGCCCTGCCTCTTCCATTGCGATCGGTATCTCGGTGCATCCGAGGATTATCGCCTGCGCGCCGCGCCCCGCAAGCCCGCGGCATACATCGCAAAAGTCTCCCGCCAACCTGTCGTCAGGCCTCCGACCGGCCTTTACCGCATCATATATGACACTGTTCACTACGTTTTGTCCGTCAGGGTCCGGGTATATAACGCCTATGCCCATAGGCGTCAAGTACTTCTCAAATACCCTGCCTTCTACAGCTCCGCGTGTTGCAAGCACTCCTACGCTGTTCATTCCCTTTTCAAGTACTGCTCTGCCGGTCTCTTCTATGAGATTTATGAGCAAGACCTTTCCCTTCGCATCAAGGGATCCTGTCTCTGTCGGTTTTTCAACCGCGCAGGGAGTTTCCGCGTCAAGCTGCTGCCTTATATCTTCAAAGTAATAATGCGAAGTATTGCAAGCAAGCAACAGCACCCCCGCTCCCGATGCAATAAGTCCCTTCGCCGTCTTTACTATTTCGGGCACCGGGCTTTCTCCGCCCCCAAGGATCGCGCGCGTGCGGTCCGGGATATCCGAATTGCAGTCTATAAGCGTTCGGATATGTCCTGAGTCGCTGTCGCTCTTCGTCATTTCCACGATCATCTCAAACAAACGCGCTGTTGCAAGCGGTCCCATGCCGCCAATAATCCCTAATTTCTTCATTCCGTATCCTTTAAAAAACAACTCCGCAAAAGGCTTCTCTTATCCAAGGAGCCTTGCCTTTTGCGGAGTAAAATATCTCATATTGTACGATCAGCACTTACTATCATGCCTCATAGCCTTTCTGCTTGATAACCTTGATGATCGATTCTACTTCATTTGCGCAGATCTCTTCAGTTCCTGCTTCGGCCATAACACGCACAAGCGGCTCTGTTCCGCTCTCCCTGACGAGTATACGTCCGTCACTGCCGAGGCGCTCTTCCGCAGCTGCGATCGCAGCCTTAACGTCCGCATCGCCCATGGCTGTCTTTTTGTCGGTAACCCTGATGTTCTTAAGTACCTGCGGATAGATCCTCATGCCCGAGGTAATCTGCGAAACCTTCTGTCCCCTTGCAAGGATAACCGAAATTATCTTAAGGCTCGTAAGGATTCCGTCACCGGTAACGGCATGTCTCGCAAAAATGATATGACCTGAATTCTCGCCGCCTATAGCATAGCCGTTCTTCTGCATATTCTCGCTGACGTATTTGTCGCCGACAGCGGTCTTCTCGTATCCGATGCCGAGTTCATCAAGAGCCTTGTAAAGACCGATGTTGGACATAACCGTTGTAACGACCTTGTTGCCCGAAAGCTCACCGCGCTCCTTCATGAGTGCGCCGCACATGTACATGATCTCATCACCCGTAACTTCGCGGCCCATCTCGTCGATGCAGAGGCATCTGTCAGCATCGCCGTCATATGCGAATCCGACGTCGAGGCCTTTTTCCTTAATGAGTGCCTTGAGCTTCTCAAGATGAGTCGAACCGCACGCAGTGTTGATGTTTGTGCCGTCCGGCATGTCGCTTATAACGGTTATATTGGCGCCGAGCGTCTCAAACACGCTCTTTGCAACTGCTGTTGCCGAACCGTTCGCAAGGTCGAGGCCGATCTTAAGACCCGCAATATCCGCCTGCTTGCCCGATGTGCTCATTCCGAGCGCCGTAGCGCCAAACGACTCCATCGCAACCGCAGCAAGATACTCGATGTATCTCTGTCTGCCGCTCGAATAATCAACGGTTCTTCCTATGCTGTCATCAAGAGCGAGAGGAAGTTCGCCTCTCTCTCCGTCAATGTACTTCTCAACAAGCTCCTCGATCTCGGCTTCCATCTTGTAGCCCTCACCGTTGATGAGCTTGATCCCGTTGTCATTGTAGGGGTTGTGGCTTGCGGAGATCATCACGCCGCAATCAAAAGACTCGCTTCTGACCACATATGAAACACAAGGGGTAGTCGTAACGTGCATGAGATAAGCGTCAGCACCGCTGGCCGTAAGGCCCGCAACAATCGCATACTCAAACATATAGCTCGAACGTCTTGTGTCCTTGCCGATGACAACCTTTGCTTTTTTTCCTTCCTTGGCACCGAAGTACCATCCGATATAACGCCCTATCTGAAAAGCGTGCTCCACGCGAAGATTCTCGTTTGCATGACCTCTGAAGCCGTCTGTTCCGAAATATTTTCCCATTTCTGTTTCCTCCAGTATATTTAATACGCAGCTCGTACAACACAATTTACACCGAGACCGCGGACTCCGTCCCCCGGGGACCATAGTTGCTTATCTTGTCACACTCGTAAGATGCCAAATATCGGCAACGTACTCCTCGATAGTTCTGTCAGACGAGAACTTTCCGCAATGCGCGGTATTGAGGATCGCGCTCTTTGCCCAGTGCTCCTGATCCTTGTAAAGCTCTTCGATGCGCTTCTGAGCTGCCGCATATGATCTGAAATCCTTTAGGATGAAATACTGATCCGCGCGCTCCTGACCGTTGCTGTCGAGGAGAGAGTTGTAAAGCTCCCTGAACTGCTCGGTATTCTGAGGGCTGTAAAATCCGTTGATCATCTGAGTCATGACATTTCGGATCTCTGTGTCCGTATTGTAGATCTCACGCGGATTGTATCCGCCGTTGTTCTCGTAATTTATAACCTCCTGCGCAGAAAGACCGAAGATAACTGCATTCTCTTCGCCGACTTCCTCTACTATCTCGACATTTGCGCCGTCCATCGTGCCTATGGTGATCGCGCCGTTAAGCATGAACTTCATGTTACCTGTTCCCGAAGCCTCCTTCGACGCCGTCGAGATCTGCTCCGAAACATCCGATGCCGCAAATATCATCTCCGCATTCGAAACGCGGTAGTTCTCGATAAACACAACCTTGATCTTTCCGCCGATCGTAGGGTCGTTGTTCACAACATCTGCCACGCTGTTTATGAGCTTGATGATAGCCTTTGCTCTTCTGTATCCTGCCGATGCCTTCGCTCCGAAGATAAACGTACGGGGCGTGAACTCCATGTCGGGATGACTCTTGAGTTCATTATAAAGGTACATAACGTGCATGATATTAAGGAGCTGACGCTTATATTCATGAAGTCGCTTTACCTGAACGTCGAATATCGAATGAGGGTCAACCACAACATCGTTATGCTCTTTGATATAGGCGGCAAGGCGCTCTTTATTGCGGAACTTAATGTTCATGAACTCATGCTGCGCCTTCTTGTCATCCGCATATATAGCAAGTTTTTCGATTTTAGAAAGATCCGTGATCCAGTCGGGACCAACTTTTTCGGTTACCCACTCCGCAAGCAGAGGATTTCCGTGAAGTAGGAAACGACGCTGCGTGATACCGTTTGTCTTGTTATTGAATTTTCCGGGGAAGTATGTCGCAAACTCTTTAAGACTCTCGGTCTTGAGGATCTGCGTATGAAGTCTTGCAACACCGTTAACCGAGAAACCACCGACTATAGCGAGGTTGGCCATTCTGACCTGTCCGTCATAAACGATGGCCATCTTCTCGATCATCTTGTAGTCACCCGGATATTTTGCCTGGATATCATTTATAAATCTGTGATTGATCTCCTCAACGATCTGGTA
>JAILPE010000031.1 GCA_024699645.1 Lachnospiraceae bacterium
TTGTACTGTTCGGTGACACTGCAATGCCGTCAGGCGAAAAAGAACCTTATCTTGCGTGCCTCAAAAAGGTATTTGACGGAGAAATAGACGGCAAGGCCTTTACTAAGGAACTTGCACAAAAAATCAGGTAAAACAGAAAACCCCTCTATTACAAAAAATTGATATATGAGACAGGGTCTAACCGAACAGGAGGACCCTGTTTTGTTATCCCTCTCATACGCGGAGCTAAGCTGACATTCGCAATCCGTTTCAATTTATGATATTATTGAGCTTGGAACTTTGAACTTAGCGCTTTGAACTTAGCGCTTTGAGTTTGGTGTATGGTGCTTGGTGTTTGGAGTTTGGAGTTTGGAGTTTGGTGGTATGAGTTTGGAATTTGGGTATAAGTGCCCGCTTTTTGAAAGGCAGGACGAATGGATTACAGTAAATATGAAACATATGGATTTGACAGCATAAGCGCTTTCAACATGTCTACGGGTTATAAAGAGCGGAGCTACAATACACATTGGCATTCGTACGGAGAGATACTTCTGGTCGGCCCGGGAAAACCCAATATATATAAGGTGAATCAGAACACGTATGACCTTGTTGAGGGGGATTTTGTGCTTGTTTGGCCGATGGAGATGCATTCTATTATCGATGCCGACAGAGAAAAATCGCTTGTTATACAGTTTAGCAATTCGTTTATAAATACATTGTTTGATCTGCAGAGGATCATGCATTTCTACAGAAACCTTCATGTGCTTTGCATAAATACGCACAGAGAGCTTGTGGGAAAGCTGACCGAGATTGCATACAAAATGAAAGATATCTTCTTCTCGGAAGGGCAGGACAAGGAGCTTAAGTGCTGCATGCTTCTTATGGAATTTATGCTCACTCTTGACGAACACAGAGAGGAATT
Organism: Lachnospiraceae bacterium; assembly: GCA_024699645.1. GTDB lineage: Bacteria > Bacillota > Clostridia > Lachnospirales > Lachnospiraceae > RUG11977. Next base: position 902 of record JAILPE010000031.1, read on the forward strand.
CGAACCCGAGATCGCTGCCGGAGGGCGCGGAGGATATACCGATGACGTTATGCGCCGCATGATAATGGTTACAGATTATATTAAGAATAATCTTACGGCTGACGATCTTTCGCAGAGTGCAATGGCAGAGATAGCCGGCATAAGTAAGGATTATTTCTCGAGGATATTTAAGAATGTTACCGGCATGAATTACAGCAAGTGGCTGAATATGATCAGACTTGAAAAAGCGACGGAGCTTTTAGCGCAGAAGGATCTGACGCTTACAGAGATCGCCATGCTGTCGGGATTTCAGAGCATACCGAGTTTTAACAGGGTATTCAGAGATGAAAAAGGTATGGCACCGGGAGAATTCAGAGCTTTGTTCATTGATGCGAAGTAAAGAACAGTGAGTATCCGTAAGATAATGGAGAAGAACGGTGAGAATCCGTAAGAAAATGGTGAAAACAGTGAGTGACCGTAAGATAACAGTGACGTAGGAGCGGAGAAGTTTTATAAATGTGTAAGGCAGGAAAAACGCCCAAACCGAAAGGTTTGGGCGTTTTTCCTGGTAATTGGGTCTGGACAAATATTAAGTAGAAGATATCAAATTTATAACGTCAGTACTGACGTGTTGGTTTTAATATACTTAGATGAATGGGAAGCGGCTTCTTGAAAATTGATGTGCAAATTATCAGATTTTGAACTTGAAGTTCCTCAACCAAAAAAGATGTGCATTGAAGCATTGCACATCTTTTAAATCATGGTTTCGGTTGAGCTTGAAAATACCAAGCTCAATCGCCTTTAAAAGGAAGAAGAGCGTAGATTTGGGGAGAATCTACGCCCTGATGTAAGGGAGGAGGAGTTTTATTGTCCGGCAGATAATGAGGGGGAGGAGTCTGCCGGAAACTCCGTTGTTGGTTTTTTTATATCAACCTTCCTTGTTGATGTCTGTATTATGACATAGTTTTTTTAAAATGTCAACACTAAATTTCAAAAAAATTAAAAATTATTTTTTACATGATAAAAACAAATATATCATATACATAAAAATCACAATATGATAAATCATATGTATTCAGATTACAAATTGTGAATGAATATAAGAAAGGGGAATTGTCATTTTTCCTTGATGTTTCAAGCATGAGGGTAATGTTTTTTCCGTTTGTTGTTTTTTTGCACAAAAATCAGGTGTGATTTTTGTGTATTGTTACAATTGTGATTTCGTGAGTTTTTGTGGATAATTGACGATATCCCCGGCAATTCGATCGCCGGAAAACGAAACCTGTAAATCTGTTTTTTCGAGAGTATACCCGGAGTTTCCTTTATGAATTATCAAAAATATGATCTTTTAATTGATCTTGCTTATGTTTTATCTTTTTCTGTCGTTCTGATTCTTTTTATTTCACGCTTTTCGGACCTTTCCGGCGTAGCAGGGAGAATCTTTGAATATCTTGGTTCGGTAGAAAACATGGAGCCGATGTTGCTTATTGTCCTCTGTATTAAGGAGGTTTGTTATTCGTGCGCTGTGTTTGCGGGGATATTTATGGGATCTGTGGTCATTCACGAATCGGGCCATGCTCTGGGAGGGATATTAAGAGGTTATGGGATAGCTCATTTTTGTGTTTTTGGGATCGTCTTTTCTCTTAAGGGAAAGAAAAAAGTGCGTTTTGATGTTTCTGCGGTGTTCGGGGGTTATGTTGTCGCATGCAACAGAGAGAAAACCGCGGATCCCGTGATCCTGCTCAGGATGGGACCATGGGCGGAATGTTTTTATATAGTGGCAGCATCGTTGTTGACATATCTCGGTTCGGATACGCTTTGCGGGATATTTGTTTTGGGTGAACTTTCAGCATATGAGTTTATAAGAGTATTGTCGGCTGTACGCGGTCGTAACGGGGATTCGTCAACTGCGGGTGAGGTGCTGTGTGAAGGACCGGAAGACTATAACATGCTGATGGATGTCTATGATAAGGTTTTATCCGGGATTTCGGGAAGAAGGATCATAGCTGTTGACGCGCAGGGAAGAAATAACGCCGCGAAAAGCGGAGCATATAGGGGCGTCGGCGAGAAGAGCGGAGAATATAAGGTGGCCGGCGCGAGGAAGCTGAGTATTAAGGAGGAGCTTGAATTATATTATGGGAAAGAGCAGCTTTAAAAGAATATCGGTATTCTGCCTTGTTTTTTTGCTGATCTTTGACCTGCTTGCACCTGCGATCGGGGCTCTTGGGGAATCGGAGAGGGGATACAGGTACGGTGATACCATAAGGGGGAACATTGTTTCAGCGGAAGACAAGAATCAGGGAAATGACAGATGGAGTGCCGATCCGGGGGTTGTGCTCGGAGAGGGAACGCTCTGGTGGATACAGGATCATAATCCTCTCGGGAACGATCGCACTCGAACCTCAGAAGAAGGGAATGACGTACCGGGGAAGCTCATGTACACATCAAACGAGGTTACCGACGTTGTTTATTACAGGACTGTCGGGATCAGATTCACGCTTGAAGATATCTCGAGAGGCGAAGAGTATGTTTCGACGATCGATATGGATGTAAACCGCGATGTCTGGGAAAAGAACGATGTGAAATTTGTGGATGTGTTTTTGACCGGCGTTGATGCAAGAGTTAAGACAAGAACGGCGGATATGCTCGAATCGGGATACTTTGCCGGAGGACGCAGGCGTGTAGGTAATGCAGTGATGGAGACGAAGGATATCAATAACGGAAGCGGTGTTATTGAGGGGCATTATTATATCAGCGATTTCCTCAAGAGGGACAGCAACGGAAATATCGATAAAACCAGTGTCGTCGGAATGCTGATCGATCTTGAGTGTGGCGGGGACAGGCTGCCTGCGGGCGAATGGAGGATCTACGCGTCGCACATCATCGAGATAATGACCGCGAAGCGCGAAAAACAGCCAAACGGCCAATACGTTCTTAAGGATAGGCAGGAACGTTTTGTTCGTGATAATTCGGGGAAGCTCGTCCCCGACATCCATACAACGATCTTGGATGTGTTGGATGCTGCCACATGGACACAGATCACGAGGGATGAATACCTGCCGGCACTTTACAACAGGTATATCGAACTGGTAAACGAAAAGCTGATCAGCACAAGCATTGTCCTTAACTATTATATGAAAGGGAAAGATCCCGTAGGAAACACGGTAAAAACTGTCACGCTCCCGCCGCTGAATCCTCGATCATCTGCATATCCGACGGTTGAAATCGTATATGGCGATCCTGCAGGAACGAGGCCGAAAAACTTAAGCCTTGGGATAAGCGGGGAGGCCTTTGACGGGAAAGTACACATGGGGTCGATAGGCGGAATATCGGTTTTCGCGGGAAACAGTGAGAATACGTACGGAAGCCCTGATAACATGACGGTAAATCCGGATAACATGACAGTAAATCCGAATAACATGACAGGGATCTATTCGGCCTGTTTTGAGGTTTCGGGAAATAATGAAAAGTCAAATATCACACTGACCGGTCTGAATGACGGATCAGGCGGGTTCAAAAACGTCAGTGCGCCGTTCATATGCGTATGGATACCGCTTAAAAGCGAGATAAAAACGCATATCATGTACATTACCGATGATGATAAAAAGCCTGTTCTTGTGCGAGACGGGGGGATTTTTGAGATCGGAGGAGAAAACGGCGAAATAAACATGCCGCTTGAGACAATGTTCGGGAGCGAGGCACAAAAAGCCCTTGCGGATCCTGTGATGACAGCCGACGGAGCCGAATATGAGCTCGCGGAGGACCTGAGCGGAAAAGGTGTAAGGTATTTTTACGGAACAGGTCGCTGGAATCTCATTGAAAACACATCAGTGTCGGAAAAGAAAAGTCTGTTCGGACCGGACAGAACCGTGAATTCACTCACGCTCACGGGAAGCAATGCGGACGGTCGCAGATACGGTGTTATGGGGGGCGGAACGGGGCGTAAAGCGGTATTTCGAGGGGATGAGTACATAACTGATGCCGTGTTTTTTGTGCGCGTAAAAAAGAAGGCAGAGCCGATCGACGTTCGAAGGCTTTATGTGCGTTATGTGCCTGCATGCGGGGACAGCCATATCCTTAGAGATACGGGAGCAATCCCCATGCCGCTCGGAGAGGAGTATGTCTATGTCCATTCGGCCCCCGGGCAGCTCTTATTTAACGGGAAGAATTACAGACTTTCACAAAACCCCACGAGCGCTCAGAGGGCGCTTCTCGGGGTTACGACGCGTGAAGCGGACAGGCTGCCCCGCGCTTATTCGACGGTGACGGGGCAAACGGGCGCCGACATATATACTCAGGCGGACACGGGAATTACAGCTGAAGGAGGCTTTTATATCAAGGTTCCTCCGGACGTACGTGATGCCATGCTTTTTATACCCTATGATGAAGAGGAAGACGCGGATCCCGGGGCACAGATCAATATATATTACATAAAAGGCCTGAAACAGGGTGGTTACAAAGTCTTAAACTCAGATAAGAGGACGATTGAAGCGGGAGCCTTTGAAGCGGCGCAAGCAGAGGGAAAGGTTGCATATGAATTCGGTATCAGGCGGGAAGTGACGGACCTTGGAACGGGAGCTCGCTGGAAGCCGATGGAGAAGACGGGAGAAGGAGACTATAAGTGCGGAGTATGGGCGTCAAAAACAGCTTCGGCAACGCTCGGAAACACGGGGTATCCCATGGAACCGCTCCAAGAGGGGTGGCAGGTCGCTGACTACTACAGGGAAGATGAGAATGATCGTTCATATGTCGGTCTGTTCAAGGTTGATGGGGCGAGAAGCTATGATGTCTTTATCCCGTGCGAGATAAAATCGGGAAATAATCCGATCAAAGTGTTTGCGATCGACGCCTCAACGGGAAAGCGGCTTCAGAGTGAACCGATAGCGACGAGCTTTATGTCGGGGACTGAGGATCTGATCGATGTTTCGGCATGCGAGGAGATCGCTGTGAGCGGAAAGACTTATGTCATGCTCGATAGTGTGCTCGAGGAGAAAAAGATCTACCCTTATCAGACTGCCGCCTATGCATATAAAAATATACAGACACAGGCCATAGCCTCAACATCTGAAATCTCAGTCAATGTAGTTAAACTTACAACTTATGTTTTTGACGGAGCGGGGGATGTGGAAGACGGGACCGCAGCCGGCACGACCGCAGCCGAATACAGTTCGAGAAACGTTTATATCGGGATAACGGGGTTGGGTATCCCGGCGGGTAATGTGATAGCTCTCTATATTCCGTTCAGAACTTCGGCTGATGTGAATGTTTATCTGATCACCGACGAGAACACGGAAGGAAAGCTCCCCGAAAACGCGGTGGCATATACTCAATATAAGGTCTCGCGCTCGTACCTCATAAAAGACCCGGCAAGGCTGAAAAAGGACAACAGCAAGACTGAGAGCGAAAGCGGAGGCTGGTTTGAATTTGAGGTTCCGTGTGAGATCGATGACGGAAAGGGTGTGACATATTCATTGGCCGGTGAAGAAGCACTCGCTGTTCATCGTGATTCGTGTTGCGACGGGGTTCTTCAGAAAGTCGGTATGTGCGCCGAAAAATGTCCGCTGTGTAACGGGACCGGGATCATGACATTAAAGACGAAGGCGGGGGAAGCGAGTTCCGAAGGCAAGTGCACTTTGTGTGATGGGAGCGGCATCTGGATAACGGCGATGAATTACAAAAGGGTCACTGAACAGGAAATACTGTCAAACCACGTAACAAGGGTCAAATATAGATGTAATACATGCGGAGGGACGGGTCATGACCCGGGTCACGCCTCGAAAGCCGGAGGGAAAAAGAACTGTCCCGAATGCAATCCGTGGGGTAGGGGAGCAAACGACAAATGCCCTTCATGTGAGGGAAGAGGAAAGATTTCCTACAGAGTTTGGGAATATGAGGAACGTCCCGGAAATAACGGGAACTATGTGGGTGAGTACGTCTGGGTCGTAAAGTACATGGAGTGTTCGGTCTGTAAGGGCACGGGAGAATACACTTGCGGAACATGTGACGGATCGGGGCTTGTTGACGCAGATCTTTGTGAAAACTGTTACACTGCCGTATTGTATCCTAAGCTCGGAAACGGTGGTAATTCGTACGGAAGTATAGTTACGTACGGAACCGGTTATAGGGTGAATTATCGTGGGATATGTATGCAGTGCGGCGGGAAGGGTTATTCGGTCTGCAAGGAGTGCAACGGAACCGGATGGAGCAATGCCCGCGATGAGACCGGACACGCCGTTCCTTGTCCGAGCTGTGGCGGAGCCAGATTGTGGAGAGAGGCCGAGTGGGGATATCAAAACGGGTCGACGTACATGATCTCGGCAGCTCACTGGGTATATCGTCAGGGAGAAGGGCAGATAAGCTGCAACTGCACAAAGGATGAGTATGTCACAGACCCCGCAAACGGGGATCCCGATTATTCGAGAGGGAGAGTCGAAGGTTATTACGACAATTTCGGCGAATACCGGGAAAACAGAGACAACACGTCCTTTATGACCGGCGGATATTACTGTGAGAAGTGTAACGCCTATATCCTGAGTGCGGGGTATCCTTTCGGCCACACGCTTCTCATCAGAAAGGACTCGGAGGGAAAGAGCAGCATAAGCGTTTATAACATGAAAGAACAGGTTTACGGGATCGATAAAACACTGTATCCCACGGAATACAGGACTGTTGAATTCGTGGACAGGGAATACGGGACGATAACGAATCATGAAAAATGTGGTCTTGAAGATCCAAACGGCAGCGAGCCGTATGCACAGGCACTTCTCGACACAGGGAGAAGGACCGAGACGGAGATCTTGAAGCCGGGAAAAGCAGAGGGTGTCGGGGGGAGTGTTCTTGACCAGGGAAAAACAGAGGGTGTCGGAATGCGTGTTTTTGTTCCGGATGATTCGGGGATGAAGGCAACAGATGTTTATGTACTCTACACGGAATGGCAGCCTTTTAAGATGCCCGACCCGGAGCCCCGTGTAAATCCGCCGGAGCCATATGAGCGTAAGGAAGATATCGTTTATACCGATATGGAAACGGACGACAGCAGGATTGAGATCATAGCGGGATATAATGACGGGGTTATATATGACCCTTCTCTTTCAATACCTTCGGGAAGGGATCTTGTGCTGAAAGCAACGGCAAAAGAATATCTTTATGACATGAAGATTGTGAATGTTACGGGGATGCTTGAAACACCGGTCACGATACGATATCCGTATGCGTTTTATGAATCGGCGGCCGCTTATCGGAGGGGTGATGAACCCAAGGATTCCGGTTTCATAGAAAAGACTGTCATCGTAAAGCGCCCCTACAGCTATTGGAGCGTTGAAAGATTTGCGCTTTGGCGGCTGAGAGAGGCAAGCGCATTATGCAACGTTTTTAAGGTCGAAGATACGGGATACGAAAGGATCGCGGCCGGATACGGAAAGAGCGGAAGACCGAACATGACTCTGATGAAGTACGGCGGAGTCGGGGATCATATTGTCGGCGGTACTGTCGGGGAAAGCCTCACTATCACAGTGGACGGAACATATGCGGATATATACAGAAGCGGCACTGCTCCCGCACTTCCCGATATAGACGAAGGGTATTGCGAGAGGGTTGCTTACGAGGCTTTGCCCAAGATCACTGCGAGGGATGATGTCCTGCTCTTTGAGGGACGAAATCTGATTGGTGAAGGCACTCCCGCAGCTCCTGCGATAACAGGAAGGGTCGAGCTGATCTCAAACGAAACTGGCATACCGGACACAAAGAAGAACGGCAAATACCCTGTAGTTGCGGCAACTGTGGAATATGCGCCCGCGGAAGAAAATATGGGAGCGGATAATGAAACAAAATACAGAGGGACGGACCGGGTCGCACCCGTTGTTGTCCAAACACCTGTCTATGTGAGGGGAAGTCTTGCGATGACCCCGGATGATATGGAAGCAACCGACAACCGCATGTATGTGCAGCAGAAAGGAGCGGACGCTTCGCAGATATGGGCCGTGCTCGGAGAGGAACGTGCATATGCCGGCTACGATAAAGATCTGCCGTCCCTGACATACTGCACATGTGATCTGTATATGAAACTCACAAATACCGCGAATGCCGAGAAGCCGCATCTGACGTACCCGGGATACGGTATAAGGAAGTACGATGAGGATATCTGTACACCTCGGGGCGAGCTGCCTTATAACAGGATCTCATGTGACACTGAGATCGTTGTCGACAGGTCTTTTAAAGACGGAAAGATATGTTGGGAACCGGACTTTATCGAGAACGCTGCGGATACGGTCGTTGAAGCGGGGAAATGGCTCAGCGTACCGGCAGATACAACGATACGCTTTATTGTTCCGAAGAACACAAGGGAAGGACGTCACAGTATCACATTTGTGAGCGTTGCGAAAAATGATCCGGAACCCTTAAATCCTCTCGGAAGCGCCATGGAAAATGCCAATACTTATTATTTGAGCCATGCCGCCTATGATAAATGCTTCTTTAACGTGGCCGGAAGGATATGGGGACTGAGACTCGAAGAGAATTCCGAAATGACCCGGGGACTGAGACTCGAAGAGAATCCGGGATGTACAGGGGAATCCGAACAGGTTATCGGAGCGGGGACGAAGAGCGCAGCGGGACTTTTGCTTGCAGATCCCCCGCAAAAGTTTTTCCCTGCCGGGAAGAGCGAAGGAATTATGCCGGGAGTCACGGCGCGGTTTTCTGTCATGATAAACGGCGTCAGGGCTGCCGCGCAGGCCGCAGAGCATCTTAGAGAAGGCGACAGCGGCAGCGGCAGGGGTCTTAGGATCACTCCGAAGATCCTGTTTGTTCCGCGCGACGATAAGACGGGAAAGCTCAGGCGCAACGATGCCGTTGAGGCACAGCTGTGGTACGATACGGGACCGTACACAGGGAAAAGCGGACTTGCGCGGTATGAACCCGAAATAAAGTATCGCGCGTTCCCTCAAGGACATCAGGTGTCCGATGAGGAAAGGATAGACATGACTCTTTTTATTCCGGCAGGGGTCAGAGCCGCAATAAAAGGAAGCATGGACGCATTACCGAAAGATCTCGGTTTTTCTGCAACGAGTGAAAAGTGGTTAAAAAACGGCGCGATACTTATATCGTTTGAGGCAGAGCTGACGTACGTCATCGCAGACAGAACCGTAACTGTCGGATACGATTGCGGTCCTGTCGATATGTGGAAGCTTGAAGGGTGGAGCGATCGCACGGAGTATTTTGAAGGAGATGTTATAATTCTTGATCTGATGTCGGACATCAGGGATACAACTTTTACGGATCATCTGAATTAAAGGCGAGTTTGGCGGGGAATCATAGGCGTTATTTCACGAGCTCTATTCCTTGCCAAACTATATCTCGAATGATAAAATACAACATAAGGGAAACAATGATCGAAAGTTTCCAAATGCAGTTGTCTATCGGGGTGCCGGATGAAGGAAAAAATAGGTCTTTTTGCCAAAGGGGTATTTTCCTACGAGAGACCCGCTCTTTCTTTGTCTGTTGAAAAGCTGAATCTTTCTGTTTCAACAGGGAACAAAGTGAGGGGGTCTTTCATCGTATCTTCGACCGGTACACGCCCTTTTAAAGGGATAGCATTCTGTGACGAAAGTCTTCTGACGATAGATGATCCCATGTTTAACGGAAAAGAGAATACAATCACCTTTACGATCAACGCCACACATCTTGATCCGGGTGATAAGGTAAAGGGAACGATCGTGGTCGTCACCGAATACGGAGAGGTTCACGTTCCGTTTGCATGTCTTATTACGGCTCTTTCATGTACATCATCGATGGGACCGGTTTCGGATATATTTCAGTTTGCCAATCTGGCCCGGACAGATAAGGATGAGGCGAAGAATCTCTTTAGGTCGGAGCTGTTCGAAAAAGTCTTTGCGGGCTCATCGGAAAAGACGGAACTCGCGATAAGGGCTCTTAAAAAATGTAACAATATTTCTCTCGCCGTTGAGGAGTTCCTGATCGCGCTCAAAAAGAAAAGGGTGATCTCCGTCAGCGTAGACAGAGACGAGATCGAGTTCGACAATCCCGAAGAAAGTGAAGGAAACTGTAATGTAACACTCACAAAGGATTCGTGGGGGTATGTTCAGCTCAAATGCGGGTCGGTCGGTGAATTTGTAAAACCTCTTTCAAAGGTCGTCTGGACAGATGATTTTGAAGGAAACACATATAAGCTTGCATTTGAAATAGATAAAGATAAATTGAGGCCGGGACGGAATTTCGGATCGCTTGTTTTTTCATCGCTTCGGGGTGAAAAAACGATCAACGTGATATGCCGCAAAGAATCCGCGAAAAGAAGGACGCTCCTTATCAAGAGCAGGATCAGGCATGATATGATATCGGTTGCCGAGGCATACGTCAGGTACAGGTTCGGAAAGATACCTGCAGGCCGGTTCACGGCTGAAACAGAAACGGTCCTTGAAGGGCTGAGGCCTCTCAGAACAGAAACGATCAAAGACAGACTCCTTAATATATATGCGCTTACGGTTTCGGGAAAGACTTTTAAGGCAGAGAATATGCTCAAGACGATCCTCGCTGACGAGGAGTGGAGAGGAGCGCAGCCTGCGATCTATGCGGGCGTGCTTTTCCTTGAGTCGGCCATAAGAAGAGAAAATCCGCTTGCCGTCACGGAGCATTTAAGGCGTATATTTGAGCAGTCGGGCGATCCTTTTGTGATGGTTTTGTGCATCATGTCCGATGAGACGCAAACGATCCTTCCGGAACATGCTTATGAGATGCTTAGGGAAAGCTCGCAATCCATGATCATGTCGGTTGCGGTCATAACGGAAGCGGCGCTTATTGTTTCAAGGAGACCCGAGATTATCAGAGAACTCGGAATGTTTGATATAAAGGCCATAGATACGGCAGTTGAAAGCAGATCGATGCAGAAAAAGGGAGCGCAGACGATCGCATATACGGCTTCGAGGTGCAAAAAGGCAAACAGGCTCTACATTGACGTCTTCAAAAAGCTCTACGATCAGTTCCCTTTGCCGGAAGTGCTTGAAGCTTTATGCCACCTTGTCATTGTTTCCGATGTCCGAAACGCGCTCACATATAAGATCCTTTTGAAGGGCTGCAGGGAACATGTCAGAGAAACAGGGATATTCGAAGAGTGCGTCAGATCTCTTGCGGCAGCCGGTGACGAAGAGGTCGCCGATCCGATACTTATCACGTATTTTGAAAAAGGCATAGACGTAAGCGATGATGTCAAGGCTGCATTTTTTGCCAATGTTGCGCGCAACAGGAGCAAACTTCCCGAAGTGTCGCTCGCTTTTAATATGCTGATGAGGGAGTTCGCGATCGCCGGTATGAAGGAAGGTATGATCGACAGGGATCATGTGGCGCTCTATAACGATCTTCACGGTTTTGAGAAGTTGCCTTCCGAGGCTGTTTCAAAGCTCCCCGGAATAGTATTCAAATACAGGATCTCCAATATCGGAATGTACAGACCCGCTTCTGTTTGCGTGATACACAAGCAGATCGCCGAGGAACATCGCTATCCCGTTATCAACGGCGAAGCGCTTGTGGATATTTATACGGACGATCATATCCTGTATTTCGAGGATGAGGACGGTTCGCGTATACTTGAGTGTGATCATGAGTCTGAGAAGCTTATCACTGACAGTGCGCTTTTTGAGTTTTGCGTTGAGAACTGCATAGACGATGAGAATGTTGCACTGTATGTCTGTGTTACAAACAAAACGATCGAATCGACAAGACGATGCCGTGAAAATGACGCTTTAAGCGAAGAATTCAGGATCGCATGTACGAAAAAACTGATCGGATATTATTATGAAAATCTCGAGGGCGAGATGATGGAGAGCTATCTCGTCGGGCTCGATCTGTCGATGCTTTCGCGCAAAGAGCGCGGCACCATGATAGAGCTTATGATAAACAGAGAGCTTTACAGTCTTGCCTTTAAAAATATAGAACTGTACGGTTGCTTCGGGATAGATTTGAGAAAGCTCGGAAGGCTTGTCTCAAAGCTTTTGGCTTCACACAGTGAGGTCGACGACAAGGATCTTCTTTCTTCGATCTGTGCAAAGGTATTCATCGAAGGAAAAGCAGATAAGAATATCCTGACTCATCTGGCGGCCACCTACAACGGTGACAGTGAGACCACATACGCCATCTGGAAAAGCGCTGTCGATGAAGGTGTCGATACGACCGATATTGAGGAGAGACTCCTCGGACAGCTTTTGTTTACCGAAAGCGACATGAACTATTCGCGTACCGTATTTAAACATTATTATGCGCATCGGAGCTGGGGGAAACTCGTAAAAGCATTTATTTCCTACTACGCCTATGGCTGTCTGATCTACGACAGGCCTCCGGACGAAGAGATGATAATGCTTATGATGCGTGAATGCGAGTACGAACAAAACGACGTATGCGTGCTGGCGCTCCTAAAGATATATTCCTCGAGGAGCTCCTTGACCGACGCGGAAAGCCGGTTTGTCGAAAAGGAACTCAGAAGGATGGAGAGCAAGAACACTGTGTTCCCGTTCTTTGCAAAATTCGCCGACAAGATAAGCGTTCCGCCGGCGATAAGGGACAGATACTTCGTCGAATACCATACGGAACCCGACAAACAGGTCTTTATCGATTACAGGATCTGCAAGGGTGGCGCAACGGGCGAATTCAGGCATGAGCGCATGACCGACGCGGGATACGGTATTTTTGTCAAGGAAGTCACACTTTTCTGCGACGAGTCACTGCAGTATTTCATAACGGAAGGAACCGGAGAAACAAGACAGATAACACAGTCGAGTATAGAATACGTGCAGGTACCCGAAACCGAAAAGAATACTTCGAGGTACGGAAAGCTTTCGCTTATAATCGAGGCCGAAAGGGTACATGACAGGGAGACTCTCGTTAAATCGATTGAAGAGTACATGAAAAACGATTATCTCTGCAGGAAGCTGTTTGAGCCGTTAAATTAGAACATGGGGAATTGTAATGGATGAGGAAAGAACACTGATCTTGGGAATGGATCTTTGCGATGGGGCTTTGCAGCTGGCTTACCTCGATGAGCGGGGTGAAATGGTCAGTGTATCGCTTTTTTCGTCGGATCCGGGAAAGTACAGAATACCGACTGCGATATGCACGGATCTTCAGTACAGAGAATGGTATTGCGGCAATGATGCGATCCGGATGAAGGAAAAGGAAGGAACGGTCTTTTTTGACAGGCTTATCGAGAGGGCAAAAGAAGATGACGGCGAGCCTGTAAAAGGAGGACTTACTCCGACGGCGCTCCTGACGCATTTCTTCCGGATAGTTCTCACGGCACTGAGGGAAAAGACGGGCGGACGCATCATAAGAGGGCTTACGCTGTCTTTGAAAAAAGAAGATGAGGGTGCTCGTGAGGCTGTACGTTCGGCTTTTGAGCAGCTGGGGATCGAAGAAGACAGATTTCTTATGATAACTCATCCCGAATCATTCATGAATTATGTCGTTTCACAAAATAAGGATATATGGATCAATGATGTAGGGCTTTTTTACATGTCCGAAGAGGCATTTGATTATTACAGGCTGACATTCGGAAAGAAGCAGGGACCTGTCTGTGTGGTTACGGAAAAAACGGATCTTTCTTCGTATGTTAACGGAGCAGCCGTCAGCGACGGTGATATGTCGGGTGCGCTGACAGGCTTTAAGGAAGCCGTATCGAAGGTGATAAATAAGCAGATGGTATCGGCGTTATATTTTACGGGTCCGGGTTTTGAAAGTTCATGGGCTGACGATGTGCTCAAGGGGCTTTGCAGCGGGAGAAGGATATTCAGAGGACAGAACCTGTTCGTAAAGGGATGCGGATACAAAGCGCGCAGGCAGTTCGACCCGAAAGAAAACGAAGACTCCTATCTTTATATAGCCCCGGATGCGTTGAAAAGCAGTATATCGCTCAGGGTGTACAAGGACGGAGGTTATGAAGAGGCAATACTTGCCGATATAGGAACTCCTTGCAAAGATGCGGAAAAGACGGTTGAAGTGATCATGGACGAGACAAATGAGCTTGATCTTATCGTCCATAACGTGCTGAAAAAGGATTTCGTCTGCGCGATAATGACACTTGATAACCTTGAGGAAAGAAACGATAAATCGGTCAGGGTCAGGATATCTCTTAAATTTGCGGACAGAGATACATGCGTGATAACGGTGAGGGATATCGGATTCGGAGAAATATATGAGACTACCTACAGAATTTGGGAGCAGATATTAAAGATATGAGCAGAGTCATCTTGTGTTCCGGAAAAAGGGCGGGCGAACCCTTTGTTATGAAGGCTTCAGGGCGTAAGGTCTACACCGTGGAGGAGCTTTGCTATTGCCTTTATGACGAACTGGAAACACTCGATGAGGAGGTATTGTCACAGAAGCTTGCGGATTTTATGGGATTTGGGCTCGGACTTGCCGAAAGAGCATCAGAACTGACAAAATTGATAGAAGACGGTGCGGATCTCAAGAGCAGACTTGTTGTCGTTCTTTGCTCGGGAGACCTTTATACTGCCGAAGAAATAAAGGATATATGCGACGAATTTGAGAAGAATCTGAATATGGCTCCGCTCGTGAGGGCGAAGAAGATCGCGGACAGACATCTGAGTGAGGGTAAGTTTAAGAGGGCACTCGCAGAGTACCGGGAGATATTGTCGAGCGAAAACATCGGCGAACTAACCGACAACGAACATTCGACTGTCCTTCACAATTGCGGTGTTATAAGAATGAGGCTCGGTTACCCCGAAGAAGCGGCATCCCTGTTCCTGAGGGCATATGCGCACAGCGATGAAGAAGCGACTGTAAAGTGTTATCTGATGTCGCTCAAGCTCCTGAACGACGAGGACAGATACATAAAGGAAGCAATGAGACTTTTCGACAACGGGGATATGCTTAAAGAACTTGAAAACGAGATATCAACGACTGTCGAGAGATTTGAGGAAAGCGGAGGACTTGACAACGCGGAACGACTTAAAACTCTTTTGGAGGAGAACAGACTCGGAGAGTTTGACCGGCTGGCACATGAGATGATCGGGGAATTAAAGGCTTCTTACAGAAACGATATCGAAAACGAGGATTAGAATGGGTTTATTCAGACGAAAGAAGAAAAAAGAGCATATCGACGATCAGGATCCGATACTGCGCTGGATGACTGTGGACGAAGCGCTTGCGTACAGTAACGGCGATACGTCCGTGCTTGAAAAAGCAGTCGGAAAGATTGCTTACGAGTACAAGATACTGGCGAGGGAGCTTTCGGAAAAACAGGAAGAAATAAAACAGGACTATACGCTCGATACGGAGCTTTTGGGCGATATTAAGCGATTTGAGATGCTCCCGGAGAAGACGAGAGCTTCGATCGTCGATTCTGCAAGACTTATCATGAACCTGGGCGATGAGCGGACAAGGTTCCTGAACAAAGAAAAAAAGATCTCGGGCGAACAGAAGAGAAGCATGGCGCAGTATGATGCGCTCCTGCCGGAAAAGCTTGAAGAGATCAGACAAAAAGAAGAATACCTCGTCCTTGTTCAGGAGGATATGCGTAAACTTGAGGGTGAAAAGGGCATAATAGCGTTCGAAAGAGAAAAGGCAGTCGAGAAACGCCGTTTCCTCGGAAAGTTTTCTGTATTTGTTGCGACTGCGGCGCTTCTTATCTTCATACTGCTCCTCATCCTTATGAAGAACGGCAACGACAAACTTATGCCCGCCTTTTTTGTAACGGGTGTTTCGGTCATAGGCTTCGCATTTTATTACTATATTTCAATGAAGGAATGCGCATCGATCATTCACAGGTGCGATGTTTCAAACAACAGGGCACAGCAGCTTCTCAATAAGGTAAAGATCAAATACGTGAATACTTCGGGAACGCTTGAATACATGTATGAGAAATATCACGTCAAGGGCTACAGCGATCTGAAAAACACTTGGGAAGAGTATGTACACGAAAAAGAATCGGAGAAGATGTATGCAAGTAATACGAGGCTTCTTGCCGGTTATGAGCAAACGCTTCTCGAGGAGCTTCATCGTTCCGGGTTCGTTCATCCCAAGTCACTTGTGACGGAACCCGAGATCCTTTTTAACAGGAGCGAGATGCTCAGATATAAGCAATCACTTGAGGAGAGCAGGGAGAAGCTCAGACGAATGCTTGACGAAGGAATGAGACAGGCTCTCGAACTCAAGAAGGAAGTAGATGATGCCAAGAGCAGGTATCCGATGTGTGAAAAGCTCTTTGACGGCGTATATGAATAGGATGCACATATTTTTCGCTCTGTGCTTGCGTTTTCGTTAAGGATGTTTTATTATTCTTTAGTGATATATTCGGGGGGAAAAGATCACCGAATAATTTTTTGTATTTTTCAGTTAAGTGGTAAAGGAGAACCAAAATGTATTCTTTTGAAGAGATTCAAAAAGCGGATCCCGATGTGGCCGCAATGATAACCCGGGAAGCAAATCGCCAGAATGCTCATATCGAGCTCATAGCTTCCGAAAACTTTGTCAGCAAGGCAGTCATGGCAGCCATGGGAAGCCCTCTGACCAATAAATATGCGGAAGGATATCCCGGACACCGTTATTACGGCGGATGCGAGTTCGTTGATCAGGTTGAGGAACTTGCCATCGAGAGAGCCAAGAAGCTCTTTAATTGTACCTATGCAAATGTTCAGCCTCATTCGGGAAGCCAGGCAAATCAGGCTGTTATCACGGCACTCCTTAAACCCGGCGATACATTCATGGGCATGAACCTTGCACATGGCGGACATCTTTCACACGGATCGCCCGCAAACATTTCAGGTATGTACTATAACTGTGTACCTTATGGTGTAAACGGCGACGGATTCATCGATTACGATGAGGTTGAGAAGATTGCTGTTGAGAACAAGCCCAAGCTTATCATCTGCGGTGCCAGTGCATATGCAAGAGCTATCGATTTCAAGCGTTTCAGAGAGATAGCAGACAAGGTTGGAGCATATCTTATGGCCGATGTTGCTCACATCGCCGGCCTTGTTGTTACAGGCTATCATGAAAGCCCCATCCCTTACGCTCATGTTACAACCGCTACATGTCACAAGACACTTCGCGGACCCAGAGGCGGCCTTATCCTTTCAAGTGAGGAATTTGCGAAGGAGCATAAATTCAACAAAGCTATCTTCCCCGGAATTCAGGGCGGCCCTCTTATGCATGTTATCGCAGCAAAGGCCGTTGCTTTCGGTGAGGACTTAAAGCCCGAGTACAAAGAGTACGCAGGCAACATAATAAAGAATGCACAGATGCTTGCTTCTGAGCTCGTAAAGAACGGCTTCAAGCTTGTTTCGGGAGGAACAGACAATCATCTCATGCTTCTTGATCTCCAAAATATGGGCATGACAGGAAAGCTTGCAGAGGAACTTCTCGGAAAGGTTAACATTACCGTTAACAAGAACACGGTTCCAAACGATCCTCAGTCTCCTTTCGTTACGAGCGGACTCAGACTCGGAACACCCGCAGTTACATCCCGCGGAATGAAGGAAGCAGATATGAAGCTTATTGCCGAAGCTATCACGATCGTACTTAAGAATCCCGAGGGAGATCATTCTCAGGCAGCATCGATTGTTAAGATGCTTACGGATGCATATCCGCTTTACGCTTGAAATAGTAATAAAAGTATTTTTGATTAAGTGATTGTTATGGATGAAAAGACGATAGACGGAGTTATGCTGGCCAAGATGATACACGGCAGCGTCGCAAATCTTCGGGCAAACAGGAATGTTGTTAATTCTCTTAACGTATTCCCTGTTCCTGACGGAGATACGGGCGACAATATGTGTATGACGCTTGAAGCCGGCGCTTCGAGGATACCGACAGAAATGGATGATATAGAAGGCGTTGCTTCGGAAGCGGCAAAGGGCATGCTGCTCGGCGCCAGAGGCAATTCCGGAGTTATACTTTCGAGGATATTTGCCGGTATCAGTAACGGTCTGCAAGGTCACATGACGGCAGGTCTTAATGAGATAGCGGATGCTATGGCACAGGGAGTGAACGAGGCGTATGCAGCCGTATCGAACCCCGTTGAGGGAACGATGCTTACCGTTTACAGAGACGCCGTTGACTATGCAAGGTCGAGGATAGATTCAAATACTACGATTGAAGGTTTCGCCGCGGATGTGATCGGAGAACTCAAGAATTCTCTCGAAAGAACACCGTCACTGCTTGATGTACTTCGCGAAGCAGGTGTTGTTGACAGTGGCGGAGCCGGACTCGTGTATATAGCAGAGGGCGCGATCGCAGGAATGAACGGTGAAGTCGATGAAATCGGTGATAAACAGGCGACGGTGAGTCCCGCGTCAAAGATAGATATTTCGTTTTTTACTGAAGACAGCGTCCTTACGTTCGGATATTGTACAGAGTTTCTTTTAAGACTTACGCGCGCCAAGACCGACATAGAAGCATTCGATCTTGAAGAGCTTAGAGAGTATTTGAACAGCATGGGCGATTCGCTCGTACTTTTCAGAGAAGGAACCATAATAAAAACGCATGTACATACAAAAAATCCCGGTGCGGTCCTTGAACATTGCCAGCAATACGGCGAGTTCCTGACCATAAAGGTCGAAAATATGACTCTTCAGCATTCGGGTAACGATCATACGGCAGGGTTCATAAAGGATGAAAACGGTTCTGTCGGGCGGGAGAGCACCAAAAACAAGACTTTCACCGACGGATATGTACCCGGGTCGCTCAAGCCCCGCAAAAAATACGGGATTGTGACTGTTTCGTCAGGAAAAGGCATAAAAAAAACGTTCCTTGACCTCGGTGCGGACATATGCATTGAGGGCGGACAGTGTATGAATCCTTCGGTTGAGGATTTTATCAGAGCATTTGAGTCAATAGATTCGGAAAACATCATAGTTTTCCCAAACAACAGTAATATCATTCTCACAGCAAAACAGGCCTGCTCGATATTTGACGGGTCAAATGTGCGGATAGTTCCTACAAAGACGATCGGCGAAGGCTATTCGGCCATTTCGATGCTAAATACGGAACTTGACGATCCCGACGAGCTTGTCAGGGAAGCAACCGAAGGGCTTGAAGGCGTTGTGACCGGACATGTATCGAAAGCGGTCAGGAATACCGTTAAGGATGGTATTAACGTTATTAAAGATGACTATATCGGTTTCTGCGATGACGTCATATATAATTGTGTGAACAACGCACAGGACTGCCTGTGCGGACTTGCCGAAAAGCTCGGTGCAAAGGATTACGGTGTGATCCTTTTGATCAGCGGATGTGATGTGACTGAGGAAAAGGCCGACGAGGCACGTAAGAGGATATCGGATTCCTGCCCGAGAAGTGAAGTCATCCTCATAGACGGAGGACAGGCGGTATACGATTATATAATGGTGTTGGAATAATTGCGGTAGATCCTTTATCGGTAACGGAGTAAAGCTGATATATCGGATAATGGTATTGGAGTAAAGGTGATATATCGGATAATGGTATTGGTGTAAAAAGTGCTGTAGATCATATAGCAACTATGGAATAAAGGTGTTTTTACGAAATCGTAAAAATGATTGGGGGGCATATGTTAAGAGTATTTGTTGATTCGGATATGGATTTCACGCCCGAAAAGGCAGCGGAGTATGGTTTTGGACTTATAAGCATGCCTTACAGCATAGACGGTAATGTGATCTTTCCGTATGTGGATTATGAAGTTTTTGATCAGAAGGCATTTTATGACAAGCTCAGGGATGGTGTGATCCCCACAACGAGTGCGATAAGTGCGGAAAAGTATATCGAGTACTTTGAGCCGGTCTTTGAGTCGGGAAACGACATCCTGTATATTCATTTTTCGGCGGCTATGTCGGCAACGTTCACTGCGCTTGACGAAGCAATCAGAAGACTGCGTATAAAGTATCCCGATCGCAGATTTTATAAGGCCGATACTCTTGCGATAACCACGCTTAGCTACAATATAGCATGTGAGGCCGGAGATCTTTACAAAAAAGGTGCGACGGCAGAACAGCTTGTTTCATTTGTGGAGAAGGAAAGACAGCATTTTGCAATGTATTTCTTTGCGGATGACCTGAAGTTCTTTCGGCACAGCGGACGTGTTTCGGGACTCGCCGCAACGATGGGCACCATGCTCGGTATCAGGCCGATCATCTATATAGGCGAAGAGGGAAAGATGATCAGCATCGGCAAGGAACGCGGCAGGGTCAATGCAATGGAAAAGCTTGTTTCGTATGTCAGAGACCTCGGAAAGAATATAAGAGAGCACAGGATCGTGATAGGACACAGCGATTGCGAAGAACTTGCTCTCGAATTCAAGCAGATGTTGCTTGACAACATAGACAGTGGTCTTAACATTGAACTCATGGTAGTCAATCCGACCGCGGGAAGCCACTGCGGTCCGAACGGTGTGGGTATATCGTTCTACGCAAAGCACAGGTGACAAGGCGAGGAAAAAAGCCGGCGGGCCTGATGTAATAATTGCAGAGAAAAGCTCTGTAAAGGGAATAAGAACCCAAAATATATGACATAAAGAGGCTGTAAGCTTCAAAGAGAAAAAGGGAATTAAGGGGGAAAAATGGTAAAGATAGTCATAGACTGCTTTGGCGGCGATGAAAGCCCCAGGGTAAACATTGAGGGAAGTATCGACGCCCTTGCAAAATTTAAAGATCTTGAGCTTGTGCTTGTGGGAGATGAGCAGAAGATCAAGGACGAGCTTGTGAGACAGAATTATTCATCCGAACGTATCAGCATCGTCCATGCACCCGACGTGATCGGATGTAATGAAAAACCCACGGAAGCTGTTCGAAAAAAGAAAGACAGCTCGCTTATGACCGGAATAAGACTTCTGCGTGAAGACGATTCGCTTGCGGGTCTTGTCAGTATCGGTTCGACAGGAGCCATTGTTGCAGCGGCAACACTTCGTGTCGGAAGGGTAAAAGGCGTTGCACGTCCCACACTTTGTCCCCTTCTTCCCACTATGAAAGAAGGAACTGTCGTTGGAATCTGTGACAGCGGTGCGACCGTAGACTGCACACCGATCCAGCTCTATCAATTCGCGATAATGGGGTCTCTTTACATGGAAAGGGTTTTTGGAGTAAAATCACCCAGAGTTGCGTTGCTTAATGTCGGAGTTGAAGAGGAAAAAGGAGATGAACTTCGTAAGGAAGTTTATCAAATGTTGAAGAATGAGCCGCGTATCAATTTCGTCGGAAATATGGAAGCAAGAAACCTTTTGAAAGGCGATGTGGATCTTGTCGTATGTGACGGTTTCTCCGGAAACGTTATGTGTAAGACAGTTGAAGGAACTGCCATCGAGATGTTCAGGATGATCAAAAAGGATATCATGTCATCGCTGAAATTCAAGATCGGAGCTCTGCTCCTCAAGAAGATGTTTGCGAAGGAAAGAGCATTCCTTGATTACCAGAATTACGGCGGAAGTGTTTTACTCGGAGCTTCAAAGGTAATAGTAAAGGGACATGGGAGCAGTGAGAGAGTTTCCTTTGCCAAGTGTATTGAGCAGGCATATATGATGGAAACCGGAAATCTCAATCCCGAGTTTGAAAGATTGTTGTCCGGTTCTGAGCCTGAAGAAAAGGCATGAATCATATAGAGATGTTAAGATGCATCTCGCGGAAAAAGGGTACTTACGAAATAATATGACAATCAAAGATACACATTAAGTGCATCTTTAGAGAAGGAGGAAAATGGAGATGTTTGATTCTGTAAAGAAAATCCTTGTTGAGGAGCTTGGTGTCGATCCCGATATCGTTAAACCCGAGACAAAGATAAAGGATGAGCTCGGTGCTGATTCTCTCGATGTAATGCAGCTTCTTATGACTATCGAGGATGAGTACGGTGTAACAATTCCCGATGAAGAGCTTACAAGCTTTGAAACTGTACAGGATGTATGTGATTTCCTTGAAAAGCAGAATCCTTGACGATTAACTGCCGCGCATTAAAGGTTTTAAGACTATAAGCAGGAATCCCCGGTAATTCAATTACCGGGGATTCTTATTTACAGTGATTCTTGGTTACAGTGATTCTTGGTTACAGTGATTCTTATTTATTGTGAGTCTTGGTTATAGTTTTAAGAGTTGTCATTTAATAAATGTAATTCTTCTTCGGAGGTGTCAGGGTCTGTCCTGCCTTGTAAGCCTTAAGCTTACGTCTGTAGAAAAAGAATGCCGTGCCGGATCCTATAAGCATTACGACGGCGATCAGGATTGCACACTGTGCAAAATAGTTCTCGGGAAGCATGTCTATTATCGGGTCAGTCACCGGATTAAAAATCCAGTCGTCGTTGTTGAACATCAACTTATGGAACAGAATGAAAAGCGTATCAAAACTGATGAGTGAAAACAGTGTAACAAACAACGGAAGAACGGCGGCACACAGAGCGCAGGTTCTCAGATAAACGAATGAACCTTCGCGATGCTTGCGAATGAACATGGCTACTGTGATTATAAGGGTAACAACGCCTATGCCGTAAATGACATTAAATATCGTCTTGACCTCGGCAAAATGAGAGAGCGCGGATTCGGATGATGGTAATGAAGGAAATGAAAGCGCGCCTGTAAAGAACGGGCAACAGTAATCGATAAGAGCATCATAATTCTCTCTTATGACAACGGCATTATAACCGCTTGCTGCGGGAATGTCGTTCCAACTGATATTGAGGTAGTAAAGGGCACGAAAATTTATAGCAATACAAAGACCAATAGCAAGTAATGAAAAAGCAAAACAGATCCCGATCACAATGTCGGTCCATCTAAAACGCTCACTCGGATTAAAAGTGAATTGTCTGCTCAAAATACCCCTCTTTTCTACTAAATTCGAATACTCATTCTACAACAGTAACACTATACTATCATAATATTTTGGGCATTACAAGAATATTATTAAATTTCGGTAAAGTATATTTTATGCAAGGGTATCGAAGCCTCTGATATGGTCCATATTTTTATGCCGGGTATCAAAGTCTTTAATGTTTTCTATATCTTTATGCACGTGTATCGAAGCCTTTTATATTATCTTTGCTTATAGGGATCTCTTCTCCGGGAAGGTTGGAGGGATCGAAATCGGGGTTGTTTTCAATGCGTTCACGGAAGTCGATCGTCGGTTCGACACCGACGGATCTGAGTTTGTTACTGAGCGAGGCGCTGTCACTTTCTAAAAGGGATGAAGCTTCCTTAGAGGAGTAAAAATCTACTTTAAGCGAATTGCCCTTTAATACGAGCTTTATGTCGAGCTCTTTTAGGGATGGCATATTGAGATGGAGAACGGCACTTGAACCCTCGTCTTTTCTTACACGTGACTTTTTATTCGCAAAGAATCGAAGGCGTGTCTCCTTGTTTTCATCCTCGTTTTTTACGGGAACTTCGGCATAGGCGTAAACATCATTGAGTTTGAGAAGCGTGCGCATGGAGTTCATTGCCTTATCGACTTTTGCGGTCATAGCTTCATCTCCCTTGCGGCGTGACACTTCACCTGCGTTGTTGAGATATGAAACGGCGGATTCAAGAAATCTTCGGATCCCTTCCGAAGATATATCGGAACGTTCGATCACGGGTCTTTCGGCGAGTGAATTTAAAAGTTCCTTTAGGGGAACCTCGGAGAGAAGAAGCTTCTGTTGGGTTAGGTCTGCAGAAGGCGAGCTTTCACCGGCTGTTGACTGTGAAACAGCGGAATTCACGGCAGCATCGTTCTGAGCCCCGAGGTTTTGGCCGTTCTGGACCCCGAGAGGTTGACCATTCCGGTTTCCGAGAATTTGACCGTCTTGGGTCGGAAGGTTTTGAGCGTTCCGGGCCCCGAGGTTTTGGACGTCTTGGGTCGGAAGGTTTTGAGCGTTTTGAGTCCCGAGGGTTTGACCGTCCCGGGTCTGAAGGTTTTGAGCGCTCTGAGTCCCGAAACTTTGACCGTTTTGAATCTGAACACTTTGTCCGTTCTGAGCCTGAAGGTCTTGACCATTTTGCGCCTGTATGCCTTGGCTGTTCTGTGACTGAAGGGTTTGGCCATTTTGAGCTTGGATGCCTTGACTGTTCTTAGCCTGTAGGCCTTGACCATTTCGGACTCCGAGGTTTTGACTGTTTTGAGCATTCGGAACCTGAGAGGATTCGTCTGCGCGGACCTCTTGTCCGATAGCACCTAATGTACCCGTTTGTGCGGAAGCGGAGGCATTTCCCAAATTTTGTTCTTGAAGTGCTCCTAAAGATATCGTCTGCCCGTTGCCAACATTTGCAGAGGGAGTCGAAGCGGATGCCCCGCCATCACCGCCATGAGTGAGAGCAGAAGCAGATGCCGTGGTATCACCGCCCTGAGTGAGAAGCGAAGCGGGGTCGACGGATGGAGCGTTACTGTGCGCGTTTACGGATGCAGAAGTTCCGCTTTCGCTGCCCGGCATAAGCGTTGTAGCTGATGCCACGGCCGAAGCGTTACCCTGCGGATTTTCCGAAACCGCAGATCCGTTTTCTAAGGGTGAACCGGCAGATTCCGAAGACAGAAGGCCGGATCCTTCTATATATGAATTAATATCACCGAGTGAATCGAGGAGGATATCGCGTGCGGCAAGAAATGCTTCCGCATCGCTCAGGGTTGACGCAGAGACCTCAACGCCGAGGGAACGGAGCAGGATGACCGAATCGAGCGAATTGCTTGAATAAGTTGAAACGGATCTTGCGACAGATTTGAGTGTTTCGGCGTCGATCGGAAGCTCATGTGCGATGAGAGATGAAACGATCTGTCTGTTCTTGGGGGTGTCAGGGAGGCCCGCACTGCTGAGAGCCTGGGAAACTACAGGCTCTGAAACGGGAGGCTGAGAAGGGGAAGGCTTACCGGTTGCAGTATCGGCGGAAATCTGCGCAGAAGAACCCGCGGATGCGGACTTAAGACGGCTCTGTGCTTCGGAAGCGGTATGTACGCCGGCTTCTCGATAATCATTCATAGTGATCCCCATGCGGAAAACCTCCAATTTCTCTTTTGATTTATTTTTCGGCATTTCTACGAAATATTATATATCATTTTTCTTAAAATATGTTATACTGATACAGCAAAACACAATAACAATGTTAATCGTTTTTTGAAACTCAACATGTAGTTTTGCGTACTGTAATAAAGGGTTTAAAATATCATGATCAAGAGGAGAGAGTAATGGCTGAATATTGTTTGGTATCCGATGTTACTGCTGAGATTTCACCACTGAACGTTGAAAAGTATGGTATCAGGATCGTTCCGATGACATTTTACCTTGGGGAGAAGGAATATCATCAGTACCCCGATAATCATGAACTGAGCATGAAGGAATTTTATGAGGGACAGGTTGCAGGTCTTGAGACAAAATCATCACAGATCACACCTGCTGAGTTTACAAAAGAATTTGAGAAAATCCTTAAAGAAGGAAAAGATATCATTTATTACGGTCTTTCGTCCGGCCTTTCGGGAACTTACAATTCATCTGTTATTGCAGCAGATGAACTTATGGATAAATATCCCGACCGCAGGATCAAGTGTATAAACGCCATATGCGCTTCGGTAGGCGAGGGTTATATATTCGTTATGGCTGCTAAGAAGGCTGCCGAAGAAAACATGGATTTTGATGAAGTGGTAAAATATATTGAAGAAACTCAGTATAGGATCTGCCACTGGTTCATGGTCGACAATCTCGATCAGCTCCGTAAAGGCGGTCGTATAAGCGCTGTATCCGCAATTGTCGGTTCGGCCCTTAATATCTGCCCCATCATCACGACCAACAGAGAGGGCGAGCTTCGTGTTGCTGCGAAGGTACGCGGTAAGAAGAAGGCGATGAGTTATCTTATCGATAAGATTGAGGAAGACGGTATCCGCGCTGAAAACGACCTTGTTATGGTCGGACATGCAAATAATATGGAAGCAGCAGAGAAGCTTAAAAGCGAGATCCTTGAGAGAGGACTTGCAAACAATGTTGAGATCGCAGACATCGGACCCGTTATAGGCTCCCATGTCGGAAGCGGTATGTGCGCCGTGCTTTTTGTAGGCGAGAATTTTAAAGATATTTGAAAGAGGTTTTATTGTGATAGATTCAATAACGGTAACGCTACTTATTGCACAGATCATCGTGCTTATCACCACACCACTTGTTTTCTTTGCGATCTTACGATTCAGAAAACTTACAAATTATGCACCCGTCCTGGCGGGAGTCGCGGTATATCTCGTTATTTTCCCGCTTGAGGCAGCCGTAAGAGGATTTGTTTTTGCGGAAGAACATGACGTGGCGGGAGTGATCAAATCAAACCCCTTACTGAATATCATCTTTTCCGGACTCATTGCGCTTCTGTTCGGTGAGCTTGTAAGATTCGTGATATTCAAATTTGTGCTCAAAGAAAGCAACAGGAAACATGATGCACTTGCTTTCGGAGCGGGATTTGCCATTGTGGAGATGCTCGTCAGATCTTTTGGCGGCGCGTTTGTACCCGCAATGTATGCGGGACTTATAAACGAGGCCGGACCCGAAGCTTTCATACAGTCGGTGGAAGATCACGAAGCGGCGGCCGACGTTGTAACAGTAATGCAGGCAATACAAAACTCGGCGATAGTCCTTGATATCATTAACGGATTACTCGAGATCGTCGCAATAATCGGACTTTCCATGATTTGCTTCTATGCGGTAAAGAGGAAGAGCTACGAGCTTATCGGGATCGCCTGTGTCCTTGAGGTGATCTACAATATTCCGAACGCACTTGTGTCAAGCGGGGTTATCAAGAGCGGATCGCTCATAACGCTTATGCTGTTGCCTTTCACTCTCCTTATTGTTTATGTTGCGGCAAGATTCTTCAAGGATTACGAAAAGGAAGCGGCTTATCCCGATATCAAGACGTTTTTTGGGATCGGCGGAAGAAGACTCGGAAAGTAATTAATTTATTAATCTGATTTTAATCTTGCTTTAAAGACCGTTTAATCCGGTCATGCTATTATTTGTTTGTCCTAAGGGGAACAGGAAAAACCGAAGAGTCGGTTCATTCCTCAGAAAAAGCGAACCCCTGAAAAACAATGCATGGCAGACAAGGAGAAACGATCATGAGAAAGCTTTATAAATCAAGAAACGACAAAAAGATATGCGGAGTTTGCGGAGGCATAGCACAATTCTTCGGGATTGATTCCACATTGGTACGTGTGATCACGGTTTTACTTGTGGCACTCGGCGGAATGAGCATATGGATATATGTCATTGCGGCGCTCGTCATGTCTGTTGAACCGGTTTATTCGAATGCCGGTGATTATCAGGATTGACCGTTTATTCATACGGCAATTGAACTGCCGGGGATTCCGCTTTATAATACTAAAACTTTTATATCATATTGATGATTGAAAATCCTGCCCGATAAAATTACTTCGGGCGGGATTTCTCTCTTATATGGTATTGACAAAACGATACTATACGTGTATATTTATGAGGAATTCGAGAGAATAATGAATAAATATACATTTTAGGAGGGAATATACATGAAAGAAAAGGTAATTCTTGCATACTCAGGCGGACTTGATACCACGGCTATCATTCCCTGGCTCAAGGAAAACTA
>JAILPE010000036.1 GCA_024699645.1 Lachnospiraceae bacterium
CGCCGATGCCTGAGCCTCTTCCTTGTTTCTTCCGATCGTTAAAAGTTTTTGGACAGTTTCGCTTCGTCTTATATTGATCTGTTCCGTGAGCGCCTTAAAACGTTCTATGCTCTGTCTCACAAGAGATTCATCGGAGATAAGTCCCGACAACGTTCTGTCGTATTCGTTCATTCCCTCCGTTATCTTTGCGATCTCTTCATCAACAGCCTGCAGCTCTTCGTTTGCTTTACGAAGTGTTTCATCTACAAGCGTTCTTTTTTCGTCTATCTGCTTTTTTTGCTCCACCAGAGCTTTTTCTTCATCAAAACGAGCCGCCAGTTCCATCTTTAGACCCGCGGTTGTTTCGTCTGTTCTCTTTTTGTTTTCTTCAAGGGATATGATCTGTTGATCGAAGAGCTTACATTCACCCTCTTTTTTCTCAATTCCGACAAGCAATTGAGTTTTATAATTCCGACCTTCTTCAAGGGCCGCAGCATAGTCTTCGAGCATGCCCTCGAGTTTTTCATACTCCGCCCTTGTGTTCTCGTTTGCCGATTTGGTGTTGCTGATATCGTCTTCAACGATCTTAAGCTTTTCTTCTAACGAATGCCTTAATGAATCGGCTTTATCATACTCGCAAAGGAACGAATTGATCTCGAGATTTTTAAGCTCGTCACGAAGCTTCAAATACTCTTTTGCGGTTGCCGACTGCTTTTCAAGCGGGCCGAGCTGTGACTCAAGCTCTCTGATGATATCGGTTACACGAAGAAGATTGTCATTTGCTTCGACAAGATTCGTTATTGCTATCTGTTTTCTTTTTTTATACTTAACAATACCTGCCGCTTCATCAAAAAGTTCACGTCTGTCTTCCGGCTTGGTACTGAGTATTCTGTCAATCTGACCCTGTCCGATGATGGAATAACCTTCTTTGCCTATACCGGTATCCATGAACAGTTCATTTACATCCTTGAGTCGGCATGTCGCGCCGTTGATGAGGTACTCACTTTCTCCCGATCTGTACACTCTTCTTGCAACACTGACTTCATCGTAAGCGATCGGAAGCTTATGATCGCTGTTGTCAAACGTGATCTCAACGAACGCATATCCCAAAGGACCTCTCGCTTCCGAACCGGAGAATATTACGTCCTGCATATTGAAGCCACGCAAAAGTTTGGCACTCTGTTCACCGAGTACCCACCTCACTGCGTCGGCAATATTGCTTTTACCGCTTCCGTTGGGACCGACGATCGCTGTGATCCCGTCATGGAATTCAAGCTTGATCTTGTTTGCAAAAGACTTGAATCCGTGAATGACTATATTTTTTAGATACATAACTGCTGTTATCCTTCCAATGCGGCGGCAGCTGCAAACTGCTGCGCTTCTTTTTTACTCTTCCCGGTCCCTGTGCCCCTTAGTACCCCATCGATATAGACTCCGACCTTAAATACCTTATCATGGTCCGGTCCGGATTCGTCAAGGACCTTATATTCGATCTTTTCTTTTAACCCTCGCAGATCCGTCTTCTCCTGCAACTCGGATTTATAATTTCTTACAACAAGCTGTTCTATCTTGCCGAGCACTTCTTTTTCGACAAGTTTATGAGCGGCCTCGAATCCACCGTCAAGATATATTGCTCCGAGTACCGATTCAAAGATATCACAAAGAATAGAGTCTTTATTTCTTCCTCCGCATATCTCCTCACCTTTACCCAGGATCAGATAATCCTGCATTCCGAGTCCCCGCGCAATCCCGGAAAGAGACTGTTCGCAAACGATCTGCGATCTTGTTTTTGAAAGAATCCCTTCTCTTTTATCGGTCATATTTTCGTAAAGGTGCTCCGACACAATAAGTTCCAGAACGGCATCTCCCAAAAACTCGAGTCTTTCGTAACATTCGATTTTTTGTGCAATACACTCGTTAACATAAGAACTGTGTGTCAACGCCGTTAGGAGCAGACCTCTGTCTCTAAATTTATACGAAAGCTTTTCTTCAAGCTCAGTATAATCAATCCGAACCAACTTCTCCTCCTCCGAGTTTAGCTATCATTTTAGCGGCATCTCCGACTGTAACTATCGACTGCGCATCTTCATCGTTGATTTCCACTTCGAACTGTTCTTCTATTGCCATAATGATCTGAAAGACGTCCAGCGAATCGGCTCCGAGGTCATCCGCAAAAGATGTATCCTCACCGACGGATTCTGCCTCTACTCCCATTACCTGCGCAACAATCTTCTGTATTATCTCAAATTCCATAAATCCTTCTTATATCTCCTGATATCATTTTTATATAATAATACCATATTCAAAAAAATATGCCCATTTTTCTGTATAACAATCCCGAAACACTGCCCACTCTTCTTTGCTACAATCCCGAAACACTGCCCGCTTTTCTCGTTTATAATCTCAAAAGTCCGATAAGCCTTCCGACGATGTCCGCTTTAATAAAGCAACCGGCATAACCGATAGCCTGTTTCAGCGTATTTCTGTCGCATCTTTCACGGATATTCAGTACATTTCCCCGAATACCGGGTAAAAACACCACTTTGTTTTTATCAATGTCCATTGTATCCAAAAGTTCCTTTTCCCACGCTCTTTTAGACCTTCCGAATATGATCCGCCCCGTTTTTTCCTTCTCGAACTCGAGGTGATCGCTTATCATGCCCGAAAGCATATCGAGAACCAGTCCTCCCGAAAATCCGTCGCAAACCACTACATCTGCCTTTCCGTGCAAAATGCTTCGCGGACTGACAGTTCCCGCAAATGTATAGTCACGACATCTCTTGAGAAGTTCAAACCCATCCCTGTACAGCAAATCACCGTTTGTCGGAGTCGGATCATCACTTATCAGACCGACAAGCGGTTTGTCCGTACCGGTGATATAACGCATATAATGCGCTCCCATACGCGCAAACATCACAAGATCAAACGGCCTGATATTTCTTCCGGTCGCACCGCTGTCAATAAACAATATCTGTTTCTCATAACCATTTATTAAAGCAGCGTTTGGTACATTCTGAAGCCTGTCGATCCTGCCGAGAATCATTTGTGCTCCGGTATTAAGGGCGGTGATGGGCGCCGCAGACAAAAAAGCACCCGCCTCACCGTTTTTAACAAGAGTCAACCCCTTGACAAGGGCGCTGTCTCTCCTGTCACAAACAGCTTGAACGGGGGCATCCGATTTTCCTATGTCATGTGTAACATTGATAAGTCGAATCTTATTCTCGGGAATATTTAATGCTTCAAGTTTACCTGCGATCAATTTATCATTTCCGAGCACAGTCAAACAAAGCTCTTCATTCTCCAAGACAGCTCCTACACAACCGGCCAATCTTTCTTCCGTCTGTTCTTCAGAACCGGTAAGATCGACCGCAATACAAATCACCCTATCCATATACCGCAACTCCGACATTATCTATATCTCTATTGATTTACTTTTTCTGATAGAAGAACGACGATATCGTGCCAAACCCGATCGTGCTCGGTTGAATGATCTGTTCCGTACTTCCGAGGAACAAAACACCGCCGGTCTTTAACGCCTTGTTAAATTTGACATATATCTCATCCTTAGCTTCTTCCGTAAAATATATCAGAACGTTTCTGCAAACGATAAGATCGCACATCGACGGATAAGGATCCTTTAAAAGATTATGCTCCTTGAAATCAACGCATTTTTTTATATCGTCACATATCTGATAACTTGTCTCGGTCTTTTTTGTGAAGTATTTGTCCACAAATTCCTTTGGTAATCCCTTAAGACTTTTTTCGTGATAAAGTCCGACACGTGCCTTTTCAAGAACCTGTTTGTCAATATCGGTCGCTATGATCTTTATCTTTGAAAGGGGAAGATATCTTGAAAGAAGCATTACAAGGGAGTAAGGCTCGTCACCCGTAGAACATGCCGCACTCCAGATCTTAAAAGAGGGAATTTTGATAAGAGAAGGTAAAACCTTTTCCTCCAAAACTTTCCATTGTTCGGGATTACGCCAGAACTCAGATACATTAATGGTAAGAAAATTAACGAATTCATCAAATTTGACTTTATCGGATTTGATCAGATTTACATATGTAACATAATTACACTTATGCTTTTGAATAAGTGTGTCGATACGACGGCGCATCTGGCCTTCTTTATACGCATTAAGATCGATGCTTGTAAGCTTAAGGATCTGACCTTTAAAAAACTCGTAGTTTTCTTCCATGTTCACACCATCTGTTTTCTGTAAAGTAACCGGCCCGTGGATTAACACGGACCGGCGAGGAAAAAACGTAAACTTTATCTAATGCTTATTCGTAAAGCATATGTTTCATTCTTCTTTTCCCTCTTCGGTCGCTTCGTCCTTTGCCACCTCTGAGGTTTCTTCATTCTTAGGCTCCGGTGCAAGGAGTGCCTTTATACTGAGGCTGATCTTCTTGTCTGCAAGCGAGAAGTCAACAATCTTAGCTGTAACTTCCTGTCCAAGCTTTAATACATCCGAAGGCTTGTCAATGTGCTCTTTAGCTATCTGTGAAACATGAAGAAGCGCGTCAACGCCGGGATATATCTCAACGAATGCACCGAAATCAGGCATACGAACTACTTTACCTGTAACAACGGTTCCGGGAGCAAAACGTGTCTCAGCATCAACCCAAGGATTCTGATCGGGGAACTTCATAGAAAGTGCAACCTTCTCACCCTGAATATCCTTAATGAATGCCTTAACCTTATCTCCAACCTTGAAGAGTCTCTTGGGATTCTCGATCCTGCCCCATGACATTTCCGAGATATGAAGAAGTCCGTCTGCACCGCCGAGATCGATGAATGCACCGAAATCTGTGATGTTCTTAACTGTACCTTCTACAGTATCACCGACATGGATCCTCTCAAAGAGAGCCTTCATAGCCTCAGCCTTACGTGCTGCCAGAATCTGCTTTCTGTCGCCGATGATCCTTCTCTTGCGGGGATTGAACTCGGAAAGTACGAACTCAATTTCCTGATCCTTATATTTTTCAAGATCCTTCTCGTATACATCCGATACAAGACTTGCAGGGATGAATACTCTTGTTTCGTCAACCGAAACACAAATTCCGCCGCCAAGTACGGAAATTACCTTTGCCTTGAGGATCTCACCCTTTTCAAAGGCCTCCTCAAGTCTCTTGCTACCGCGTTCAGCTGCAAGCTTACGATAAGAAAGAAGTACCTGTCCTTCGCCGTCATTGACTTTAAGGACTTTAACCTGCATCTTATCTCCTTCCTTAACAACGGTACGGAGGTCAAGACCGGGCTCGTTTGTATATTCACTTCTGGTAATAATACCGTCTGCTTTGTAATCAATATTAAGAGCAATCATGTCTTCCTTAACACTGATAACTGTGCCTTCAACTACCTCCCCGTTGTGTATTGTTTTTAATGACTCGTTCAGCATCTGCTCAAAGTTCTCTTCCGACATTACCTCTAAAACCTCCTTTATGATTGTCTTGGGTGTGGATGCTCCTGCTGTAATACCTACGCAACGAAAAGATTTAAAAGCACTTAAATCAAGGTCAACATGTGTCTGTATGTAGTAAGTATTTTCACACTGTTCCTTAGAGATCTCGAAAAGCTTTCTCGTATTAGAGCTGTGCTTTCCTCCGA
>JAILPE010000043.1 GCA_024699645.1 Lachnospiraceae bacterium
AATACATGGTCATGTGTTAGGCGAGAAATCAAAAGCGGTTGAAAACCGCTGCTAAAAGGAGAACAGAGGATTGAGTACAGGATCGGAGTACATAAACGTTAGTACGAAAATTGACAATTTGAGCTTTAACAATACCCGCGATTTGGGAGGGATGAAAACCGCGGACGGGCGTCGCATCGTAAAGAACAAACTTATCCGCAGCGGGAATCTGCATGGTGCGACGGAGAGCGACATCAGGTTCCTCGCTGAGAATGTCGACTGCATTGTGGATCTTCGCACCGACACCGAGTGCGGCGGAATGCCCGACCCCGAGGTCGCGGGGGTGAAAAACGTCCATATCTCCATCCTTCCGAACCTCGCTGCGGGCGTGTCTCGTGACAAGAAGTCGGATGATGAGGCGTTCTTTAAACTTAAGGACGATCCCGACGACGCCGGCAGGTACATGGCTCGTATCTACGACAGTTTTGTGGCCAATGAGTTCTCGGTGGGTCAGTACCGCCGCTTCATCGACCTCCTGCTCGAGCCGCGCGCGAGGGCGATACTCTGGCACTGCACGGTCGGCAAGGACCGCACGGGAGTCGGGGCCGTTATTATCGAGCACATACTCGGGATCACGAAGGAAGACATCATAAGCGACTATCTGCTCACGAACGAGTATATCAGGGACGAGCAGATGAAGATGGTCGAGGCTGTTGGAATGGGGACCGGCGGAAAAGTCGATGATAAGCAGCGAAGAGCATTCGACTGGCTCTTCGGAGCGCATAAAGAGTACATAGATTCCCTCTACTGCAAGGCTGAAGAGCTTTACGGCAGCTTTGACGGCTTCCTCTCAAAAGCACTCAGAGTCACGGAGGAGGAAAGGGAGAAGCTGCGGGGGATTTATCTGGAGTAAAAATTCACGGGGATGGTCCCTCTACACCACTTGAAAAATTAGCTAATTTGAGATATAATAAAATTAGCTAACATAAAGCGAGGTGATTACATGGTTACAACTGTTACAACTGCTTCCGCTACAGAGATGCAGAATAATTTCGGACGTTATCTTTCTCTTGTTCAAGGAGGAAGCGAAGTTATCGTTACACGAAACGGAAAGGAAATCGGTCGTTTTGTACCAAGGGATGCAGCAGTATCTTATCTTACCGATTCGCTTACAGGCATATTGAAAGGAAATGATACTGCAGATAATGCCAGAGAGGAAAGGCTGAGGGAGAAGTATGCGATTACTGATTGACGGGAATATCGTTTTGGATGTTCTTCAAAAGCGTGAGCCGCATTACTCCGATTCTGCCAAGATATGGAAGTTGTGTGAGACCGATATGACGGAAGGATATGTTTCGGCACTCACCTTTGCAAATCTGGTGTATGTCATGCGTAAAGAGCTTGATGCTGATAAAATATCTGAAGTTCTTCAAAAACTGTCTCTGATATTTCACTTTGAGGATTTAAAGGAATCGGACTTAAAGAACGCGGCTGAGAAAAAATGGAATGATTTTGAGGACGCAGTCCAAGCAGTCACGGCTAAAAGGATAAAGGCGGACTATATCATCACAAGGAATGTTCGTGATTATACAAGCAGTAAAGTGATGGCACTTACGCCGACAGAACTATTAGCAAGATTATAGGAATATAATTGATAATAGATGGTCCCCCAGGGACCATCTTGACAAAAATGATTCATAATGATATCATAATGATATCATAAGCATTATTGTTTGATCTGATATTAAATTGATAAAATTCAAAAGGAGGTTCGTATGACAGAGAAGATTTACACTGAAAACCGTATGGGAATGGTAGTTTTATTGCTTGACATTCTTTTGTTCCTCGGATCGGTCGCCATTCTTATTTATGGGGCTGTAGAAGAAATTCCGGTTCTGATATTGCCCGGATTTCTGATCTTGTTTTTCGCAATTTTCCTGATCCCCGGCCTGAAAGTAATTAAGCCTCAGGAGGCGCTTGTTTTAACGCTTTTCGGAAAATATAAGGGAACGATCAAGGGAGAAGGTTTCTATTTTATCAATCCCTTCTGTAGCGCAGTCAATCCCGCAGCTGATACAAAACTCGCGCAGAGCGGTGAGAATGAGGGTTCGCGCAAGGTTCCGATCCGCGCGGCTCAGACCCCCGATGCCGCCGCTAATGCTGCTTTTGCGAATAAAAAAATCTCTCTTAAGGCTATGACACTCAATAATGGCAGACAGAAGATCAATGACTGCCTCGGTAATCCCATAGAGATCGGAATCGCTGTTATCTGGAAGGTTGTTGATACCGCAAAAGCCGTATTTAATGTAGATAATTACAAGGAATATCTTTCGCTTCAGTGTGATTCCGCACTCAGAAACATAGTAAGGATCTACCCTTACGACGTATCGAAGAATGTAGATACAACAGGCGACGGACAGGCTGATGAAGGCAGCCTGCGCGGATCTGCGGAAGTTGTAGCTCAGAGGATCAGGGAAGAGATCCAAAGCAAGGTCAATGATGCAGGCCTTGAGATTATTGACGCAAGGATTACCTATCTCGCATATGCGCCTGAGATCGCATCCGTAATGCTTCAGAGACAGCAGGCGTCCGCGATCGTTGACGCGCGCAAGATGATCGTTGACGGTGCGGTGGGTATGGTAGAAATGGCTCTCGAAAGGCTGAATGAGAAGCAGACCGTGGTACTCGACGAAGAGAGAAAAGCAGCTATGGTTTCCAACCTTCTCGTGGTATTGTGCGGCAACCACGATGCACAGCCCGTTGTAAATTCGGGAACTCTGTACTAAATAAGGGTGTTGTAAATGGGTGAAAAAAAACAGGTTCCGCTTCGTCTGTCGGAAAAGCTATACAATGACATTGCAGCGTGGGCTGAGGACGATTTCAGATCCGTAAACGGACAGATAGAATATCTCCTTTCAGAGTGCGTCAGACAGAGGAAGAAGAACGGAAAATATGTAGGTGAAGAAATAGACAAGCCGCCGGAATTTGATCTTCACTGAATGACCCCCGTCCCCAAGGGTCTATTCTCTTTTTTTATATCCGTCGAGTATTGAGAACACGTCATCCATCGACTCGCACGTATTTATCGTCCTTCGCAGGGCGGCGCTGCCGGGAAGGCCGGCAGTGTAGCAGGACATGTGCGTGCGCATCTCTCGAACTGCGGTCAGTGCACCCTTATGCGAGGTGAGCATCTTATAATGGCGCTTGATCATTTCGAATATCTCATTGATGGGCGGTTTTTCTTCGATAACGCCGGTATCGAGAAATGTCTTGATGCGGTGGAAGATCCAGGGGTTGCCCTGCGCGGCACGTGCGATCATGACGGCGTCGCAGCCGGTCTCTTCAAACATGCGTTTTGCGTCTTCGGGGGTCTTGATGTCGCCGTTGCCGATGACC
>JAILPE010000077.1 GCA_024699645.1 Lachnospiraceae bacterium
CTTCCTCCGCAGCGTTTGGCATAGGATGCAAGCTTTTTCAGCCCGAAGCCGTTTTCGATCCGCTCCTCGCAGTTATCTTCGGAAAAATCGGTATGCCCGTTGTCGGTTACCTCGAGGCGTATATGCGAAGAATCCGCCACTATCTTCACGACAAAATGCGTGGCGGCTCCGTGTTTCACCCCGTTCGTCAGAAGCTCGCCAAGAGCACTGCTGAGGAACTGCGCATGTTCCTTCGGAAGCATCAGGGTTTCCGAATATATGTCATTGACGCGGTCGCAGCTGCGGTCCGTGTCCGTCACAAATTCGTTAATGATGTTTTCGGTGTAACACAAGAGGTCGCTCACCGACACGTCTTCATCTTCGGAGTCAAGCGCCCTTACCGCGGTACGTATGGATTCAAGGCTTCCCCGGATCCGTCCCGCCGCATCGTTCATCCGTTTATGCGCCTCTTCGGGTTTCTGCTCAAAGAGCATGTCCGCTGCTTCGAGCGTCATTATCGCCGCAGTGATGGAGTGCCCCACGCTGTTGTGGATATTTCTGCTGATGTTTTCCCGCTCCACGAGCATCGCGTTTTTATGTTCATAGTAATTTTCCAGCATCAACTCCGAGTTTCTCTGCATCTCGTGCATTTCGCCGAGGCTTGCTGCTTTTATGCTTTCCTCATGCAGGCGGCGATTTTGCTCTTCCTTCTTTGCGATATGCTCCAAAAGGAGTATCAGCATCGATGAGGTCGACAGCAGCAATACCCCGAACAGGCAAATCGCCAGGGAGTGCAGGTTAAGGCCTTCCGCGAAAAATGCAGACGACAAAAATTGAAGATCAAGGCCTTCCGCCAAAAATGCAGACGGCAAGATTTGAAGGTCAAGGTTTTCCGCCAAAATTGCAGACGGCAAGATTTGAAGGTCAAGACCTTCCGCCAGAAATGCGAAGACCAAACTGCAGACTGCGAAGAATGCATCTGCGATAACGAATCTAAAAAGCGGCTTCTCAAAAGGAAGCAGAATGATGGCAAGGAAACCGTACCACTTCCCCGAAAGGGCTCCGAATATACCCGCCGCGAGAATACAAAGTATCCGGGCAGTCTTATCTTCTCCATCGCTCATGTACGACATGGTCGCAACAATCAACAAAAGCCCGCCCGCAAGCAACATCCGGAAGACTCCTCCGGATGTTGCCGCGCAGGCAAGCGTAAGAATCAGTATAAAAATGTCCCTAACAAGAATCCCTTTCATTCAAAACTCTCTCATCTCATATCGACGCAAACTCGCGCAGGGTTGTCATCCCATATCGACGCGAACTCGCGCAGGACTGTTCTTCCCGTATCGACGCAAACTCGCGCAGGGCTGCATATCAATATGCCGTGATGTCTGTCTTCGACATGCTTCTCGATTTACTTATAACTCCGGGCAGAACGACCAAAATATTGGATATCAGAAATGCTACAAGTCCGATCACGGAATAATAAGGCAGGTACTGTCCCTTCGGAATATAGTAGAGCTCATTCATCAGGAAAGTGAAGAGTGTGGTAACCGCAAAGCCCGCTACTATCCCGAGCGCATCCATCGTAAGGATTTCCCTGAAACATTTCCTGAACACTTCCCGCTTTGTCAAACCGATTGCGCGGTAAATGGCAAATTCGTAACTGCGTTTAATAAACTGACCCGTAAGTACTGTATTAACAGTAATCGAATGTATCACAGAAAGCAAGATAATACCGGCGATAAAAATAAGCCTGAATGTACCGAACATGCTGTAGACTCCTTCTTGAGTGCTTTCCTCGGGGATTTTGACCTTCAGGTCGCCTCCCTTTTCTCCAAGATATGCGCGCAGTTCATCTCCGTACATTTCTCTTGACATGACATTTGCGCGCAGGAGATTCTCGTCGTCGCGAACGACCAGGAACACAAGGTAACTGTCATCATCGGTGAGCGCCGCTATCTTGTAGGAGCCGCTTACGCTTTTACTGACATTACGGTCAAGCGTATCGCCGACTTTAAGGTCGTATTGCCTTGCAAGCGCAGTCGACATGATTGCCGTTCTGTCCTCGACCTTCGAGAGGTCGCATTCGATTCCCATCATCGCGAAGGCTTCTCTCAAATCTTCGGGCGTATTGAACACTACTGAGCCGCAGTCCATATCAAAACCCATTGTACACGTCCAGTCAAGGCCCGAAAAGCCCCTGCCCGACCTGTCAAGCACAACAAGCTTATCATCTTTTTTTAGCTCTTCGATAAAGTGCCCGTAATCCCGGAAATCCTCATCCGTGGAAAGCGCACCGACCATGCATATCTGCTCGCCGTATTCCACAGTTTTTTCCCAGTAGTAATAAACACTGTCGATATAGTTTCCCGCCGTGAACAAAAGGACCGTGAGCATGAACAACACAATCAGAGCAGCCGCTCTTGACTTGTTTTCTTTTATATAATAAACAGCCGATAATGCTTTCATCTGTCTTCTCCGTCCTGCATGTTTATCTGTCCGTCCCACATCTCGATGATGCGGTCGCTGTCCTTAAGGATGCTCTTATCATGTGTTACAACCAAAACCAGTCTGTCTTTTGAGTATTCTTTAAATATCTTCATAACGTTGAATGCATTCTCGTGGTCGAGTGATGCCGTCGGTTCATCCGCAAAGATTACTTTCGGATTGTTGATGACCGATCTTGCGATCGCGATCCTCTGGCACTGACCTCCCGATAACTTTGCCGGCTTCTTTGAAAACTCCGATTCTTTTATGCCAAGTTCTTTAAGGATTTCCTCAGCTTTTTCACGGATCCGCCCTTCCTTGCCGACACCTGCAACCATCACGTTATTCACCGCACTCATATAAGGGACGAGATAATGTTTCTGGAAAACGAAACCGAACTCGAGGCGTCTTAATCTCTCCCTCTCCGCATTCGATGCCTCCGTAAGCTCGCTCCCGTTATACTTTATGCTGCCGCCGGTCGGTTTCCTGAGAGTCGAAAGACAGTACATAAGCGTACTCTTTCCGCTGCCCGACGGTCCGA
The DNA here is from genome assembly GCA_024699645.1 of Lachnospiraceae bacterium. Classification (GTDB taxonomy): domain Bacteria; phylum Bacillota; class Clostridia; order Lachnospirales; family Lachnospiraceae; genus RUG11977. The sequence goes on from JAILPE010000077.1 coordinate 3,008, forward strand.
TAATTCCGACAAGCCCTTTATCGGGGAGTGACAGATCAAAACCCTTAAGCGCGTACTTTTTTTCCTCTTTTTCCATGTCGTAGATCATGCTGATCTTTTTTACTTCAAACATATCTCAATTCCTTTCTTTCGAAGATCCATCCGTTATATTTTCGCTCATTCTAAAAGCATTTAATCGTATCCGTTATATTCACGCTTTCAAAGAGCATTTAGCCGCTCATTCGTCTATAGCATCTATCGTTTTAACCGCATTTATACTGTACACAACGGGTATCTGCAAGACACCCATGATGCCGACGAATGATGCAAGTATGTAAAAAATCTGCTCCGGCATTATAAGCCTGCAACTGAGTCCCTTCGCTTCTATCAACAGCGAGTGCATCGCTAAACCGCCGAGCAGGCTAAGCGCAAATCCGATCAGCGAACCGAATCCGAACAGGATGAGCATTTCCTTCATGATCATTCTGTACACGGCGCTCCTGCCGTACCCGATCGACATGTACAGGCAGTACTCATTTACGCGATTACGCATATATGACACGTATGCGATCATCACGGTAAAGGCAAGGAACACCATGACTACCAGATACACCATGTTAATAACACCATCGATGACATCACTGACTTCGGTTTTAAACATCTTTTTGTATTCGATCGCATCATTGACCTTATCTGCGTCAGAGACCTCAAGTCCCAAGTCTTTCAAGACTGCCGTCATGTCTGTTATGCTCTCGTCTTTCTCCACCACGATGTACCAGCCGGCGTTGGTATATCCACACGGAGTCCCGACGCAGATCGTATATGGTGAATCGATCACGCCGCATATCTGAAAGGTTTTTCCGTATGAGTTTGGCAGTAGATAATCGCCTACGACATATCCGCCGTTTTTCATTATTTTCTTGTCCGCCAGGAATTGACCGTCACCTGCAGGCAGTTCGCCCTCAATTAGCTCAGCATCTATATGCGCCAGAAATTCGGGGATGTCATCTGCGTCCATAAGAGGTGCGCTGATACCTATCTGCCCGATCACGGACTGATACACATAGTTGATGGTCTGTGTGTAATACGCATTATCTATTCCGGGAACGCTTTCAAGTTTCTCTATAAGATCTGCCGTCTTATCGTAATAGGCCTGCATTATTTCATCATCACTTTCATAATCACCCGGAACGATTCCGTAGGTAGAGGACGAGACGGACAGGAAGGAAAGCTTTTTGGGCACATTCTCGAGCACCACTCCAAAGCTTTCCGATGCGGTAAGGAGCAGCATACTGATCAGATACATGGCCGCGAAAACCATGGCAAGAGCCACAACGAGTGACCCCGTCGCCTTTTTATTATTCCTGATATAGTTCCATGCCGATAATTTCGAT
>JAILPE010000010.1 GCA_024699645.1 Lachnospiraceae bacterium
TAACGCCGGCCTTGCTTATTACGACGCGGGAGACTCGGAAAACGCAGTGAAGTGGCTCGAAAAAGCCATTGAAAACGGTTTTTCCCGTTCGAAGGACGCAAAAAAGCTTATAGAAAGTATCACGGGATGACAGTAAGTGCAATCATCCTGCTGAACATTCCTCATGTCAGACAACTCTTCAGACCTGACGAAACCTGAGTTCAAGTCTCGATCACGCGTCAAGTTTCGCCGGTGAGTCTTGGCGCGTGATTTTAGGACTATAAGCGGGAATCCCCGGTTATTCAATTGCCGAGTAGTTCACGTCAGCGTCAGTTGACATCTTCTTCAAAAAACGCATTATAAAGGAGGCAGCATGAACGAAATGATAACAAAAAGGAACCATCTGCTTGCGCAGAAGGTTCTCAAGGGCCTTGAGTCGAGAAACATGAAGGCGTATTATGCCGAAAACAAGGCAGAGGCACTCAAGATCGCGCTCAGTCTCATTCCCGAGACATCGAGCATCACGATGGGCGGCGCGATGTCGGCGCATGAGATAGGTCTTGTGGATGCGCTTAAGAAAGGCAACTACAACTTTATCGACAGAGACGCGTCAGAAGACAAAAGAGCTGCCATGCTGGCCGCTTATGATGCGGATTATTTCCTTACAAGCGCCAATGCGATCACCGAAGACGGCGTCATGGTAAACATAGACGGCAATTCAAACCGAGTATCGGCCATTGCCCAGGGGCCGCGCCACGTGATCGCTATCGTCGGGATGAACAAGGTCTGCCCCGACGTTGATACAGCAATGAAACGTGCAAGAAATGTCGCCGCTCCCATAAACGCCCAGCGCTTCGGCCTTAACACGCCCTGCGCCAAAACAGGTTCTTGCATGAACTGTAAGTCACCCGACACGATCTGCTGTCAGTTTCTCATCACCCGCTTCTCCCGCCACGAGGGACGTATTCATGTGATCTTGGTAAACGACTCACTCGGTTTCTGACGCGTGGTGACAACGCTTATATTCATATAATGGAATCAAAAAGACTTTTATAAGTGCTTTATGTGTCAAAATTTAAGTTTTGATAAAAGGTCCGCCATGGTACCGCGGGGTGCAGGTTTGTCTCTTCGCCCGTCGCGGTTCCACGAGCCTTCCCGGCGGTCATTTCTGTCCGGGCCGTTCCCACGTCTGTCTCCGTGGGTATCTTTCTCGCGGTCATTCCTGCTTCCGGTTGCACCGGGCGCCTGCTTGGGTTTCGACTCATCGATCATTGTAAGGCTTATCCTGCCCTTTTTCTCGTCAACTTCAAGGACGGTCACTTCTACAACATCTCCGACAGATACGACCTCGAGAGGATGCTTAATAAATCTGTCCGACATGCGTGAGATATGAACGAGTCCGTCTTCGTGTACTCCGATATCGACAAACGCACCAAAATCGATAACATTTCTGACTGTTCCCTTAAGTTTCATCCCGGGCTTTAAGTCCTTCATCTCAAGGACGTCACTGCGCAGTACGGGTTTGGGCATTTCTTCTCTGGGGTCACGAGCCGGCTTTTCAATTTCCGAAAGAATGTCACCGAGTGTTATCTCTCCGCAACCAAGCTCTGCCGCGAGCGATGAAAGGTCTCCGACAGACTTTCTGAATGCCTTAATGGCTTCTTCGTCATTTATACCGCAATTCATCTTCTCAAGGAGTGCCCTCGCCTGCTTGTACGACTCGGGATGCACAGCCGTTGCATCAAGCGGCTCATCTCCTCCGTTTATCCTGCAGAATCCCGCACATTGCTCAAATGCCTTGGGTCCGAGCTTGGCAACCTTTAACAGTTCCGCCCTCGAATGGAATTTACCGTTCTTTTCTCTGTATGCCACGATGTTTTTCGCAATTGTTCCGTTTATGCCTGATATGTAAGAAAGAAGTGAGAACGATGCTGTGTTCAGATCGACTCCGACTGAGTTAACAGCATCTTCGACCACACCGGTCAACGTCTCGGCGAGCTTTTTCTGATCCATATCATGCTGATACTGACCTACTCCGATGGCCTTCGGCTCTATCTTTACAAGCTCCGAGAGAGGATCCTGCACTCTTCTCGCAATCGAGGCCGCGCTTCTCTGTCCGACATCAAAATTCGGGAATTCTTCTGTTCCGAGAGGGCTCGCAGAGTATACACTCGCACCTGCTTCATTCGTGATTATGTATGAAACCTTTTCGGGAATCTCCTTCAAAAGCTCCGAAACGACCTGCTCGGATTCTCTTGATGCAGTACCGTTTCCGATCGAGATAAGGGAAACTTTATACTTTGATATAAGCGCTCTGAGGATCTTCTTAGACTCCTCCACCTTGTTGTGCGGAGCCGTGGGGTAAATAACCTTAGTGTCGAGCACCTTTCCTGTCGGATCGACTATCGCAAGCTTACATCCCGTACGGAATGCAGGATCCCATCCGAGGACCGTCTGACCGGCGATGGGTGGCTGCATAAGGAGCTGTCTGAGGTTCTTTCCGAATACATCGATCGCACCGCTTTGTGCCATGTCCGTGAGAGAGTTTCTTATCTCGCGCTCGATCGAAGGGCTTATGAGACGCTTATATGAATCGGCGATGGCTGCCGATATTATAGGCGTTGTATATGTATTTTCTTTTGTTATGATCTGCTTCCCGATATACCCAAGTATTTTTTCTTCGGGGGCAACTACGGAAACCGTAAGTATTTTTTCAGTTTCACCTCTGTTTATTGCAAGAACACGGTGTCCCGCAATCTTCTTCACATCTTCCTCAAAAGCGTAATAGTTCTGGTAAACAGTCTCGGCCTCGGGATCTTTCGCTTCTGACCTGAGCTTTCCTTCCTCTTCGGTAATACGACGTATATACTCACGATACTGCGCATTATCAGAGATGTCTTCGGCAATGATATCCGATGCTCCGGCGATGGCTGCCGCAACATCGATAACTTCTTTCTCTGCCGCCTTAAGCGCATCTTCTTTTGAAGAAGACTCGGGCTCGATCTTACCTGTTACATATTTCTGTGCTTCCTCTTCTACAGGCTTTTCGGTATTTTGAAGCATGATAAATTCGGCAAGAGGAGCGAGGCCGCGTTTTCTTGCCATTTCAGCTCTTGTCTTTTTCTTTTGCTTGTATGGTCTGTAAAGATCTTCAACAGTAACAAGCTTTTCTGCCGCAAGGATGGCTTTTTTCAGTTCATCGGTAAGTTTTCCCTGCTCGTCAATGAGACCGATGACCTCCTGCTTTCTTGTTTCAAGATTACGGAGGTATGTGAGCTTTGCGTGAAGAAGCCTGAGTTTTTCATCATCAAGGCTTCCTGTAGCTTCTTTTCTGTATCTGGCGATAAAAGGGATCGTGTTTCCTTCGTCTATCAGCTTAACGGCAGCCTCAACCTGTCCTCTTCCCGCCCCGATTTCTTCGGCGATCATTGAAATGATATCCATTTATTTTTCCTTCCTTAGCAACAGATTTGGTTAATTTTGCGTCCGTATCGGAACCTCAGTCACGTTATAAACGCTCTGTTCCTCCGGGCAGATTAAACGTTCCGGGTTGGGGTGTTGACCGTCCGAGTCTTTGCAGGCCAATACCTGCGTTTGATCTTCCCCCCGCAACTTCATCTTTCCGAGTGCATCGGACACCTGTTTCTGAGTAATATTATCCAACGCACTTGTTGCCTCGTCAAGCATCAAAATTTTAGGTTTCGGAGCTATCGCACGCGCTATGAGAAGCCGCTGTCGCTGCCCTCCGGAGATTCCTCCCTGTCCTTCCGATATCATTGTGTGCATACCCATCGGCATCTCCCTGATATCATCGGCAAGTACCGGCGGCATATCTTCAACATACCTGAATGTAATGTTATTAAGCTCTATACCTCCCGAAAGTCGGGTCACAATCGGTTTGTCTTCCGCTATTACTTTCAAGCCTTCAACGCCTTTATTTTCAACGCCGAAATGCCTCTTGAGAACAGATCGCCGCAAACTCACGAACATTGTCATGTGCTTGCGGCGATCGATCATCGTTTTATTTTTATTATATTTATACGTTCACAAATCTGAGCCTCTCTACCACGGATTCTTTCATGATTCGTTTGAAGATGGCAAAGGGGACCAAAAGGACGACCGCTGCCATGAGCGGGATCACAATGGCAAACGGCAACATGCTGAACTCAAAGCTTCCAAACCACAATCCTTCAGAAAACGGCTTTATCAAAAAAGCAATCAGCGCGGCCGCCATCCCTGTGCCGAGAAGAAAAGAAAAGCTTCCGTAAATGATCCCTTCAAGGCATACCGACTTTCTTTGAACACGCCTCGTCATTCCAACGGCTTCGAGCATCGCAAACTCAACCCTTCTTGACAGGATCGATGTAACGAATGTATTCACGAGATTAAGGATGCCGATGACGGTAAGGACCGCCGTTATCAGTATTCCCACGGCCGAGAACATATTAGTGAGTTCGGCAAATTCCTTTTTGTAAACGGCCTTTGACGCATATGTGAGGAAAGGATCGACATTTTCCGTGAAATCCGCGAGCCATGCTTCAATTTCTTCTTCCGCGTCCTCCTCGGTGTCCATAAGCGTTCTCATCGGATTTCGCTCTCCAAAGAAGTCGAAGAATTCAGCGGTCGGAAGTATGTAATTCACGTCCTTGTCGGCAAAGGATCTGATCCTGATCGCGTAGGGGATCCTCACGGTTGCCATGACCTCGTATTCTCTTCTTTCACCGTCATTGTTATTGACCTCTATGGTCTCCCCCGGAAGGAAGTACGCCACTTCTCCCGTTCGTTCATAGTCCTTGTACACATTTACCAGTACGTATTTCCCTGTTGCGAATTTTTCACGATCAAATGTGCCGTTTACAATCTCGAGCATGCTTATCGGCAGATCATCCATACCGAATACTTTGGCGACCGTACACTTTTCAAGAGTACACAATTCACCTTTATTGTCATAATACATAAGACTCTTTCGTTTTTCTTTTTCAATCGGATCATTTTGAAGCAGTCTTTCCTCAAAACGCTTATAATCCCTGTCGTTAAGGATCTCGATCACATCGTCTTCCGCATATATATTCCCAATCTCAACTATTCCGGGCTGCTTTTTTGCATCTTCGAGGAACATATCCGTCACACCGTCATATGATTTATGTTGTGTACCGACATTATCAAGAGATGCATCGGAAACCGAGAAGCTTGTAATCCCATACCTGGCGATAAACTTGTCCTCATCAAAGCTGTTCACTATCGTGTGCATGCAAACAAGCACAACGATCGACAGTGCGAACGAAAGTACAACAAAAAAGCAACGTCCCTTTTCTCTGAAAACATTTCTCATCGCGAATCCGAATGGCGAAAAAGAGCGATCTTTCCCTTTGCCCGAATTATCAGAACCGCTTCCTTCCGTATATCGCACGGCCTCTATCGGTGAAACCTTAAGCGCGATCCGGATCGCTCTTCTTATCGAGATCCTCACGGTTACAAAAGAAAACAATGCCGAGAAAAGGAGTGTCCATACATTTACGACAACAGAGTCCGAATCAAGCCGGGATATGTTTATATTGCTTGTGATAATCGGAAGTACGGCCGCTCCGATAAAGATACCGCCGATGATACCGATTGCGATCCCGGGTACGCAGTGATAAAGCGACTGCCATTTTACAAGCTTCTTTATCTGTTTTTTCGCGGCGCCGACTGTCTTTAAAAGGCCGTACGATCTGATGTCGGTGCAGATGTTTATCCTATAGACATTGTTGATGATAAGATATCCCGAGATGAAAAACACCACCAGCATGACTATGACCAGGATCAGGGTGGTCTCGTCCATCGAAGCACTGTGCGACGCCCAGTTAAGACCGACCTGCACATTTTGGGGGATTCCGCTTCTTATGATCAGTTCGCCGATAGCCTTATCGATATCAAAATTAAACGGGAATATAAGGCCTGCTTCTATTCTTCCGTAATAATCCTCTATGGTACGTGAGCAGCTCTCATCGTAAAACGAATTCGCGGGGCTCGGTGCAGCCTTTTGCCTGTATTCGTCTGAAACGATGACCATTTGAGCGGCGCAGACCACGTCTCCCGTATAAATGCCGGAAATAACGAATTCCTTCTCTGTTATACCGCCGGATTCCTTTATTTGGAGTTTCAGCGTCCTACCGAGCAGATCCCCGTCATCATCAGGGTTTGCAGCATTCATCCCGAAGGCCTGAAGCACAAGACTGCTTACCGCAATCTCATTTCCCTTTTCGGGAAGCGCGCCGGATCGGGGGTAACAAAAATCGTGCCTTGCCGCCCCTTCATCCAAGCAATTGACTTCCGTATACATCTTATAAAGTTCTTTGTTAACCGCAGTTCCGACAAATACCTTTTTGGTCACTTCTTTCAGATCTCTGTCTGCCGCGACTTTTTGATACTCTTCTTCATTCAGATATTTAAAAGCAGCATCTGCGTCGGTTCCGATCTGCCTTTGCGCCGTTGTTTCAAATTTGTCGACAAGGCTCCCGCCCACGGTGCACAGCGCTGAAAACAAAAACGTGCTGAGCGCTATGGCAAGTATGACTACTATACTCTTCCCCGGATTTGCCCTGACCGTCTTAAGAGCAAGCCTTCTGATAAATCCCCCGTTCCTGATCTTCGGACCTTCTGTTCTTTTGTTTGTACTCATATCACAATCTCTCCGTCTTCTATCTTTATGTAACAAGCCGTCACTCTCTCACTCCGTCTTTCCTTGTGTACCCGGCCGTCACACTATTTCTCCGTCTTCTATCCTTATAATTCTGTCTGCTGTCTGGGCAATAGCTTCGTTATGCGTTATCATGACTATAGTCTGTGCATATCTTTCTCCTACCACCTTCAAGAGCCCGAGAACGTCCCTGCTCGTTTTGGAATCAAGATTTCCCGTCGGCTCGTCCGCAAGGACAACCTCCGGAGCGGAAGAAAGCGCCCTAGCTATCGCCACACGCTGCTGCTGGCCTCCCGAGAGCTGATTGGGATAGGCGTTCTTCTTATCCGAAAGACCGAGGGTGTCAATGAGTTTATTGATGTATTCCTTGTCCGGTTCATCACCGTCGAGCTCGATCGGAAGCACGATATTTTCGTACACCGACAACACCGGCACAAGATTGAACGACTGAAAGACAAAGCCTATTTTTCTCCGTCTGAATATAGTCAGCTCGTCATCAGTGAGGGTAAAGATATTTTTCCCGTCAATCTCGACCGTGCCTTCTGTCGGGCGGTCGAGCCCTCCGAGCATATGCAAAAGAGTTGACTTTCCGCTCCCCGACGTGCCGACTATCGCAATAAATTCTCCCTTTTTAACGGAGAGATTTACGCCCTTTAAGGCTTCAACTGCGGTTTCCCCTATTCCGTATGTTTTTTTAAGATCCGTTACTTTTAAAGTGTCCATTTTTCCTCCGTGTGATCATAGTAAGTGTTATTGGCAATCCACTCCGCAAATTGCCGGTGTCAATGATATTCGCAATCCACTCCGCCAATTGCTAATATAAAAGCTGTAAAAAGAGAGCTTGGCCCCTTCTTACAGCTTATTATCACATATGAATCTTTCCGAAATCTTTCGTGAAAGGAACTCAATTCTTACAGAACTGTCATAATCTGTCCGTTATCCCTGCTTTCTTAGGCAGGAATACCGAGAAGGTTGTCCCTTTTCCGACAACCGACGAGACGGTTATGTAGCCGCCCTCACCTGCAACAATCTCCCTTGCAAGGTAGAGTCCGATCCCGACGCCCTCTTCGTTTTTAACGTCTCCGCCCCTATAGAACCTTTTGAACACTTTCGCATATTCCTCTTCGGGGATTCCGATGCCTGTATCCTTGATCCTCACTTCGACAAACATCTCATATTCAACCGTATCGATCAGTACCTGCCCTTCACGCGTATATTTGATCGCATTGTCGACGATGTTTACGATCGCTTCTCTTGTCCATTTTCCGTCTATTTCGGCCTGCGCCACGGTATCGGCCGCCAGGAGCGTGAGCCCTTTTGCCTGCGCCTTCCCTGTAAGTTCTGCCGTAACGTCCGCAAGGATCGGGCCAAGCGGTGTCATTCGGGGTTCGAGTGCCAATATGCCGTTCTCGAGCCTTGAAAGTTTTACGAGACTGTCTATCAGGAATCTGAGTTTTTCCGCCTGCGCATGTATCGTCTCGACGCTGTCTCTTGATTCCGGCGAAAGCTCGCCCTTTTCAAGAAGTTCGCTGTATAACAGGAGGTTTGATATGGGCGTTTTAGTCTGATGAGATATATCGGAGATAAGGGATTTTATCTTATCCCGCTCGTTTTTGATGTTCTGCGCCGACAAAGACGAGATCCTGAGGAAATCGGAAAGCTCCGACTCCAGCTTTGAAAGTCTTCCCTCGTCGTAGCTATCTTCCGAAAACACCCCGTTAATCGCGCTCCCGAGCATCTTCTCGACCCTGTCCAGGGTCCTTTCGGTACTGCGCTTATGAAGGATCACGATCACACATGCCGCAAGCATCATGCAGATTCCCACTGCCAATATCACTTCACTCATTCTCTTTCACCCAACTGTATCCTATCCCGTATACCGTTCTGATCTTCTCATGAGCGTTCAGCTTATCCCGAAGCCTCTTAACAGCCACGGATAAAGCATTTTCATCAACATATTCCGCCCCGTCGGTCCAAAGTCTGTCTATAAGCGTTTCTCTCTTTACGGTCAGTCCGGCATTCTCCGTCAGCATATACAGCAGCTTTTGCTCCGTCTTCGAAAGCTCTACCGCACTCCCCTCAAATGTAAAGACCATATTTTTATAGTTGAAAGAGTATGGTCCGTCCACATAGGCGTTATCAGGGCTTTCCGAACGGATCTTCCTCAGCTGCGTATTTACCCTGGCTCTGAGGACCGAGAGCGAAAAAGGCTTGGTAATATAATCATCCGCGCCCTGCTCAAGACCGCATACGATATCCCTGTCTGTGTCGTTTGCCGTGAGGAGGATCACCGGAAGCTTCGGATCCGACGTTTTTATCTCTTCCAAAAGATCAAGGCCGCTGCCGTCCGGAAGATTAATGTCCAGTAAAACAAGCGAGACCGTGGCAAGCGAAAGCTGTTCTTTGGCTTCTTTTAAGCTCTCGCACGACACGATCCGACGTTCCGCATCCTTTAGTGCTTTACTTAATCCCCGATTCAGCGTGATATCGTCTTCAACGATCAATATCTGTTCCATCTTCCGCTCCCATACATTTTTTATCCTGATCACATCCAATTCCGGCGCGTAGCATACAGCTTCCGCGCCGGAAAGTCATTCATCAATTATCTGTTTTTTTAATGTCCACGTATCCTGTTACACCGTTTCCGATATCATTTTTCATCTTGGTGTCAGCCTGAACGTTTTGGAGTTTATAGTAGTCGAGAACGCCTATGTTCCCGCTTCTGAGTGCCTCAGCCATAGCCTTCGGAACTTCGGATTCTGCCTTAACGACTTCTGCTCTCATTTCCTGCTCAAGGGCTACTGCCATCGCTCTTCTCTCTTCAGCCTTAGCCTGGGCGATCTTGGTGTTTGCCTCAGCCTGAAGGCTCTGGAGATTAGCGCCGATATTTCTTCCGATATCGATATCGGCAATATCTATTGAAATGATCTCATAAGCGGTACCCGAATCAAGACCTTTCTCAAGAACGACCTTCGAAATATCATCGGGATTCTCAAGAACCGCGCTGTGAGTGTCCGCCGAACCAACTGTTGTAACGATACCTTCACCGACTCTCGCAAGAACAGTTGCCTCTCCTGCGCCACCGATGAGCTGATTGATATTTGTTCTTACAGTAACACGGGCTTTAACAAGAAGCTCGATTCCGTCTTTTGCCACTGCCGAGATCTGAGGAGTCTCGATAACCTTGGGAGTAACGCTCATCCTTACTGCCTCAAATACGTTTCTTCCGGCAAGATCGATAGCCGATGCCTGCTCAAGCGAGAGATCCATGCCGGCTCTCTCAGCTGCGATAAGGGCATTGATCACACTGTCGACATTACCGCCCGCAAGATAATGAGCTTCAAGCTGATTTGACTTAACGACCAAACCTGCTTTCGTTGCCTTTATCATCGGTCCGACGATCTTCGCGGGCTTAACGCGACGGATTCTCATTCCCACAAGTGAAAAGATGCCTATCTTTACCCCACTGGCAACCGCCGAGATCCACATTCCCACAGGTACTACCGTAAAGAAAACCAAAACCAGAACTATTACTATTGCTGCAATGATCAATGGATCCATACTCATTCTCCTTTTTTGACAAATATTTTGTTGTTTTTGATCTCTGCTATCTCGAGGTTTTTGCCCTTTTCTATGAATTCACCGCTTGAAAGGACATCGAGTTTTACACCCTCAAACTCTCCCTTCCCCGAAGGTCTCAGATCCGTTAAGGCCGTTCCTTTTTTCCCGACAAGGTAATTCATATCCGACTCATCTATAAAAAGATTTTTGCCGGGGAGATCGGTTTCGAGCTTTATCGGTGACTTAACCTTCTTGGACTTAAATAATATTATACTGATAACCAGCATTATCGCAATCACAAGAATCGCGATCACACCGACGACCAACCTCTCCGTCATATCTCTGCCGGTCAGATATATCCCCGCCGCCACGCATATGATACCCGATATACCGGGGAGTCCGAATCCCGGCAAAAAGAACTCTATGCCGATCAGTACAATTCCTACAAGAAGTACAATAATACCAAGAATATTAACAACTTCCATAGCCTACTCCTTTTCTTTCTCAAACAAAACGGTGAACTTTGTCTCTTCCGGATCCGATATGAGTCCGATACTTCCTTTGTTTTCGGCCAGAATATCCGAAACTATAGCCAGACCGAGTCCGTGTCCTTCCTCTTTTTTTGTCGAGAAACCTCTCTTGAAGATTTTTTCTCTAATCTCCTGAGGTATCGGCGGTCCGTTATCGGTGATCTCAAAACTGTAGTTCATGGGCGTTTCATTGATGCTTATCACGAGCTGTTTTTCTTCCCTGTCGGAGTTCTCCAGTGCCTTTATGGCATTGTCCGTAAGGTTTGAAAGAACTTTACAGAGTTCCCAGTCCTCTATACGAAGACCTCTCAGATCGGATTTGACTTCTATAATGAATTCAATTCCCATAGATTCCGCTTCTGCGGATTTTGCCGCAAGGAGAGCATTTATCGCGGGTTTGGATGTTTTTATCGCTTTGCCCGTTTTTAACAGCTCTTTATACACTTTCCTCAGATATTTCTCCATCTCATCATATTCCCCAAGTTCCATCAGACCGTATACAACCTGAAGATGATTAAGATAGTCGTGTCTGTCCGCCCGCAGCCTGTCATTGAATCTACTGAGGTTTTCTATGCTGTCACGAAGTGCAAAATTGCTTTTCATAAGCCTCATGCATCTGTGAGCGAGCACAACGCACACCGAAAGTATCACGACAAGTATTGCGCACAGTAAAATGTATAAACCGTTCTCTCCCACTTCGTCCCTCCAGTTTTGAAAAGATACCGGCTGCCTGTTCCCTTTCCGGAAATTTCACCGAAGTATCAAGATCGTGATTACAGATTATCATCTTTTGGGGTATTAACAACCGCTGCTCTCTCAATTATACAAATTTCAACCTGAAATGTCAGATTCGCCTTTGGCTTTCTCCATCCACTCCAGGATTTCTTCATCCAGAGTCAGATCGTATACCATGCGGAAACACTCATACGACTGTTCCTTCATGCCCGTCTCATATGCCTCGATCCCCGCCTTATAGAGCAGTGCAAGAGTTACCGAATTTGCTTTCAGAGGAATATCGTTTTCTGCGAGGATCTTTTGAAGCTGATCTATATCCGCTTCCTTATACGTTTTTTTGGTGGCAGTCTCCAGAAAATGTATCTCGCTTTCAACCTGTTCTGACTTTTCGAACAGATTGCTGTATTGATAACAGGCCACCGAAACATCGGGCTTATAAATCTCCAGATAATACCAGCCGAGATTTCTGTAATATGCCGCCAGTTCCGATCTGGTGCAGCAAAAATCATAGGATTTTTTTGTATATTCATATTCCTTTTCGATATTGCGCAGATATTTGTGACAGGAAATAATTTTGAGAAGTGCCTCCGTGCTCACCGGATCATCGTCAAGTGCTTTTAACCATTCATTCAGGGCTCCGACATAATTGCCCTCACCCATCAATTCATATCCTTTTTTCGTGTGTTCTCCGTAAGTGTCCTCGGTACTCAGCTCATAAGGCCTGTCACCGGCGATGTAGTATTCATACAAATATATCTCCGCGATATGACCTATACATACTTTGTCTTTTTTATCAGGCATTTCGTTGCACCCCCTATATCTGTGCGTTCTTTATATAAACCCGGATGTACGATCCGGTCGGCTCGTCACTCTTTTTTTATGGCTGAGCGTATTATACCAAAAAACCGGGGCCGTTCCTACCAAAACGTTATTTTTTCATTCTCCGAAGGCTCTTGTTTCTTTTCAGTTTAGAAACGGATGCTATGCTTTCACGTGTGATCGGGGAGGCATACATTTTTCAAGTGTCTCAAATACGAAGGGGAGCGCTTTCCCGATGAACGGAGGGAATCATGAAATATATTTTGTTTATTATTTTGGGGATCATAGGATTGGTGATCGCTTATATTCTTTTGTTGGCAATAAGTACCCGATTCGTAAACGCAAAAAAGGAATATGACACAAACAGCCCTTACTTTCGCTTTTTGCTCGCAAGCTCAACGGCGATGGCTCTGCCTCTTTTACGGGTAAAGATCCATATTACGGGTATGGAGCTTGTGCCCAAAACCGGTCGTTTTCTTCTGGTGGGAAACCACAGGTCCAAGTTTGACTCCATAGTCACATGGCATGTTTTAAGGAAACAGAATATTTCTTACATATCTAAGCCCGAGAACTTCAAGGTCCCGGGATATGGGCGCGTTATAAGGAAATGTGCCTTTCTGCCCATTGACCGCGAAAATCCCAGGAATGCACTGAAAACCATAAACAAAGCAGCTGAGCTTCTGAAAAACGACGTTGTCAGCATAGGCGTTTACCCCGAAGGCACACGCAGTCACGACGGATCGCTCCTGCCCTTCCGCGACGGCGTTTTTAAGATCGCGCAAAAAGCTCAGGTGCCTATCCTTGTGCTTGCCATCCGCGGTGCAGAGAACATCTGCAAAAACTGGTATAAGCGTCGCACCGACGTATATGTCGACTTTATCGACCTGATAGAACCCGAGAAGGTTTGCTCTTTAAAGACAGTTCAAATCGGGCAGATCATCCACGACGAGCTGTCGGAGGCTCTTGCACGCGACTCGGAGCCATCTGTTAGATATCGATCCGACAAACCCGGAGTTGAAAACTCTTTATAAAAGCATAGAAAAGGAGAACCATGAAAACAAATTACATTCTTTACAATCCGAAGGCGGGAAACGGCCGGGGCCGTGAGGCTGCACAAAAGCTCACCGCACTTTTTAACGAAAGTTCAACCCAGTTCATCGATATCACCACGATCCGAGACTACACCGAACTTTTTGCTTCGCTTTCCCCCGATGATTCGATCATCCTATGTGGCGGCGACGGAACCATCAATCACTTCGTCAATGACACGGAAGGCATCCCGCTGCCCCAAAACATTCTTTATTACGCTACCGGTACGGGGAATGACTTTCTGCACGATTTAGGTATCAACGGTGAAAAGCCCGTTCCCATCCGCGACTATATCAAGGATCTCCCTTCAGTCACCGTAAATGACAAAACCATTCACTTCATCAACGGTATCGGTTACGGAATTGACGGCTACTGCTGCGAGGTCGGCGATGCGATGCGAGGTTCCACGGATAAGCCCATAAACTACACTTCGATAGCAATAAAAGGATTACTTTTCCACTTCAAGCCCGTAAACGCAACCGTAACGGTTGACGGAAATCAGAAAAAATACAGCAAGGTCTGGCTCGCTCCCACCATGAACGGCCGATTTTACGGAGGTGGCATGATGCCCACACCCGCCCAGGACCGCACTCACAACAATACGGTCTCAACGCTTATCATGTACGGTTCGGGAAAATTAAAGACCCTCATGGTATTCCCCTCGATCTTTAAGGGTGAACATGTAAAGCACAAAGAAATGGTAGAAGTTCTGACCGGAAAAGATGTTACGGTAGAATTTGACCGTCCCACCGCTCTTCAGATCGACGGTGAAACGGTCCTAAACGTCTCAAAATATAATGTCCGCGCAGCAGGCGCTTAATCACCTTCAAAAATACGGTGATATCCGCATAGCCGGCGCTTGATGCCCTGTAAAAAGCCGCAACTGTGAGCAAGGCTCTCCGGCTCGCATTTTTATCATTTGGGAAGCTTTACGGTAAAGGTGGTCACACCTCCCGAGCATATTGCGCTGACTTCCCCATTATGAAGTTCAACTACTTTTTTCACTACGGCAAGTCCTATGCCGTTTCCTTTCGTAGCGTGCGACTCATCACCCTGATAAAACTTATCCCATATTTTGGGAACAGCGTTTTCGGGTATGGGTTCGCCGCGATTGGAAATCTCAATCGTGAGCGTTTCCGCTTCCGACTCAATCTCGATATCAAGAGGCGCATATTCGACCGAAAACTTAACGGCATTATCGATCAGATTGATCCAGACCTCTCTCATCATCGCCTCGTTTGCGGCCACAAAATATTCCTTGTCCGTAACCGACGGCTCAAGATGCTTCTTC
>JAILPE010000012.1 GCA_024699645.1 Lachnospiraceae bacterium
AAGGGAGCGTTTGACGCTATAAGCGGTTCGGCCACCGTTAAGATAAGAGCCGACAAGTCACTATATAAAAAGATCAGGAATAAAATAATAAAATCAGGGGCAACAGATCTGAATTTTAAGCGGTTGACAATCAAGTAACGAAAGGTTACTTTGTAAAAGGACAGTTCAATAACGCTGTTTACGATAGGGACCGGGCGAATGCGCGATCATCCGGACGTGATGGTCGGAACACAGAGGCAGCGCCGTGCTGAGGAGTGCCTGATGCACAGGTCGTGCATGCGGGCAAAAAGTCTCAAAAGACGGAAAAATCCGCAAACGAAAACGGAAAGAACGATAGGATCGATCCGGTAGCGTCTGCGGAATCAAAGAACGCTCCGAAAGCGGAAATTTCAATCAAAAAGCTTGACATAGACTTCTATATCAAAAACAGGATGCTCGTTTTGAGACATCCTGTTTTTTTGCTTTATAACGAGCAAATTGCGAAGCAATTCGCGAGTTTGACGTTTTGTAAAAACGATGTTCATCGAATAGCCCGGTTTTACAAAGAATGCAGAAGTTCGCGTCTTAATCTGAAAGATATTTCACAAGGGAAGAAACAGCCACGGCACCGTCAGCTACAGCTGTTACGATCTGTCTGAGGTCTTTCGTGCGAACATCGCCTGCTGCATAGAGACCGGGCATCTGCGTAGAGCAGTCGGAGCTTGTGATGATGAAGCCCTCTTTGTTACACTCTGTGATCTGAGAGAAGAGCTCGGAATTGGGTCTCATTCCGATGGCAATGAATACTCCGGAAAGATCGATGCTGCTTTCTGCCCCGGAATTTACGTTTTTAACCTTGAGAGAGGTTACGCTTCCGTCGGTTTCGCAGATCTCTGTGGGAACCGTATCTGTAAGAAACTCAATGTTTTGCGCGCGTCTTGCGAGAGAAACAAGTGAACCGGCAGCTCTGAAAAGGCTGCGCCTGTGAATGATATAAACCTTCTCGCAAAGACGGGAAAGATATAGAGCGTCCTCAAATGCGGTGTCGCCGCCACCGATAACGGCAACCGTCTTTTTCTTGAAGAATGCACCGTCACAAGTCGCGCAATAAGAAACGCCGGCTCCGGCGAGTTCCTCCTCCCCGGGGATGCCGAGCCTCTTGTGATCTGCACCGGTACATGCGATGACAGCCTTCGAAACGTACTCTGTCCCGTTGTCGCAGGAAATATGGTAAGTCTTGTCACGCTCGCGGGTAATGCTGTTTACCTCGCATGAAACGAAATTGCTTCCGAGAGATTCGGCATGCTCGCGAAGAGCTGTTGCAAGATCAAACCCGGAGATATTCTTGAATCCGGGATAATTATTTATCTCATATGTAAGGAGAACCTGACCGCCACTAACTCCGGCCTTTTCAAGTACGACAAATTGAAGCTCTGCACGAGCCGCATAAATAGCGGCAGCCAGACCTGCGGGTCCGGAACCGATGATAACAAGATCATAAGTCATATTTTTCTCCGATCTTACATCCGGTTAGATTTAGCATTTCTCAATTGCGCTGATAAATGCTACGGATGCAAATGATATGTCACACAAAAAAGAAAAAAGTGTTGAATTATTCGCTAATGTGGGTGACAATCATTATAACATATATATATAATAAAAACATAGAGCAAAATCATTTTTTTGACACAGTCGAAAAATTGATTTTTGACAGGACAATTCAAAAGAAATTCAAAAAAATAAAAAGATTTGGAACCGGGTCGGAAACTTGAACGTCTAATGAACGGAGACTCTCATAAATGAGAGGGAAAGGAGTTATATGAAAAAGAAAATAATTGCATTTATGTTGGCCTTGGTGCTTGTCGGAGGAGTTATAAACATTTTCCCGGCCCAAGCGGCGCAGTATACTGAAGAGGAGATGTCGGAAAAGATACTTAAAGTGAAGAAACTTTTCGATGTTCCCGAAGAATTCAGTCGTTTTTATCAGGATGTATGGGAGAACGGAAACAATACAGAATGGTCATTCTCGTGGAACAGTGCAAATTATGATAGGGGTATGCGTGTCTCTCTTGATGATAATGATCATGTAAAGTCATATGAATTCAACGATTATACAGGCGAAGAATACTTAAATCTTCCCAAGAAAGATGCAGAGTATTATGAAGGGAAGGCGATGGAGTTCGTAAAAAATAAAACTCCCGAGATTGATGGGCATTTAAGTCTTTATAATACTTCGATCAGTTACTACTCCGATACATATAATTTTGTTTATCAGCGCATGGAAAACGGATACCCCATGCCCGACAATACGGTCAGGATCGATGTGAACTACGACACGGGAAAAGTAGTACAGTTTTCTTCGTCATGGGACTATGATGTTGAGGTTAAAAAACCGGGTACGGTGCTGACCAAGAAAGAGGCGGCAGCAAAACTCGCCGGAAAGTTGGATCTTGAATTAAGATATTTCACATCATACGGAAGTACAAAGAAAGAGGCATTTCTTGCATATGTTCCTTCGGACAGATACTTCTCCGTAGATGCAAATACCGGAAAGATCTACACCGAAAAGAATTATTACGGTTCCGGTTTATACGGTGTAGATGAGGAATCGGAGACCAAAGATGTGGCAGGAAACGGATCGTCCGAAGGTGGCAGAGGTGAGGTTGTCCTTTCCGAGGCTGAAATAGCCAAAGTAAAGGAAATGGCAACGCTGATATCCAAAGAAGAAGCGATTGCGGTCATAACATCCAATAAGAAGCTTCTTGTTGATCCGACACTTAAGTACACCAATGCATATCTTTCGTCCGGAGAAAACGCTTATTATTGGAATATAACCATGTCAGATCCCAGACCGATAGATTACGACAAGGGTGATTATTATCGTGCATCTCTGTATGCAACGGTTGACGCAAAAACCGGCAAACTGTTGAACTTCAATTCGTCAGTTCCGAGTTATTGGGACTATGCGGATGCATCGAAGATAGAGCTTAAGTACAGCAAAGCAAGTGTAGTCAAGAAGTTTGAGGAATTTGTCAAGGAAATAGAACCTGAAAAATTTGCGCTTACCAAAAAGGTTGCGGAGGAAGGAGGGTACACGATCTATTGGGATGATACCAAGAATGTACCCGTATACGGAGGACAAACCCTCACTTACGCAAGGTATGTAAATGATATTCCCTATTACGACAACATGATCAGCGGAGCTGTGGATAGGGTAACTGGCAAAGTATACAATTATTATTGCGAGTGGTCGGATGATATGGAATTCCCTTCGGCTCAAGGCGCGATCACCAAAGAAGAGGCATTTGACAAATATCTTGAAAGCAATGAATTTGAACTCATATATGAGGTGACATCGAATACGGTTATGGATGAGGAAACATATATTTCATCCACAAAGAACAAAGCGAGACTTTGCTATGTAACAAATATAAAAGCGGCATATGTAGATGCATTAACAGGAAAGTTTCTCAATTACAGCGGAGAAGAGTATAAGCCTGTTGACAGAAATCGCAAGTTTTCGGATATAGCCGGACATAAGTATGAGAAAGAGATCAGGTTTATAACCCAGCTCATGAACAATTTTGAAGGTGATAAGTTTGAACCCGATAAAAAAGCTACAAACAAGTTTATGAGCGAAATATTATCGAACCTTTGGTACTTCTATCAGACGCCCACTGTTGAGGCAAATGATAAGACGGTCACCCGTCAGAAGCTTGCAATGATAATTGTAGAGGCATTGGGATATAAGAGAATCAGTGAGTATGATATCTATAGCCTGAATTTTAAGGATGCAGACAAAGTTTCCAAGAAGTACAGAGGAGCCGTTGCAATCTGTAATGCCCTCGGAATCTTTGATGTAAAGGCCGGAGAAAAGTTTGGTCCCAAGTCAAAGGTTACAAGAGGAGAGGTTGCGGCAGTGATCGCAAAGGCGCTTGTAACAAACAAAATGAGATAGTAAAGATAAAATGTTTTAAAATTTGTCTTTTGTTTGAAAATTGTTTTTAAATAAATGAGGGTTGACAAACCTCCTTTTGTGCAAATTGCACAAATACAAAAACTGTGTTTATACAAAAAGCCAAAAATAATAAAAAATAAATCAAAAATTAAGGAAAGTTATCCACAGAAAAAACCCTTGATTTTCAATATTTTTGAGTTATGCACGAACTTATCCACTTTATCAACAATAAATGACCACTTTTGTAGTCGGATTTGTTAAGTACGGAACCGAATGAATGTTTTGTTATTTGTGATAGTTTTACAAAAAAACAAAACTTATACTTGCAAAATCATATTTTATTAATATAGTGGACAATAAGTCGAATTAGAAAAAAATATCTGAAAATTCATCCGGGCCCGGGCAGTTACTTAAGAAAGTTGAGAAACTGCCCGGGCTCGGACTTCTTGTCGGGGTATGACGGCATAGTTTCCTGAGCGGTATGTGCGCTTGTGATACGTAGTTCCCTGAGCGGTATGTGTGCTTGTGATACATAGTTCCTTGAGCGGTAGGTGTGCTTGTAATACATAGTTCCTTGTGTGATATGTGCGCCTGTGATATAATAAAAAGACAGAATGGCAACGGAGGTAAACAATTATGAAATACTTGATCACAGGAAAAAACATAGTTGTCACAGAAGGTTTGAAAAGCGCGGTACAAAGTAAGATAGGGAAGCTTGAAAGGTACTTCTCAAACGATGTGGAAGCGCATGTTACACTCAGTGTTGAAAAAGACAGACAGAAGATCGAAGTAACGATCCCGGTAAAGGGAAACATCATCAGGGCAGAGCAGGAAAGTAACGATATGTACGTTTCTATCGACCTTGTTGAAGAAATAATCGAGAGGCAGCTCAAAAGGTATAAGAATAAGATCCGTGAAGCCCGTCAGGCGGGTGCGATCACAGCAGATCTTTACGAAGAGGACGACGATCCTTTTGATACGGTTGATATCAAGCGTGTGAAGAGATTTGCGGTTAAGCCCATGGATCCGGCTGAAGCTTGTGTACAAATGGAACTTCTCGGACATGATTTCTTTGTTTTCCGCAACAGCGAGACAGATGAAGTAAATGTTGTTTATAAGCGTCGTGGCGACTCGTACGGCCTTATCGAACCCGAATGATACAGAGAAGAGAGAGCTTCTGTGTGATATGAAGACATGATGACAAAAGACCCGCAGCTTTGCTACGGGTCTTCGATGTGTCATAACAAATTAAGTGCAACCCCGGTGAAGTGCCGGATGAGAAAGAGAGTTAAAAATATATATGAAATACAGAATTCTTGCGTCGGATATGGATGGCACGATGCTTAAGGACGACAAAACGATTTCAAAAGAAACGCAGGAGGCGGTACGTGATTTTAAGGAAGATGGCGGATATCTCGTGATCGCGTCGGGAAGACCTTATCCTGCGATGACGCGGTATCTGAAAGAGCTTGAACCCAACGCGCCCATGGTCACGTATAACGGAGCCAAGATCGTGGATCCCAAAGACGGACGGGTTCTTTTTGAAGAAGGAATGATCGAGGAAGATGCGATCATGATAATGAAAGAGGGAGAAAAACGCGGCCATACGGTGATCGTTTGGACCGATGATATCCTCTACGGAAACGAACTCAATAAAAACATGGAAATCTACGTTTTCAATACCGATATAGTGCCGCGCAAATATGACGATCTCGAATTCTTCAGGGGGAAAAGCGTAACAAAGATCATTCTAAATGATGATCCCGAAAAGATCGCCGTGACCATGAAGGATATGGAAGGTTCTGAACTTGAGGGAACGACATGGGCCACATCCGGACCGGAGTATCTTGAGTTCTTTTCGGATAAGGTATCAAAGGCCGTTTCTGTTGACAGGGTAGCGAAGATGCTCGGCTTGGGCCGCGATGAAGTGTGCGCGGTGGGAGACGGCAACAATGATCTTGCGATGATCGAATATGCCGGTCTCGGAGTTGCTATGGAAAATGCTCCTAAGTCTGTCCGTGACCGCGCAGATCATGTAACGGCTTCAAATGAAGAAGACGGAGTGGCTAAGCTTATAAGAAGAGAAATACTTGGCAAATAAAAAACCAAGCACGATCGACTTCTTAAAAGTCGGTTTGGTTTGACATATCAGCGTATCTGTCATAAAATCGTTGTGATTGGATTTATTATGGGGATAAGCAAAATTCGATCATAGAAAATGAAAAGGTAAAAGGTAAAAAATGAGTAACGAAACCGCTGTAAATACAGTTGAAAAAGAGAAGAACAACTCAATGGAAGATGTCTCGTTTATCGAAGGGGGAAATAAAAAATCTCTGTTCCAGAAGATATTCGGAACAAGAAGCGAGCGAGAGATCAAGAGGATTGAATCTACAGCCAAGGCAGTAGAGGATCTTGAGCCCGAGATGGAGGCAAAAAGCGACGAAGAGCTTGCTGCCGTGACCGCCAAGCTGAAGGAAAAGCTTGCCGGAGGAGCGACACTTGACGAGCTTCTTCCCGAAGCGTTTGCCGCTGCTCGTGAAGCGGGCAAAAGAACCCTCGGACTTCGTGCTTTCCATGTGCAGATCCTTGGTGCGATCATTCTTCATCAGGGCCGTATTGCCGAGATGTTCACAGGTGAAGGAAAGACACTGACATCGGCGTTGACGATCTATCTTAATGCACTTGAGGGTAAGGGCGTTCACGTTGTTACGGTCAATGATTACCTTGCAAAGCGTGATGCCGAGAACATGGGCAAGATATATTCGTTCCTCGGATTGACATGCGGATACATCCTCAATACGATGGATAACGATGATCGACGTGCGGCATATGCGTGTGATATAACATACGGAACAAATAACGAGTTCGGATTTGATTATCTGCGTGACAACAGAGTCGTATATAAAGACAAAATGGTACAGCGTGAGCTTCATTTTGCCGTTATCGACGAGGTTGACTCCTGTCTTATTGATGAGGCAAGAACACCGCTTATCATTTCGGGACAGAGCGGAAAGTCGACGAAGCTTTACGAGCTTTGTAATGTCCTTGCACTCCAGATGACAAAAGGAACTGCGGTCGAGATGACCAAGATGCAGGCGATCATGGCAGCTAAGCTTAATGAGGACGTTCCCGAAGAAACCGGAGATTTTGTTGTAAACGAGAAAGAGAAAACAGTCAACCTGACCGACAGCGGTGTGCATAAGGTTGAGCAGTTCTTCCATATCGAAAACTTTGCGGATGTTGAGAACCTTGATATCCAGCATAATATCATCCTTGCACTTCGTGCGAACTACATGATGTTCAAGGACAAGGATTATATCGTAAAAGACGGAGAAGTTCTTATCGTAGATGACTTTACGGGGCGTATACTTCCGGGACGTCGTTATTCGGACGGTCTCCATCAGGCGATCGAAGCCAAGGAGCATGTAAAGGTTCAGAGAGAGAGCAGGACTCTTTGTACGATCACTCTTCAGAACTATTTCAATAAATATGAGAAAAAGTGTGGTATGACCGGTACGGCTCTCACGGAGGATAAGGAATTTCGTGAGATCTACGGAATGGACGTTGTGTCCATTCCTCCCAACAAACCCGTTATACGTAAGGACTACGAGGATGCCGTGTTCCGTACTCACAGGGAAAAACTCGATGCGATCGTCGGTGCGGTTGCAGAGTCTCACAGGAGAGGACAGCCCGTGCTTGTAGGTACGGTCTCAATCGAATCTTCCGAAGAGATCAGTGCGGCACTTCGCAAGAGAGGTATCCCTCATAACGTACTTAATGCCAAGTTCCATGAGATGGAAGCAGAGATCGTTGCCGGAGCAGGTCAGTTCGGTGCGGTTACGATCGCAACCAACATGGCAGGCCGTGGTACCGATATCAAGCTTGGCGAAGGTGTTGTCGAACAGGGAGGTCTCAGGATCATAGGTACTGAGCGCCATGAATCGAGACGTATCGATAATCAGTTGCGTGGACGTTCGGGTCGTCAGGGAGATCCCGGCGAGTCGAGGTTCTACATTTCACTTGAAGATGACCTTATGAGACTGTTCGGTTCGGAACGTCTTATGGGAATGTTCAAGGCACTTGGGATCACAGACGGACAGGAGCTTCACCACAGAATGCTCAGCAGCGCGATCGAGAGAGCTCAGAAGAAGATAGAGAACAATAACTTTGGTATCAGAAAGAGCCTACTTGAGTACGATCAGGTTAACAACGACCAGAGAGAGATCATTTATTCCGAGAGACGCAGAGTGCTTGACGGCGAGAACATGAGAGACGTTATCATCAAGATGGTTGAGGATATCGTTGAGAGTCATGTAGATTCCATCATTGGGGACGATCAGCTTCCCGAAGAATGGAATTTGGAAGAACTTAATGAGGTTCTTCTTCCGATCATTCCGCTTGAACCCATCGTGCTTCCTCAGGGAGAGGAAAGATCGATCAAAAAGAAGGAACTTATACATAGGCTTAAAGAGGAAGCTGTTCGTCTCTATGAGATGAAAGAGGCTGAATTCCCTATCAAAGAGGAATTCCGTGAGGTAGAACGTATCGTCCTTCTCCGTGCCATTGATACAAAGTGGATGAACCACATCGATGATATGGATCAGCTCAAGGAGAGCATCGGCCTTCAGGCATTTGCTCAAAGGGATCCCGTTTCGGAATACAAGCTTCGTGGTTTCGAGATGTTCCAGGAGATGACGGACGGTATATCTTCCGATACGGTTCGTATGCTTATGCGAGTTCAGGTTGAGCGTAAGGTTGAGCGTGAAGAGGTTGCTAAGGCAACAGGAACGAACAAGGATGATTCGGTGGCCAACGCACCTAAGCGTCGCGCAAACAAAAAGATCATGCCCAACGACCCCTGCCCCTGCGGATCGGGTAAGAAATATAAGTATTGTTGTAAAGACAGCGGTAAGTTCGAGTGACGCCTGCATTAATGCAGTCTTGTGACCTCAGAGGAAGGTCGCGGTGCGAACAGTAGCGTTATAAGAAACAGAGAGGAACACAAAATGGTAGCTTTAGACCAGATAAAATACGCGCTTTCACAGTTTGAACAGCCGCTTAAAGAAGTGGGAGATTCACTTGATCTTCCTGCAAAGAAGTTCAGAGTGGAAGAGATAGAAGGCATCATGGAGGAAGAAGGCTTTTGGAATGATGCCGACAAAGCCCAGAAATACATGAAGGAACTCAAGAACCTCAAAGATCTTATCGAGAAGTATAAAGATCTTTCAACGAAGTACGAGGACATTGAAACCCTTATCGAGATGGGCAACGAAGAAAATGATGAATCAATGGTGCCTGAAATAGAGGCTGAATTTGAAGCGTTCAAGGATGAGCTCGAGGAGCTCAGGCTCTCGACGCTTCTTGACGGAGAATTTGATAAATGTAACGCGATCCTTACTCTTCATGCGGGCGCCGGCGGAACAGAGGCGTGCGACTGGGCGAGCATGCTCTATCGTCTCTACAGCAGATGGGCCGAGAAAAAAGGATACAGCGTAGAACTCCTCGATTTCCTTGAGGGAGATGAGGCCGGTTATAAATCGGTTACTCTTCAGATAAACGGTGACAACGCCTATGGCCACCTTAAGTCAGAGCACGGCGTACACAGACTCGTCAGGATCTCGCCGTTCAATGCAGCGGGAAAACGACAGACATCATTTGTATCATGTGATGTTATGCCCGATATAGAAGAAGATCTTGATATTGATGTTCCGGACGATGATATCCGAATCGACGTTTTCCGTTCGAGCGGTGCCGGTGGACAGAAGGTTAACAAGACGTCTTCTGCCATAAGAATCACCCACTTCCCGACGGGTATCGTTGTTCAGTGCCAGAATGAGCGTTCTCAGTACCAGAATAAAGATAAAGCCATGCAGATGCTCAAGGCAAAGCTCCTTCTGCTCAAGCAGCAGGCCAACCTTGAAAAAACCGCGGATATACGTGGAGAAGTCAGAGATAACAATTTCGGAAGTCAGATAAGGTCGTATTTCCTTCAGCCTTATACGATGATCAAGGACTTAAGGACAGGAGCGGAGACATCGAATGCCAACGCGGTTCTTGACGGAAGTATAGATCTTTTTATCAACAGCTATCTCAAGTGGCTCAAGCAGGGATGTCCTCCTTATAAGGGAGCCATACCCGAATAATTAAAACAAACGGTTCGAAGCTTGACTCGGAAAAGAGAAAGGAGAAAGACATGTTTGGACAACAGGTTATTTTTTCGGCAGCTAATCAGAGTTATGGATTTGACAGTATGAAAGTACGCACGGTAGAGTCGGGATTTCAGCTGATCACTATTCCCGGCGCACCGGACTGTGTTGCGGGATTTGCGGATTTTAGAGGAGAGATTATTCCGGTCTGTGATATCTACAAGAAATTCAACCTTCGCGGGAATGTGTCGAAGGGGATGAATACGATTTTCGTGAATACATCGGAAGGATGCCTTGGATGCATGGTTGACGAGATCACTGAGATCGGAGCTGTCGGAGAAGATCTTCAGATGACGCTTCCCGTCATTGCGCAGAACGACAAAACCAATTATGTTGAGGGAATAATCAGGCACAAGAATACTCTTGTCACTGTCGTCAATCCTGACAAGATACTTGCACCTGAAGAGTGGAAAGTGATCCACAACCTGCTTAAAGAATCCAAATGATTCTCTTTCCGTAAAAATTACTTGTGATTAATGTCTGTTCGGGTTACAATGGTTGCGTTTTATTAATTGTATGGGCAGCGGGCAGAAAAACTTGTGTTTTTTCGGATGTTCTGATATTATATTGGAGACCAATGGCGGCTGTTTCTACAGTCGCCTATTATATTTTTTTGAAAGGAATAAACAAAACGATGGAATCCTTTGTTAATGAAGTGAATTTTTTTGAGGGAAACAATCCCGAGGATATTGTCGCAAAATACGGCACCCCGGTGTATGTATATAACGAGCGTATCCTTCGCCACAGAATAAGAAAAGTTGCGAAAGCCGTTAAAAATTTTCCTTACCGTGCAAACTTTTCTATGAAGGCAAACTCTAACCTTGAAATACTCAAGATCGCACTTGAGGAGGGCATCAATTGCGATGCGATGAGCATTGGAGAAGTCAAACTCCTTGAATATGCGGGTTTCCCTGCTGACAGAATATTTTTTGTTCCCAATAATGTTTCTGATGATGAACTCAAATACGCTATTGATCACAAGATCACGGTGAGCCTTGACAGCCTCAGTCAGCTTGAACGCTTCGGAATGCTCAATCCCGGCGGATCCTGTGCAGTCAGGATAAATCCCGGTGTGGGTGCCGGTCACAGCGACAGTGTTGTTACGGCCGGAAAAAATACGAAATTTGCGGTGGAAGAGAAAGATGTTCCGGAACTTAAGAAGGTTGCCGAGAAACACGGCCTTAAGATCATCGGACTTAATCAGCATATAGGTTCGCTCTTTATGGAACCCAAGCCCTACATCGAAGCAGCACGTAATTTCCTTCGCATTGCCCGACAGTTTGAAGGCCTTACGTTTGTGGATTTTGGCGGAGGTTTCGGAATTCCTTATCATAAGCTTGCGGGAGAGAAAGAATTCGATATGGATCTTCTTACCGAAGAACTTGAAAAGGTTATCGCTGAGTTTGATAAAGAGCACGGCGGAAACATCCTTTACAAGAGTGAACCCGGCAGATATGTAGTTGCCGACAGCGCAGTTATACTCGGACGTGTTCATGCTGTGAAAGAAAGTTACGATAAGCGCTATGCAGGAACCGATATAGGCCAGAACGTCCTGGTCCGTCCCACACTCTACGGTTCATGGCATGATGTGGAGGTGCTGCGCGACGGAAAGCCCGTGCTTCCTTCAGAAGGAACGCAGGTAGTATCCGTGACCGGAAATATCTGCGAGAGCGGTGACATAATCGCAAAGGAGAGAGAGCTTCCTGTTATCAATGAAGGCGACCTTGTCTGTGTTCTCGACGCCGGCGCCTATGGTTACTCCATGTGCTCGCCTTACAATTCCCGTCCGAGACCCGCTGAGGTCATGATCGGACCGGACGGAAAAGTAAGATGTATCCGCAAAGCCGAAACCTTTGAAGACCTGATTCGGTTGTTTTGATAGTAATTAGGGCTATATGCGGGAATCCTCGATTATTCAATTGTCAAGTAGTTATGTTAATAACTCATTTGCAGCTTATTGGGCGAAACACCTGAAGACGGTATATACAATTTGCGCGCCGGCGGAGAGGAATGGGATGACACCGCATTGGCTGAAGTTCAGGACTGCAATTCGTCAAGAGTGAGGCTGTATGCGGGAAGGAACTCTTTGATGAAGATATCTGCTTCAGGGAGTTCCATTTTTATAAGTGAGGTGTAGAGCGTCTTACCGGCGCTCGAGAATTCATGATTCCCCATTTTTTCTTCTTCTCGGCATTTGATGAGAGCCGAGAGTTTGTCGGCGGCTTTGACGAGCTTCAAAAGATAAGCTTCGGAAGGGTCGTCCTTGTCCGGAAAGAATGCGGGGACGTAGTCTTCCCTCAGGTCTTCGGGAAGCAATGAAAGAAGACGCTCGGCGGCGCCTGCCTCAATATCCTTAAAAGCGCTTCTGATATCGGAATTAAAGTATTTTATCGGTGTGGGCATGTCGCCTGTGATGATCTCGGTTGCGTCATGGAACATGGCGATAACGGCAGCTCTGTCGGCGTCGAGGTCTTTTCCGAGCCGTCTGTTCCCTATTATTGCAAGTGCGTGAGCGAGTATACTCACTTCAAGTGAGTGCTCGCTGATATTTTCTGTGTAGGAGTTGCGCATGAGCGCCCATCTGTTTATGTATTTCATTCTTGATAGCATGGCGTAAAAGTTATTCATAACTCCCTCCGTATATTTCGTTTCCTTGCTCATATCCTCTCTGTGAGGTGATTTCTGTTATGAGATCTCCTGTGATCTTTGGTCTCTCTTTGCGCGTGATTGCTTTTGCGGTTCGCTATTTTTTCCCTTTCCGGCAGCTTTTTTCGGAGGCGTCTTGGGTGCGGGTTTTATCTGCCCGAAAGAGTTTGTGAGCAGGGGCTTTAAGAAATGTCCCGTGTAGGACTTCTTACAATCCGCAACTTCCTCGGGTGTACCCTGTACAAGAACGGTACCGCCCTTGTCTCCGCCCTCGGGGCCGAGGTCGATGATGTAGTCGGCGCACTTGATCATGTCGAGGTTGTGCTCTATGACTATGACCGAGTTCCCTCCGTCTGCAAGTTTGTGAAGGATATCTATGAGTTTGTGTACGTCGGCAAAATGAAGTCCCGTCGTGGGTTCGTCAAGGATGTAGATCGTCTTTCCGGTACTTCTTCTTGCCAGTTCGGTTGCAAGTTTAACACGTTGTGCCTCACCCCCGGAAAGGGATGTGGAGGGGTGTCCGAGCTTGAGGTATCCGAGTCCGACTTCGTTTAAAGTGTTGATCTTTCTGCTGATGGAAGGTACATTGCTGAAAAAGTCCGTCGCTTCTTCTATCGTCATGTCGAGCACTTCGTATATATTCTTGCCCTTATAACGCACCTCAAGAGTTTCTCTGTTATAGCGCCGGCCGTGGCATACCTCACAGGGGACGTAAACATCCGGGAGGAAGTTCATCTCGATCTTTATGATACCGTCGCCGCCGCAGGCTTCGCATCGGCCGCCTTTAACGTTGAAGCTGAATCTTCCTTTGTCGTATCCCTTGACT
>JAILPE010000029.1 GCA_024699645.1 Lachnospiraceae bacterium
AAGCGTAAATATGCGGCTTGATAAGGTCTTTTTATATCTTCGTCGTGAAATTGTCGTTACTCAAATTTCATCTTATGACTCGACCCTATCCGGCATATATAATAATACCCGCAGACTCTTGTTTCGGACTTGGTTGTAACTGTTGTATGCACGCAATAATGTCTCGTCATGTCTCCTCTTCCTTTCGAATAGTTTTCGGTTAGTATACTAAGCATATTTTATTCTGTCAACACATCATTTTTTGAAAACGTAAAAAAGAATTTACTATTTGGGCAAATCCCATAGACATTTGGAATATACATCTGATAAAATTAAATCGGTTAAAATATGGGGTTTACGGCGTTTATGTCGTTCTGCAATATAAGGGGGTCCACATTGCAACTTAAGAAGTCTTACCGTATAGCGGTGTCAGCATTTCTTTTCATCTCGGTCATAATGTTGATCATCTTTTCTTTTTCCCAATATAATATCAGTGCAAAAAGTATTACCGACGGTTATCTTGATCTGACCGATGCTGACCTTGACAACTCAGTTTATTCTCTGGACGGAATGTGGAATTTTACCCCGAATTCTTTTGTTGACCCAAATATCTCGGGGCTTCCATATGTTTCAACGATCAAAGTACCGGGTTATATACATCAGTTTCAGTCTTTGGAAAGCGAATCCATTAAATACGGAACCTACGAATTGAATATAAGTCTGCCTGCTCCGGGAACATACTGCCTGAAAACATCTCTTATATCCGGAGCATATCGTTTGTACTGCAACGGTAGTTTTATAGCGGAAGTCGGCAAGGTCGGGTACTCCGGCGAAAGTGAGAAAAGCGTATGGCAGCCCACCATATACCTTCTCGACACAGATACCCGCAACCTAACCATCACATTCCAAATTTCAAATTTCAATTTACAGCAGGGCGGTCTTGTCAATAATCTGTACTTCGGAACCGCCGACAATATTTACTTCTTTCAGTCCATGCAGACTATTAAAAGTGCTGTTATCATCGGTATCTTCGTCGGTATAGGGATCTATCTTCTGCTGCTCACCTGCATGAACCGACACCGCCGTACAGGTCTGTGTCTCTCAATATTCTGTCTGGGCAGCGCACTCTTGGAAACTCTGCTGGATGAAAATATCTTTTTTTACTTCTTCAGGAATCTGCCAAGCATAATTCCCTTGAAACTCCAATATATAGCCTATGCCATACTTATTACCTGTATATTCTATTTCTTTAAATATTTCACTCCGCCCCAAAAAAACAATATCATTATGACAATTGTCGGAATTCTGAATATAACATATCTTGTACTTATGATATTCGTCACTTCATATTCGATCGCAACCTTTGCGGGAGAACTGAGTATTGTTTTACTCCTCATTAATATATCGATAATCCTTTACAACATAATTCGTGTTATCCGAAGTAAAAAGAAATATGCATACATTTCGCTTATAAGTATAGTTATTCTTTTCATATTGTCTTTCCTGCAGTTTTACTATATAGATACGGTAACGAGTCTTCAATTTTTTCCGCGCGAGAACCTCTTCATAGTCGGAATCTTATTCTTCCTGCTCTGTCAGTTCAACATCCTTTTGGAAGATGTAGACGAAGCGTACGAAAATGCAAACCAGGCAACCTCCATGGAAATTGCTTATCTGCAGGCACAGATATCGCCGCACTTTATGTTCAATACCCTAAACAATGTATCTTATCTTATGGATAATGACGTGCCGAAAGCTCAGGATCTTCTCCTCCGCTTTTGTGATTACCTGAGAACCAAGTATAAGTTTGATTTCAGAAACCGAACAGAATATACGCTTGAAGAAGAACTGGACTTTCTTTCAAACTACATATACATAGAAAATATCCGCTTCCGTGACATGATCACCCTCATCATAAATGTACCGGATTCCCTCAAAAGTATATATATCATGCCTCTGATACTTCAACCGCTTGTGGAAAACGCGATCAAACACGGTTTTTCCTCAAAACCACTCACAATCGAATTGTCCGTCGATGAATATCCGGACCATTACCTGTTCACAGTAAAAGATAACGGCAAGGGCATGAATTCCGTGCAACTTCACAACGTAACCCAAAACACCGGCACCGGTGTCGGAATCAAAAATATCAATTACCGCCTCGGAAAACTTTGCGGTGAAACACTTCATTTTGAAAGCACTCCGGGTGTCGGTACAACAATATCATTTAATTATGCAAAGGAGAAGTGAAACATGAAGGTAGTAATAGTTGATGACGAATACAACTCAATAGAGAATCTTAGAACCCATCTTGAAGACTATACGGAGCTTGAGATCATCAGCACCTTTACCGATCCCGTGAAAGCACTTGCATTTCTTATACGTAACGAGGCAGACCTCCTCTTTCTGGATATCGAGATGCCGAATATCAGCGGCCTGTATATAGCAGAACAGATAACTCTTCTTCACCCCGACACTAAAATATGCTTTATCACAGCTCACGCGGAAGGGGCCATAAAGGCCTTTGAGCTCAATGCTCTTGACTATATTCAAAAACCTTTTTCTTCGGAACGTCTGAGGCATTGTATGAACAAAATACAGAATGAGCCTGCTCTGCGAAAACCTGATTATGATTCTCTCTCTCATGAGATAGAATATCCGCTGAATATCATCTGCGGATACCATGACGAAGATATAATACTCATAAATGCCGAAGATATCTTCTATTTCGAAACCATCCGAGGCAATGTATATATTCATACCAAAGATAATGTATATCGTGGGAACAAACCACTCGGTTTCTATGAAGAAAAACTGAAGCCTCTCTACTTCTTTAAGACTCATAAATGTTATCTTGTGAACCTGTCCAAGGTGGATCACTTCAGCCCAAGGATAAGCTACACATATGATATCTTTTTTAAAGGGATCAAAGACGTAATCCCTCTGAGCAGAAACAATGTAAAGGCTCTGAAGGCCCAACTACAATAAAGAACATAATAAGCCGTAAAAAGGAGGATGTAACATGGCTGACACTATCAAACTCAACGAACTGAAACCCGGAGACCTTCTTCTGTACGAAGCAGATCTATCTGATTTTATATCCAGAACCATAGCAAAACTGACCCACTCTGCAGTGACTCACACCGCGATGTCAGATTATAACCCCGCTTATATCATAGAGGAAGGTAACAAGTTTGCCGCCAGGATTCTCATTGATCCGCCGGGATCCAGAGTTATCCATATCCGAAGATTAAAAAATTCTCCCGACACGTCCAAGGTAGACGATATCGCCATGAAATATGTTGAGGCCAAACTTCCTTATCCTGATTCAAATCTCGTTTTACTCGGCCTCAACATCATAGTCAGCGATTTCTTCCCTGATACCATACTCGGTGACATTATTAAGAATATTCTGAGGCTCATTACATATGAGCTCATAAAATTCTTCAATAAGATCAAAGACCCCGATTCGGATGTTCCTCCTATGGTATGTTCTGAATTTGCTACCTTCTGCTACGACGAAGCAGCCGTCACCATTGGCCCGGAATACAAGATACACTATAACGAGAAAGTTAATACTGTCTCTTCTCTCATAAAGAAGATAATAGATCAGCTTCTTTCCGAACCCGAAAAGACATTTAAAACATCTCACCTTATTAGCTGTGTTCCTGCCGATACTTTATCCGTAAGCTCTGCAGATTCATCGGAAGAACTGAAAATGTACTGCGACCAACTTGTGGATCATCTGTCCGAAACGCAGTCGGAGAACCATCCCGAGATCGGATCGACAAATAGTATCTCCGATAACGTCATTATGGCAATATACAATTTCGCAAAGTGGTTCATGAAGGTCTTCGCCGGAGACGACGCTGCGGACTTATCGGAGTCTGTCGGATCAAATGCAATCATTACAGCAGATGAGGTTCGCAAGCTGTTAGAGAAATTCCTTCGATTCCAGGAAGCCTTTGTCACGCCCGAGGACATCTATTCCAATTCAACCAATCTCGATGATCTCGGAATACTCACCTACACTCAAAAGGATATAGACGCCTTAAATAAATCCGAGTAGTTTTTTCAGCCGAAAATTCTACCACTCAGGGCAAATATTTGCCTGATATCGATATCTCAACTCAAAAGCTGTCGGTGCTGATATACTCCTTGTATCAGTTAGCCGGCAGCTTTTAAATTACCAAAACATAATCGAAAGGAGACCAACATTTTAACCAAAGGATGGGATACTGTAAGTATCATAAAACAGGAAAAGATCAATGCCTCGCTTAAAGCTTCATGGGAAAAAATGAACCCGAATTTCTGTTATGAATTCGATGGTGATAGAAGATATATAAGCGGCGTATTTGATACATGGCAGATCATTAACGGCGGAGGCGGAAAACTCCTTCGTATGGAGCTTCCGATAAAATGCGGCGAATTAACCTTAAACGGCCCGTCCTATGACCTTAAGGGATGCAAAGCTGTAATTGAACTGACCCTTTCTATGATCCCGAAGCCGGGTAAAACCTTCCTTAAAACCGCCTATGCACATCTGGCCAAAGATCCAAGTCAAATTACAGATGAAGAAGGGTGGATACTTCCGATAACTTTTATAGATGCGGAAGGAAAGCTTGGGGTTTTAGGGGATGTAGTACTTGACGGATTATGTTGTTATCTGATCGATCACCCTGAACAAATGGTTCTGTTTTTTGCTGAAATTGACTTCATAAAGCAAGGATGCCCGGAGTGGCTTCTGCCTCGCCAAACATCATATTCTTATCTGGACACCGGTTATCTGTGTATTCTCGCGGTCTGCGACGACAGAGATATATCAAACCTCCCGTTGGATGTCGATGTATCAGGGCTTTCCTTAGAAGGGGATTCGTATTTTATCATTGCAATAAACAAGGCATTATCACATTTGATCGTTCCATGCTTATGTTCCATTTATAAGAACACAGGTCCATCAGATTTTTCGGTATCCGATAATGAATTCTTTAATAACCGGGATCTGGAAATGCATGATATCAAATCGGGCTTGCTCTATTACACCCCGGTTGTATATCGGCACCAAAATATAGGTCATGTCGATGGTAGCACTCTAACCATTTCCTACAAAGGTTTCTGCGATATGTATCTCGATATCACTATGCATTGGTGGGGAAACGTGAAGTTAAATGTCTCGCTGAAGGACGGACGTATCATATCCTTCCAAAATGCAGGTCAATACTTTGATCATGACAACGATATTCCGCCATACCTAAAATGGTTGAATCTTCTTGTTTCCATCATAGTGCAAGCAGTTGTTGACGCCATCTCTGATGATCTTATAAAAAAGATAGCAGATCACAGCGCTTCTATCAATGCAACCGAGATCAATACCATTGAATGGTTTGGAGCGAATGAGACACTAACCGCAGTTTATCTAAACGAATCATTAGTACTACAGTATTCATAATATCACGGTAATCTACCACTGTTCAAAAAAGGAGGACAGACATATGGAGAACAAAAACAATAGCAATGAGGACAAAGTTCTTTTTTCAGGTTTTGATAATGTGGTCGAATTGAAGATTCCCGAATGGAATCAGAATATGGTGAAGGCTATAGAGAACAGCCCTCTATACAAAAGTTCGCTAAACACCACAAATATTTCCAAGGCTTCAAAGATGGTCAAGCTTGAAACGTCTATATCAACCAACGGATGGGATACCGTATCTATCTGCCGTGTATCCGCATTAAACGCTCTTATAAAAGCAGAAAAGACCTATCCGGATCAGATAGATACCTCTGAACCGGGCTACAACTTCTCTGTGAAGGGTTCGTTTGATGCATGGCAGGTAGTGACCGGAGGTGACGGAAAGAACGTAAAGATCAGAGTACCTTTTAAAGACGGTTTCTATAAAGGGCTCTCCTATTACGGAAAAGATGTCTTCGATATTACCGGCAGTTATGCCGATATCCTGTTAAAGCTTCAGTATTTCCCTCTGCCGGAAACGACATTAACCGACGGTGAATATAATCTTTATGTCAATACCGAAGGAGCGACTTCTACCGAACCGATAGCAGCCGTTATTAATTTTGAGGTTACCAACTGCGATATGGATGATGTTAACAAGAGTATTCTTAAGGGGCAGATTGAAAAATGGCTGAACATTCCTGAAAACCTGAAAAAATTTGACACTTTGTTTTCTACAGTTATTATCAATAACATGGGGCAAGGTTCCGAAGAGTTCAAATGGCTCAATCCCACAACGATCGGTTATGCCTATACAGATGCGAACACAGAAGATTCCAGTATCTTCGGCATCTTATGTATGACTAACGATCGCTCAAGCGCCGGTCTTCCCAACCAGCTTCCGGCAATAACACTTAAGGAAGATGATAATTCCATATTTGTAATAAGCAGAGAACTCTTTGTAAAATATAAGCTTTTACCGTCTCTGCCCGAGATTTTCAAGAATTCACCGGACGCAAAGTATACCCTTTCCAAAGACGGGTTGACTATAAACGCCACAAACCTCAAACTCGATCCGATTTCCTATAAAGGCTCGACATACTATCCGGTAGCTGACAGCTTTGAGATTTCTTTTGACAGCGAGTTTATCAGAACAACTTCTAATATCAGTTGTTCGCTCCCCTTCGGAATTGTATCTCATTCGCTTATCGTTGCAAAGCAGACCTTAGTCATGGCCAAAAACAACAAGGGAGAAAAGGTCATGGCATATCAAACGGTCGGCAAACCCGACATAAATAACTCGGTTACCATTCCCCCCGGGGTCATAATTACCGAGCTAATCTCAGCCATACTCGGTGGTGTATTTATCGGAGTAGCCGCCTGGTTCGGAGGTGCAGTTCTTGCTTTGATCGTCGGAATAATAGTATTATTGGTTGTAGCAATTATGGTTATATCCATACATGTTATAATAGCCAAGATCATTGCCGAAGGTGTTCTGGAAAGCGTTCCTTCCATAGAACCCATGGTAAAGCTTTCAAGTAAAAAGATCAAATGGCCGTTCTGCTCCGAGGGTGGGATTGATCTCACAAACATTGATTACTCGGGTGCTCTTGTCTTTGAAGGGAATCTTGCAATTAAAGAATCCTTCTG
Source organism: Lachnospiraceae bacterium (assembly GCA_024699645.1). Lineage (GTDB taxonomy): Bacteria > Bacillota > Clostridia > Lachnospirales > Lachnospiraceae > RUG11977. The sequence goes on from JAILPE010000029.1 coordinate 7,079, forward strand.
TATCAAAGCGGGAAAACTTATTTCCGCGTGAACGATCGGTTTAACCGCACATAAAACAGACTTTTCTCTCAATAAATAAGGAACTGCCGCACGGATCGATCCGTGCGGCAGTTTAATGAATTCGGTCGGAATTCGCGGTGACTTTTCTCCGGGATGATACTTGAAAAAAATCTGATGAATTTGCGCCATAAATGATATACAATCTTATACAGTACACCTTTATCGTAAGAGGGGCAAAAGAACGATAATTGAAGGGTGCGTGAACAAAGGGCGACCACGATGCCGAACAAGGGAGGGACTTATGTCTGACAACAGAGAAAAAACAATCTCAGATTTTCGTGAAGAGATTAAACATGCATATGAACCGGGTGCAAAGATTATGTCGGCAGACAGGGAGCTGCGGTTCTGCTTTGAGCTTCAAAGAGACAGGTTTGCCAAAAGGAATCTTGTGTGCAACGAGGAAATGATCGACAGAGGCCGTTTTCCGCAGGGCTTTAATAGAGTTCGCTCCTGGCAGGACGGCCGGTACGAGACGACATGGGCCGTTAATTTCATAGATCATAAGAAAACATATACAAGAGACGGCAACGTACAATATAAGAAAAAGCAAAAGCAATCAATGTATGAAACGGTTGTTGATGTTCGAAGCGGCGAGGACGTAAGCAATGATGCTTATTGCTGTCCCAACTGCGGTGCTGTATCAACGGTGTCCGAACTTCAGGAAGGTTGCGCACATTGCGGTACATCCTTTAAAATGTCGGAACTGTATCCCAAAGTTTCCAATTACTTCTTCGTATACGATGAAGCAGGATCAGGTAAAGAATTATTTCAAAAAACAGTGAGATATGGGCTGTACATGTTACCGCTTACCTTGGGATTCTTTCTCTGGACCTCTTATTCAAATCAGGGAATCGAACCTATTCAATTTATCAAAGAGCCCGGCCTCCTTATAAAGATGATAATCGGACTTATCGGTACGCTTCCGGTTGTCGGATTCTTTGGCTGGTTTCTGTCTATCTGGGGCAAATTTATCAAGACAATACTGACAGACCTGCCGCTAATTTTTTCAGTTATGTCTTCACGTAAATCATTTGCCCGCAACATGTCAAGAATCTGTCCTGAGTATACATTTGAGCGTTTCTCCGCGAGGATGATGTCGCTTTTAAAAATTGTGGCTTACTCAGAACGTGACGAAGAATTGCCCTTCTATAAAGGTGAGCAAAATGACCTTTTCGACGATGTCGTTGATATCACTTTCCGTGGCACGTCGACTTGCCGTCGTGTACGTGAAAAAGATAATATGGTTTACGTCACTGCCGATCTGTATGTGGAGACGGCTCACGACCTCGGCACTAAGATCAAAGTAAAAAAAGAAAAATACCGCGTCACAGCCGGTAGAAGGATCGATGTACCTTTTTCCACCAACTTCTCCATCACCGCAATACAGTGTAGGTCCTGCGGCGGCAGTTTTAACGTATATAAGACAAAAAAATGCCCCTACTGCGGCAGCGAATACAGGCCGGAGTACGACGACTGGGCCTTGTATGATATAAAAAAGAGATAATCACTATAGAAAAAGGAGATTCCCGAGCGGAATTCCCAACCTTTTCCGATATTCTCGTCAGGTTTGAGGTACTTTCCGATATAACTCACTAAGCCATCCCCCAAATCAAAGCGTACGACAGTTCATAAACTCCGTTGCTTGAGGTGTACGCTTAAAGGTATCAAAGTGAATTACACCTCTACCACCGAGCGCATCTTCAAATTCCTTTTTCAAATAACTCTGTGTGATCATATTAACTGCATCTTCAGGTGTGAACCA
>JAILPE010000070.1 GCA_024699645.1 Lachnospiraceae bacterium
GCATCACGAAGCGCGTTCTGTACGGGGATGACCGTTCTCTCGATAAGATCGGAAACGAGTTCCTCGAACTTTGCACGGGTGAGGTCCATATCAAAGTGCTTGGGGCCGTCCTGTGTTGCTGTGATGAAAGGAAGGTTGATGTTTGTTGTTGTCGAAGAAGAAAGCTCCTTCTTAGCCTTCTCAGCTGCTTCCTTAAGTCTCTGAAGAGCCATCTTGTCAAGTGAAAGATCGACTCCCTCTTTCTTCTTGAAGTCTTCGATCATGTATTTCATGATCCTGTCATCAAAGTCATCACCGCCGAGTCTGTTGTCCCCGGCTGTAGCAAGAACTTCGATAACACCGTCGCCGATCTCGATAACGGAAACATCGAATGTACCGCCGCCAAGGTCATAAACCATGATCTTCTGTTCTTTTTCATTATCAATACCGTATGCAAGAGCTGCTGCAGTAGGCTCGTTGATGATACGCTTTACATCAAGGCCTGCGATCTTACCTGCATCCTTTGTTGCCTGACGCTGAGCATCGTTAAAGTATGCGGGAACCGTGATAACGGCTTCGGAAACCTTTTCTCCGAGGTATGCCTCGGCATCTGCCTTAAGCTTCTGAAGGATCATAGCCGAGATTTCCTGGGGTGTATATTTCTTGTCATCGATGGAAACCTTGAAATCGGTACCCATATGACGCTTGATGGAAGAGATCGTCTTGTCAGAGTTTGTAACTGCCTGTCTCTTTGCTGCATCTCCGACAAGTCTCTCACCGTTTTTTGCAAAAGCCACTACCGAGGGGGTAGTTCTCTGACCTTCCGTATTTGTACATACAACTGCTTTTCCGCCTTCCATGACCGCTACACACGAATTGGTCGTACCAAGGTCGATTCCTATAATCTTGCTCATAATCATTTCCTCCTGAATTCTTTCATAACCCGTTCGATTCGAACAGGTGTCATATATTTACGGGAACTGTCTCGTCCCGCCGCGGATATCTATACTCAACCGATCCCGCTTATGCTAATTGGCTACCTTTACCATGCTGTGTCTAATGACGCTGTCATGATACGTGTAACCCTTCTGAAGCTCGGCACTGACTGTGTCCTCGCCGAATTCTTCATTTTCCTCGTGCATCACAGCATTGTGAAGGTTGGGATCGAATTTCGCCCCAAGGGCTTCGATAGGTTTGACTCCCGCTTCTTCAAGGTTGCTCATGAGCTGCTTGTAAATCTTGTCAACTCCTTCGCAATACGCATTACCCTTAAGTTCTTCGGGTACCGAAGTGATCGCCCTTTCGAAGTTGTCGATCGTGGGAAGTATCTTCTCGATGATCGACTTCGCACCGATTTCAAACATCTGCGCTTTTTCGCGCTCGGTACGTTTTCTAAAGTTGTCAAACTCTGCAAGATTACGCAGAAGCCGGTCATTAAGATCCTTTATCTGCTCATCTCTTTTGTCTTTCTTGTCCTTCTTGCCAAAGAAGCCTTTCTTGTCCTTAGCCTTAGCCTTGCCTTCGTCGGATCCCTTGTCGTCTTCTTTATCCTGCTCTTCGGAATCCTTTACCGCTTCCTGCTCTTCGGGACTTTCATCTATCTCATCATGCGCCTCGGCCTTATCGGGATCTTTCGTATCTGCAGATACGTTTTCTTCCTCAATAACCTCGTCCTCACGGTCTGCATACTCCGCACCGTTTTCGGAAGCCTTGGCAGCATCAATCGATTCCTTTAAAAGCTTTTCTTTGATGTTGTCTGCCATTTTGTTGTGTCCTTTCTTCAGAGGTTCTCTTTTTTTACAACCTCATCTTTATAGTCAAGGGCGAACCGAACGTTTAATATTTCGCATGCCCTATTTTTTCTTGAATATCTCGTCAAGCTGTGTCATAAGCGTTTTGAGTGTTCCGACAACCTTGTCGTAATCCATACGTTTTGGTCCTATGATACCAACCTTGCCGTATACGCCTTCTTCTATCTCGTATGTAGCCGTAACAACAGAACAATTCTTCATCGAATCGATCGGAGTCTCGTTTCCGATATAAACCTGAATGTCTCCCTTACCCGTTCCGTGTTCTTCACCGGTATTCGACAGCTTGTTGTCTACAAGTTCCGCAAGTTCCTGTTTATCCTCGAGTGTGTACAGAAGCTTCTTTGCGCTGTCGTCACTCGAAAGCTCGGGATAGTTAAGAATATTTGTTGCGCCGCTCGTATAAACTTCTATGTTGTCTTCCTCGCGAATTGCCTCTCCTATGGCGTCAAGCACCTTTCCGACAAGGGTGCTCTCGTCTCCCGCCTGATCCTTTATCTTCTGTATGATGCTCATGTTTATTTCTTCAAGATCAAGATCCTGAAGGAGTGAGTTAAGGACTATGTTAAGCTTGAGAAGAACTTCTTCTTCATATCTGTGATCCGTATCGATCACTTTATTCTTGGGGATATTTCCCTCAAGGAAGATTATCGCGAGCAAGTGTTCATCATCAACATTCGTGAGCTGTATGAACTTGAGTTTTCTGCTTCTGTACTTCGGTGTGGTGATCATGGAGGCGTAGTTCGTATTTACCGCGAGAAGCTTTGCAACTTTTTTGAGGAGGTTTTCTATCCTGTCCGCTTTCTGGTCGAGGACCTCCTTCATATTGTTTACTTCTTCAACCTTGTCTTCCATCATCTTGTCGACATAAAGTCTGTATCCCTTATCTGAAGGGATACGTCCCGCCGACGTGTGAGGCTGCACGAGATAGCCGAGCTCTTCGAGATCTGCCATCTCATTACGGATAGTGGCGGAGCTCAGAGACAGATCGGTAAATTTCGAGATCGTTCTCGAACCGACCGGCTCGCCGGTTTCAAGGTAATTCCTGATAATAGCGTTAAGTATCGCCATCTTACGTGAATCAAGCCTATCTGTTTCCATGCAGCTCCTCCCTTTATCTTGTTAGCACTCAAGCAAATAGAGTGCTAACATCTAAAAACAAGATACCACTATACTTTTTAATTGTCAACACCCTTATCGTTTTATTTTTACTCAATCCGTAAATTATTTGTCAGTTACGTTTTTCCCGGATCGACCGGGCGATCCCGCACCTTTTATTGTAAAATTACATTAAATATATGGTAGCACAGCCTCTAATCTGCTAAACTTTTATATAGGTCGATCGGGCTTGTTCTCCGACCGGGTCAAACAAGTAAACGATCCGTCCCGGATAACTCGGTGCGTCTGCCGCTCTGTTTATGTTTCGTGCGTACTGCGGCCGCGCATACAGATCCCGACGTATATATCGAGAGGTGCCTTATGAAAATAGTTCTTGATCATCTCACCAAAAAATTTCCGAACCGAAACAAAAAAGTCGGCGGCTATGTTGTTGCGGTCAACGATTTTACCTTTGAAATACCCGACGGAAAAATGATAGGCCTTTTGGGTCCTTCGGGCTGCGGAAAAAGTACGACGCTCAATCTTATCAGCGGACTTGAGAAACCCACCGAAGGTAAGATATATTTCGGCGAAAACGACATAACCGGTCTGCCGCCCGAAGACAGAGGCGTCGGACTTGTTTTTCAGAATTATGCGCTTTATCCTCACCTGACTGTCGAGCAGAACATCATGTTCCCTCTTCAGAATTTTAAGGGAGAAAAAAAGCTTACCAAGCCCCAAATGAAAGAGAAAGTTCTTGAAGCGGCAAGGCTTGTGCAGATCGACGAACTTATGGAGCGCCGTCCTTCCGAACTTTCGGGCGGTCAACAGCAGCGTGTTGCCATCGCCCGCGCCCTTGTCAAGATGCCTCATGTGCTCCTTCTCGACGAGCCTCTTTCAAATCTTGATGCCCGTCTTCGTCTGCAGACCCGCGAAGAGCTGCGACGTATCCAGAAAGAGACCGGAATAACAACCGTCTTCGTCACTCACGACCAGGAGGAAGCGATGAGTATCTCCGACATGATCGTTGTCATGAAAGACGGCGTTGTGGAGCAGATCGGAAAACCGCAGGAAGTATATGACGAGCCTGCCAATCTTTTCGTTGCGAAGTTTCTCGGCACACCCGCGATCAACGTATTCTCCGGCAAACTGACCGGCGGGAAGCTCTTTATCGGCGAAGATCATATCCTTGACACGAAAATCCAAAGAGACGGCGACGTCTATGTTGCCATCCGTCCGGAAGGCTTCCTGGTCGATGATAACGGCAGGCTTTCCTGCCGGCTTATCGCGCATGAAGTAATGGGACGCGACTCAAGCATAGTGGCCGCCAACGACTCATTTATCGGCACCAATCTCCGCGCGATCATAAGCTCGGAAACGCAGGTTGACACTTCGCGTTCAGATATCCGTTTTAACGTCAAACCCTCAAAAGTATTTCTTTTTGACCGCACTACAGAAGAAAGGATCGCTCTTGATATATGAAGAATAATCTGAAGGCATGGCTCTACCTTTTGCCGGCCATCCTCTTTCTCGGAATATTTACGATATATCCTCTCATAGACGTTGTGGTATATTCGTTTGAAGAGGGCTATAATTTTGCATCCCAGACTTACTCGGGTGTCGGACTTTACAATTTTTCATACGTCCTGCGTGACCCTTATTTTACACAGGCACTCAAAAACACGTTCATAATCGTTATCATCACGGTTCCTCTCTCAACGGGACTTGCGCTTTTGATATCGCTCGGTCTGAGTAAGATCTCGAAGCTTCGCAATCTTTTCCAGACCATATACTTTCTTCCTTATGTGACGAACACACTTGCCGTCGGCCTTGCGTTCATGATCCTTTTCAAGAAAACCGCTTATTCCGACGGAATGGTCAACCTTTTGATAAACGCATTCGGCGGAGAATCCGTCGACTTCATAAGCGGTCCCTACTGGGCCAAAATGCTCGTTATGTGCCTTTACACGATATGGATCGTTCTGCCGTTTAAGATCCTCATCCTCACCTCCGCTCTTGCGTCGGTGAACGATACGTATTACAAAGCCGCAAAGGTAGACGGTACGCGGGGATTCCGTATCTTTACAAGGATCACGCTCCCGATGATTGCGCCGATGATCTTCTATCTCGTTATAACCGGATTTATCGGTGCCTTCAAAGCCTACAGTGATGAGGTTGCCCTGTTCGGCACCGACCTCAATGCCGCAGGCATGAACACCATAGTCGGATATGTATATGACATGCTCTACGGAAACAGCGGCGGCTACCCCTCGTTTGCTTCAGCCGCAGCGATCATATTGTTTGCGATCGTGTTTACGATAACGCTCATAAACCTTCTGCTCAGCAAAAAAAGCAGGATATTCTGAGTCCGTAAAAAGGCAGGAAATTCCGAGACCGTAAAAAAGGCGGGATATTCCGGGTACGTAAAGGAGCCGGATCTTCCGGATCCGTATAAGCTTTTGTTTCCATATGACATAAAAAAGAGGAAATGCCATGAAAGATCAAAATGATTACAACTCAATAGAAAAAAAGGCCGCACGCCGCAAAGTGATCAGGAATGTGATCATATACGTTTTTCTGTCACTGTGGGGTCTTATGGTTCTCTTTCCGTTTTACTGGATGATCCTTTCCAGCATAAAAGGCTACGGCGCCTATAACTCTGAATACATTCCGAAGCTTTTCACCCTCAGCCCGACACTCGAAAACTACAGCGAAGCGTTTACGGCTGTACCTCTCGCCGATTATTTCCTGAACACGCTCATATTCACTCTGATCACAACGCTTATTATGATGGTCGTCATCATCCTTGCGGCATTTGCGTTCTCAAGGATGGAATTTAAAGGTAAAAACGTTGTTTTTGCGCTCTTTCTGTCCCTCATGATGATCCCGAATGAGCTCGTCATCATCACCAATTACGTTACGATCACGGATCTGGGGCTCAGAAACACTTTTACAGGTCTCATCCTGCCTTCGGTCACTTCCGTATTTTACATTTACCTTCTGAAAGAGAACTTTGAATCGATCCCCGAAGAGCTTTATAAGGCCGCGAAGGTCGACGGAACGTCCGATCTCAAATATCTCATCCGGGTAATGCTACCCATATCGCAGCCGACTCTTGTAACTATAGTCATCCTCAAGGTGATCGAATGCTGGAATTCCTATGTCTGGCCGCGTCTCGTTACCGACGATCCCGATTATTACCTTGTATCGAATGGGATACAGGAGATCCGTGAGAACGGCTTCGGTCGAGAAAACATTCCCGCAATGATGGCTGCCGTTGTGGTGATTTCGGTACCGCTTATAATCCTGTTCCTTATATTCCGCAAAAAGATCATGGCGGGCGTATCGAGAGGGGGTACAAAGGGATGAAAACTTCTTCGAGCATATGCGTGAACGTATCAAAGGCGAAGCGCTTAACACTGCTTTCAGTCTTGCGAAGGACTGCATCCGTTATTATGGCATCCGTCATGATCATTGCCTGTTTTACGCTCCTCTCCGGCTGTCACGGCAGACGCGGTAACGATGCCTTTGTACTTCCGGAAAGTTTTGACGCCTCGCGTGAGTACGAAATCACGTTCTGGGCAAAAAACGATACAAATAAAACCCAGACAGATATCTACAATAAAGCCATAAAAGACTTTGAAGCACTTTATCCGAACATTCACGTAAAGATCCGCCTGTACACCGACTACGGCAGGATCTACAACGACGTGATCACAAACATTTCGACAAATACCACGCCGAACGTATGCATCACTTACCCCGATCATATCGCGACTTATATGACGGGAGCAAATACGGTTGTTCCGCTCGACGAACTCTTTGCTGACAGCCGATACGGTCTCGGTGGCAGTGAGATCCGCTTTGACGCGCCGACTCAATCGGAGATAGTTCCCAAATTTCTTGAAGAATGCAGAATCGGCGGTGCCCACTACGCCATACCGTATATGCGTTCAACCGAAGCCTGCTACATAAACAAAACATATGTCGAGGCGCTCGGCTACGAGGTTCCCGATGTTCTGACCTGGGACTATATCTGGAAGGTCTCGGATACCGCGACCGCGAAGAACCCGGACGGAACTTTTGCCGTAAACGGTCAGAACGTCATGATCCCCTTCATATACAAGTCGACCGACAACATGATGATCCAGTATCTCGCTCAAAAAGATGCCGGCTACACCACATCCGAAGGAGATATCCTCATCTTTAACAAAGATACGTTTGATTTTCTGTATGAAATAAAGAAGCATGTGGAAACAGGCGCCTTCTCAACCTTTAAGATCTCAAGCTATCCCGCGAACTTCCTCAACGCCGGGCAGTGCATCTTTGCGATCGATTCGACGGCCGGTTCGACATGGATGGGCTCAAAAGCCCCGCTCTCCGATATTGCCGAGGAGATGTTTGTGGACTTTGAGACTGTTGTGCGAACTATCCCGCTTTGCGACCCGGAAGATCCGAAGATGATCTCACAGGGTCCCTCGATATGCATCTTCAACAAATCGGATCCGCAGGAGGTCCTGGCTTCATGGATATTTGCGCAGTATATGCTGACAAATGATGTTCAGAACGCCTATGCCGAAACGGAGGGATATGTCCCCGTCACCTCGAAAGCCCAAAAAAGCCCCGAATACCTTGATTACCTCTCAAGAGAAGGCGAAGACGACAAAGAGCACTACGATATAAAACTCAAAGCAACAAGACTTTTGCTCGATAATATCGAGAACACTTTTGTAACGCCCGTGTTCAGCGGGTCTGCATCGGTCAGAGATGCCGCCGGGCAGATGATCGAAAATGTCACAAAATCCGTCAGACGGGGCGAAACAGTAGACTCCTCCTATATGGAAAAGCTTGAGAAGGACATCACGTCGCTGTACAGGCTTGATCGTCTGAAAGCAGGCAGTAACGGTTCAAGCACATCGGCGGGCGATGACGACGGCTCATCGCCGAGTGACGCAACGAAAGAAAGCTTTCCGGCAGCCTCCAAGGTGTTGCTCACGATCCTCTGCGCAGTGTGGCTTTTACTGATAGCCTACGGAATACGATCTTTTATAAAGAAAACCAAAAAATGATATTTCGATTGATTTGACAACCCGGCACAAAAAACTTATTGTTTTTACTGTAAGCGAAAGCTATAATAGTCAGCAAATTAAATTTACGGGCAATATCTGCCTGTAACAACCTACAAAGGAGACGTTTTATGAAAAAAATCATTTCACTTATGCTTGCACTTGTTATGGTGCTCAGCGTTACGGGCTGCAGCTCGGAAGATCCCTCAAAAAAGAGCGAGGGCGTTATGACCTACAAAGAATACAGCGATGCTGCTCTCGATTCTGAAGTTGTTGTTGAGACATATGTTCAGGCAAAGCAGGGCTGGTGGCAGGATACCGCAACGATCTACACCCAGGACGGAGACGGCGCTTACTTCCTTTACAGCATGCCTTGTTCAAAGGAAGACTATGACAAGCTCACCACCGGAACCAAGATCAAAGTAATCGGCCACAAGGCAGAATGGTCCGGCGAAGTTGAGATCATCGATGCCACATTCGAGATTGAAAAAGGAAACTACGTTGCAGAACCCACCGATGTTACTTCTCTTCTCTCTTCCGCAGACCTCATCAAGAAGCAGAACATGTTCGCTTCATTCAAAGGTCTCAAAGTAGAGGCTCAGGCAGACGGAAGTGCTTTCCTATACAACTGGGACGGCTCGGGCTCACATGATGATAACAGCGACCTTTACTTTAACGTTTCTGTAGGCGGAAACACTTACACATTCACCGTTGAGTCATATCTTTGCGGCAACGATACGGAAGTATACAAGGCTGTCGAAGGACTCAGTGTCGGTGACACCATCGATGCAGAGGGCTTCCTTTACTGGTATAACGGTGTAAATCCTCACATCACAAAGATCACAAAGAAATGATCTGAAAAGAAAAGACAATAAACGAAAGGGTGACATCCGTTGTATGTCACCCTTTTCGTTTGTTTTCAGGCCATGTCGGAAGGCCACTTTATCTATCAGCCTGTTTCAGATGTCAAATCTTATGTCTCTTCACTTCAAACCTATATAGATTGATATTGCTTCCCGGGGCGATACCGCCCTTTCTCATTGCGATCGAGATCTGCTGCTCGACCGTGTCGACTCCGTCAAGGTCAGGAAGCAACAGTCCCCGCCGCCTGCCGCACTCAACGATCACACCGTACTTTTTGACGTCGAGCTGATCCTCGGAACTGATCTGCTCGGGCTCGCTGAGGACATCAACGTTTATGTCAAGCCACGGAAGTTCTTCCTCCTCGACAGGATCAAACCTGTTATCCTCTGAAACGGCACTGACCGCATTACGCACAATCTCCTCGGCGAGACTGCCCGTTACGGGAAGGAATGTTCCGACACATCCTCTGAGTCTTCCGAACTTGTGTATCGAGACGAATGCTCCGGCTCTGTTTTTCCTTAGTTCATCCGGTACCCAGTCGGGGACCTTCATCATCACTCCGTTTTTTACAAAGAATTCGGCTGATTCGCTGGCAAGTTTTACATAGGCGTCAGAGGCTTCTCTCTTTTCTTTCAGCTTTTTCCCTTCGATCCTGAGCCTTTCTGCCAGAAAATGTCTGCCGGACTCTCCGAATTCCGCTTTGCACATATTTCCGGATTTATTGCTGCTTTCGGTCTCCCGAACCGTTTCTTTGTCATCGGTTTCCGAAGCCGCATTACTGTTCTGTACCTTTCCGTCGTTTATCGGGATGAAAGTACAGATCCCATATCCGACGCCCGTTACATCCTCATGGGAAAGCTTTTCGATCTCAAGACTCTGTCCGTCAAGCGCTCCCGCCATGATCACAAACGATCTGTGACCGCACTCGGCCGCCTTGTCGCAGAACGTTTCGCTGTAATCAAAGAGCTCGCCGAAATTACCGCTGCCCATGGTCTCCATGATCTTCTTATCGTACTCAGGTCCTTCGGGAGCAAAGCCGTAAGGTCCGTAAGACTGCAGCTTGTGCGACAGGTCGCCGCTCGCCACGAACACGACACGCTTTCCGAGTTCGTCGGCAACCTTCTTTATCATTTGCCCATATTCGTAATGTTTTAAAAGATCGAATCCCGAAAGTCCCGTCCTGACCAGCTTGAAATCAGTGTATTCCTTCTCAATGAACCAAAGAGGTACCATCGTCCCGTGATCGAGTTCTTTGCTTTTTTCTCCGAGGCATCCCGCAGGGAACCCGGTTTTTGCGGCATATCCTGTCAAAAGATTTACAAACTCGGTGTCATATTCAACATCAAATCTAACGTGAGGCGCACCGAACTGTGCAAAAGATCCTTTTGCGCCTGTTCCGGGAGAAATGTGGAAATAATCAGAATAAAGAACAGAATGTGGGCTTGAGATCACGATAGTTTCGGGGCGAAGCTCCGCAATCTTCTTCGCTACACTCTCATAAGCCCTCGTTGTTGCCTCAACCTGTTTTTCGCTCCCCCGCCCGACAGCGGGCACGATCATCGGCGGATGAGGTACCATAAATGCTCCTACTATAGACATACAGACGCTCCTTTCCCAAAATGCACCGCACGGCAATTGAATTTCCGGTAGTTCACTTATGTATCGGTTAAATATTCCCCGTATATACCTTACTCAAATACTCCCTTGCAACCTCCGCAAGCTCGATCACTTTCTTTACAGGCGTTGCGGCTCTGTCTGTCATATGAAATTGGGGGAAGAATCTTGTCACATGCAGAGGTACTATCCGTCCCGACCTATTCTCAAGGCCGGATACCCATCTCGCCAGTTTTCTCATTTCTTCGGCAGAATCATTTTCACCCGGGATTATAAGCGTTGTGAGCTCAACATGGCAAAACTGTACTGCCCTTTCAATAAAAGCCTTTACCATTTCAAGGTCGCCCTTTATAAGATCCCTGTAAAAGCCGTCAGAGAAAGCCTTAAGGTCAATGTTCATCGCATCGATGTACGGCTCGATCTCACCGAGCACACGATCGCCTGCCGTTCCGTTTGTAACAAGAACGTTTATAAGCCCGTGTTCGCGGGCAAGCCGGGCAGTGTCACGAACAAATTCGTATCCGACAAGAGGCTCGTTGTAGGTATAAGCAATTCCGATGTTACCCTTGTCCATCAGATTTTCCGCTCTCGACACAATCTCCTCGGGCGAAAATAATGGCGCCTCATCTGCAAATTCAAATGCCCTTTCAGACCAAGAAATATCACTGTTCTGGCAGTACGGGCACCTGAGATTACATCCGTACGAACCAACAGAAAAAATCATTGCCCCCGGGAAAAATTCACGAAGCGGTTTCTTTTCTATAGGGTCAAGTGCCGCAGAAGTGATCTTTCCGTAATTTGATGCCACGATCCGTCCGTCAATGCAGCTTCTTGCGCCGCAAGCGCCCGTTTGTCCTTCTTCTATCCTGCAACCTCTGAAACAAACATCACATACCTGCATAAACACACCCCACGATCATTCCCTATTGCAAAATTGCCAATGATTCCCGCTTACAATCCTACGTAAAACGTGCGAGATCATGCGCCCCTTCTGATGCGCCCTCCGAATTTCCTTGAGATCAGGACAGCGACTGCCATCTTGACAGCATCCGGAATTATGTAAGGGAATACGCACCACGAAAGCACAGTTACCAGGCCGACTTCACCTGTGTCCCTTAAGTATATGTACATAAACCATCCGGTCCCGAAAGCGTAGCAAACAAGAAGTCCGGCTATGAGCGCCGCTATCTGAACCAAAATCTTCTTACCGAAAAGCTTTGTTATAAGCGTAAAGATCGGTCCCATAAAGAGGAACCCTATAATATAACCGCCTGTCTTCCCGAACAGCACTCCGATACCGGCGCCAAACCCGGCGAACACGGGAAGCCCTACCGCTCCGAGCAGTATGTAGATAAAAACCGAAACGGTCGCCTTCATTCCTCCGAGCAGCATTATAAGGATAAATACCGCAAATGTCTGAAGCGTAAAGGGCACGACCACGGGGATACTTATCCACGAACAAATTGCTATGAGCACCGCCCCGATGGCTATAAACGCCATGTCTGCCGTTCCTATTTTTTTTCTGTTGTTTTGTGTACTGTTTTGCATCACATGATACCTCCTGTTTTGTCCCAGTGAGGTTATCATATGTCAAGATAATTGTCAACTTATATTTATATTTGGGTGACAATCTTTTTTCTTTGCTCCTTGGTTCTTTACGGTTCCCGGTCTTTTCGCTCCTTGTTTTTTTCTACCCTTGCTCTTTTTTATCTCAACTCTTGAATTCCCGTTTTTACTGTTTTTCGGCAAGGATCCTACCCGCAATAGCCGCGATCAGCTCATTCTTTGTTACGGATGCCTGACCGGGTTCAAACAGGCTCGTCACCTTTTCCTTAAGCTCCGCAGGGAAAATGCTTATATCGGGATCGAAATTTATCCCGATTCCTACGACAAGCCACTGAAGCCTTCCGCTGTCAAATTCGCTTCCCGATTCGATAAGGATCCCGCAGAGTTTTTTGTCGCCCACATAAAGATCGTTTATTCCCTTTCTTTTTACAACCACCCCGGTCAATTCCTTTATCACGTTCTTAACTTTGTCGCCGATGCTTTTTATCAGTGACTCCCTGTCGGATATATCAAACTTTTCCGGCGAAAGGATCATGCTGATGTAAAGGCCGCCGTCGGGCGAGAAAAAAGTATGGTCCTTTCTCCCTCTTCCCTTCGTCTGCCTCGATGAAACGACAAGCGTACCGTGACCCGCGCCCTTCATCGCCATTTCCTTAGCTTTGTCGCTTGTGGACCCGATAGATGCGAAAACGCATATATCCATTCCGCTCGAGATCTCCGGCTCAAGGTTTGCCCTTATCCCCTCTTCGGAGATAATGTCGTTGCTCTTTCCGAGGCTGTAACCTTTGTTGCTCACCGCTTCAACGCAGTACCCGCTCTCTCGCAGATCCTTTACGGCCTTCCATACGGAATTGCGCGAAACGCCACATTCCTTAGCCATTTTCTCTCCCGAAACAAAACTGCCCCTGTTTCTTTCAAGAAAAGAAAGCACCTTATCTGTTGTTTTCGAACTTCTTCCCATTTTTCCCCGTTTCCGTCTCCTGCTATTTTTTCTATGAAATGTTTACTTACCGTTTCCTGCTATTTTTCTATGAATTGTTTACCTGCCGTCTAATAATCTTGTTCTCTGTATTTCTTTTCTCGTCTCCTGCTTCTGCTCATAAAGGCGAGCTTCCCGAAAAATAAATGACCAAAGAATCACGCTTACAATCCTGCATATTTACGGCATAAACTCGCACATCACACTGTTTGCGAGATCGAGCCCGCGTGACGTAAGCGATACAAACCCGTCTCTATCCTCAATAAGCCCGAGCTTAGTCTGTTTCTTTATGACATCTCCGAAAATATCGGCTATCGTCACTCCAAAACGTTTAAAGAACTCTTCCTTCGATGCTCCTCTCATGAGCCTCAGCCTGAGTATCATGAACTCCGACATCAGATCTTCCCGCTCAAGGCGCTCTTCAAGCACCCTCACACCCGCCGGATCCTCAAGATACGCCTTCAGATCATTCGGATTCTTATAGCGAAGCATCGCACGTCCCATTTCGGGATATGAGCCTGCCGAGGAACTGCCCGGGTGTGCCGATTCGAGATACGAAGCCGCTGCCGCACCGATCCCGAGATATTCTTCTCCCGTCCAGTAACCCATGTTGTGCCGGCATCTGCGACCGGGCCTCGCATAGTTCGATATCTCGTATCGCTCATACCCGTAGGAGGCAAGTATCTGTCCCGTCAAACCGTACATATCACGGTCGAAGTCATCGCCGGGAAGCTTTACCTTGCCGGCCTCGACATCGTCGTAAAGTGGCGTGCCTTCCTCAAGTATCAGACTGTATACCGAAATGTGTTCCGGTCCGAGCCCGGCCACTGTATTTAACGTTTTCTCACATGAAGCCGCCGTCTGTCCCGGTATCCCGCTCATGAGGTCAACGTTTATGTTATCGAACCCCGCTCTGCGGGCTTCCTCATAGTTTTTCAAAAACTCTTCGTATGTATGGATCCTTCCGAGTGCCTTAAGTTCCCCGTTGTCCGCCGATTGCAGACCGATGCTCAGCCTGTTGACCCCGAGCTGTTGCATAAGCGTTAATTTCTCTCTGTCAATCGTTCCGGGATTACACTCGACCGTAAACTCGGTTTCACCGCTCCCCTTCTCTTCCCTTAGGCCTTTAACTTTTCCGCTTTCATCCCGAGCCCGGGAACGTCCCGCTTCCGCGTCCGGATCTTCCTCGTGCCGGCCCCGAACACCGGTATTGAGCCGTGACCCGATCCCCGTGATAAGCGTCTCCAGTTCATTACACGAAAGAATCGTCGGAGTTCCTCCGCCCACAAAGACGCTCGTGACCTCTTTGCCTTTTATCTCGCCAATTCTTGCGTCAAGTTCTTTAAGGAGCGCTTTTACATAATCCCCGGTCTTAGGTAACGAGCCGTGCGTTTTCTCTTCGCCGCATCCGAATTCCGTAGTTTTCCCGCACGAGACCGAATAGAAGTCGCAATACCTGCACTTTTTCACGCAAAAAGGAATGTGAATATAAATCTCCATAAATGCTCCGTAACTCCGGCGGTATCACCGGCCGAGATGTGTACTTTCGTCTATTATAACATTTTGCCTCCGAT
>JAILPE010000087.1 GCA_024699645.1 Lachnospiraceae bacterium
TAAATAAGTCCTAGCTAGGATGATCGTGAAAAACGATCCGCTGTAGATTAATAGGAGGATACAAATGAAGAAAGCTATTTTAGCTACCAAAGTCGGAATGACTCAAATCTTCAACGAGAACGGCGTTTTAACACCCGTTACCGTACTTGCTGCCGGCCCTTGCGTTGTTACACAGGTTAAGACAGTTGAAAACGACGGATACGAAGCTATCCAGGTCGGATACGGACAGATCAGAGAGAACCTTGTAAGCAAACCTCTTAAGATGCACCTTGCAAAGGCAGGCGCCGGAGTTAAGAGATACTTAAAGGAGTTCAGAGTTGATAATGCATCCGAGTACGAGCTCGGACAGGAGATCAAGGTTGATGTCTTCGCTGAAGGCGACAGGATCGATGCAACCGGTATCTCAAAGGGTAAAGGATTCCAGGGCGCTATCAAGAGACACGGCCTCAGCCGCGGACCTATGAAGCACGGCTCGAAATATCACAGACATGCAGGTTCCAACGGTGCCGCTACATCACCCGGACGAGTATTCAAGGGTAAGCATATGCCCGGACAGATGGGTAATGTTCGTGTTACGGTTCAGAATCTTGAGGTAGTCAGAGTTGACACAGAGAACAATGTAATTCTTGTTAAGGGTGCAGTACCCGGACCCAAGAAGGCAATGATAGTCCTCAAAGAATCTGTTAAGAAAGCGGACTGATAGAGCTTTAGGAAAGGAGGAACCGAAATGGCTACAGTTAAAGTATACAATATGGAAGGCGCTGAAGTCGGAACACTCGATCTTAACGAGTCGATATTCGGCGTAGATGTAAATACACATGTTATGCATCTTGCTGTCGTATCACAGCTTGCACATAAGCGTCAGGGCACACAGAGCGCCAAGACACGTGCAGAGGTAAGCGGCGGCGGAAGAAAGCCCTGGAGACAGAAGGGAACCGGTCATGCAAGACAGGGTTCGACAAGAAGTCCTCAGTGGAAGGGCGGCGGCGTAGTATTCGCTCCCAAGCCCAGAGAGTACGGTTTCAAGATGAACAGGAAGGAGAAGGCACTTGCTATCAAGTCTGCCCTCACCGCAAAGGTTCTTGATCAGAAATTTGTCGTTGTTGATGAGATCAAATTCGACGAAGTTAAGACAAAGAAGATGGTTACGATGCTTACAAAGCTCAATGCTGACAAAGCACTCGTTGTTCTTGATAAGAAGGATGAAAACGTTATTCTTTCGGCAAGAAACCTTCCTGATGTTACCACAGTTACATACAACGCACTTAACGTATTCGACATCTTAAAGTATGACAAGATGGTTATCGCTAAGGATGCTGTTGCACAGATCGAGGAGGTATACGCATAATGGCTGATATTAAATATTTCGATGTCATCTTAAAGCCTATCGTAACAGAGAAGAGCATGGCTATGATGGCTGACAAGAAGTACACCTTTTCGGTAAACACCGAAGCAACAAAGAATCAGATCAAGGAAGCTGTTGAGAAGATGTTCGCTAATGTTAAGGTTGCAAGCGTAAACACAATGAACCTTGACGGAAAGACCCGCAGACGTGGAGCTACATTCGGAAAGACAGCAAAGACCAAGAAGGCGATCGTTCAGCTTACCGCTGAAAGCGCAGAGATCGACCTGTTCTAAGGATCGACGCTGTCGATCCTCTGATCCTCCGGAAGGATGCGCAGAACGACAAAATGTTAAATAGCGCAGAGAAACCCGGTAACACATAGGGAAAAGATATTGCGCAGAAGGAGAATAAGAAATGGGAATTAAGAAGTATACCGCTTATACGCCCTCCAGAAGAAATATGACCGGCTATGATTTCCAGCAGATCACAGCTACAGTTCCTGAGAAGTCACTTACAGTGACGATCAAGAAGAATTCGGGTCGTAACAATCAGGGCAAGATCACCGTTAGACATCAGGGCGGTGGATACAGAACAAAGTACAGGATCATCGATTTCAAGAGATACAAGGATGACATCCCTGCCACAGTAAAGACAATCGAATATGATCCCAACAGAACAGCAAATATCGCACTTATCTGCTACGCAGACGGCGAGAAAGCATACATACTTGCTCCCGAAGGACTTAAAGTCGGCGACAAGATCATGAACGGAGAGAATGCAGAAGCACTTAACGGAAACTGCCTCCCTTTAAGCAAGATTCCTGTAGGTTCACAGATTCACAACATCGAGCTTTATCCTAAGCGCGGCGGACAGCTTGTTCGTTCGGCAGGTGTTGCAGCTCAGCTTGTCGGTAAGGAAGATAAGTACGCAATCCTTCGTCTTCCTTCAGGCGAAATGAGAAAGATCCCCACTGTATGTCGTGCAACGATCGGTGTGATCGGAAACGGTGAACATAACCTCGTTAATCTTGGTAAAGCAGGTCGTAAGAGACATATGGGTATCAGACCTACCGTACGTGGTGCGGTTATGAACCCGAATGACCATCCTCACGGTGGTGGAGAAGGAAAGAACGGAATCGGTCGTCCCGGTCCTTCAACTCCTTGGGGTAAGCCCGCTCTCGGTCTTAAGACCCGCAAGAAGAACAACAAGTCTAATAAGCTCATCATTCGTCGTAAGAATGGTAAGGCTATCACTAAATAGAAAGGAAGGTTGAACCTATGGCACGTTCATTAAAAAAGGGACCCTTCGCTGATGCTTCGCTCACAAAGAAGGTAGATGAGGTTGTTAAGTCAGGTGACAAGCAGGTTATCAAGACTTGGTCACGTCGTTCAACCATCTTCCCTAATTTCGTTGGTTTGACGATTGCCGTTCACGACGGAAGAAAGCATATCCCGGTATATGTAACAGAAGATATGGTCGGACATAAGCTTGGCGAGTTCGTAGCAACAAGAACTTACCGCGGACATGGCAAAGATGAGAAAAAGACATCCAAAAAGTAATTGCTTTTACGGATCTCTAAATAGTTTTTGATACGATGAAAGGAGGTTACATCCATATGGCTAAAGGACATAGATCTCAGATAAAGAGAGAGAGAAATGCCGTTAAGGATACAAGACCCTCGGCTAAGCTTTCTTACGCCAGGGTATCCGTTCAGAAGGCATGCTTCGTACTGGATGCAATCAGAGGAAAAGACGTAAATACTGCTCTTGGAATATTAACATATAATCCCAGATACGCTTCGACAGTAATCGAGAAGCTCGTTAAGTCGGCTGTTGCCAATGCCGAGAATAACAACGGTATGGATACATCAAAGCTTTACATTGAAGAATGCTACGCTAACTGCGCTCCCACAATGAAGAGAATCCATCCCAGAGCACAGGGAAGGGCGTACAGGATCTTAAAGAGAATGAGTCACATAACAGTAGTACTTAATGAGAGATAATTACACCCGTCCTGTACGGATGAATGAAGCCTGACATACTAAGATATGTAAGGTGAGGAGAAAGCGGTTGAACCGGCCGATACCAAAAGGTAGACGGCATGGGCGTTAAAAGCCGCATGTAATGAGAAAGGAGAGTATATGGGACAGAAAGTAAATCCCCATGGCTTAAGAGTCGGAATCATTGCTGACTGGGATTCCAAGTGGTACGCAGAGGGCGATTTCGCCGGCAATCTCGTAGAGGATTACAATATCAGAAAATTCTTAAAGAAGAAGTTATACAGCGCCGGAGTCTCCAAGATTGAGATCGAGCGCGCTTCCGATAAGGTAAAGATCACTGTTCACACAGCTAAGCCCGGTGTTGTCATCGGTAAGGGCGGCGCAGAGATCGAGAAACTTAAAGGTGAGATCAAGAAACTTACAAAGAAGGACGTTAACCTTGATATCAAAGAGGTTAAGAGACCTGATAACAACGCTCAGCTTGTTGCAGAGTCTATCGCACAGCAGCTTTAGAACCGTGTTTCCGTCAGACGTGCTATGAAGTCCACGATGTCGAGAACAATGAAGGCCGGAGCAAAAGGAATCAAGACTTCATGCTCAGGACGTCTCGGCGGTGCAGATATGGCTCGTACAGAGTTCTACAGCGAGGGAACCATCCCGCTTCAGACAATTCGTGCGGATATCGATTACGGATTCGCTGAGGCAGACACCACTTACGGTAAGGTTGGTGTTAAGGTTTGGGTTTACCACGGTGAGGTACTTCCCTCTAAGAACGGAAAAAAGGAAGGGAGCGTGAAGTAAAATGCTGATACCCAAGAGAGTAAAACATAGAAAACAGTTCCGCGGAACAATGCGCGGAAAGGCACAAAGAGGAAATATAATTTCATACGGTGAGTATGGTCTTGTAGCGGTTGAACCCGCATGGATCAAGTCAAATCAGATCGAGGCAGCCCGTGTTGCCATGACACGTTACATCAAGCGTGGCGGTCAGGTTTGGATCAAGATCTTCCCTGATAAGCCCGTTACAACAAAACCCGCTGAAACCCGAATGGGTTCCGGTAAAGGAACAACCGAGTACTGGGTAGCTGTAGTTAAGCCCGGACGTGTTATGTTCGAGATTGCAGGCGTTAGTGAAGAAATTGCAAAAGAGGCTCTTCGTCTCGCAATGCATAAGCTTCCTATCAAGTGCAAGATCGCATCTCGTGCAGATTTAGAAGGAGGTGCCGACAGTGAAGAGTAAGACATATGTTGAGGAATTGACAAAGAAGTCGGGAACCGAACTTGCTGAGGAACTTGTCGCAGCAAAGAAGGAACTCTTTAACCTCAGGTTCCAGAATGCGACCAACCAGCTTGACAATACAAGCAGGATCAACGAAGTAAGAAAGAACATTGCCAGAATTAAGACTGTGATCTCACAGCAGAAGGCATGAGTGATTCAATGGATGAACCGTAAGGGACATCGTTTGATCGTAGATCGTTAATGATCACAGATCATGCCATGATCGATGATCGTGGAATTGAGCAGAAAGGAGAAAGTTGTGGATAGAAATCTCAGAAAAGTTCGTATCGGCAAAGTAGTAAGCGACAAGATGGACAAGACAGTCGTTGTAGCCGTTGTAGATAATGTTAAGCATCCCTTGTATAACAAGATCGTCAAGAGAACTTACAAACTTAAGGCTCATGACGAAAACAACGAGTGCAAACTCGGCGACAGAGTCAAGGTAATGGAGACGAGACCTCTTTCAAAAGATAAGAGATGGAGACTTGTCGAGATAGTTGAAAAGGCTAAATAGTTTTTATCGCGAAGAGTTTTCGCGCAGGAAGGAGTTATCATGATTCAGACCGAATCAAGACTTAAGGTTGCCGATAATACCGGTGCAAAGGAACTCCTTTGTATCCGTGTAATGGGCGGTTCGACCAGAAGATATGCGAATATCGGGGATGTTATCGTTGCCAGCGTTAAAGATGCAACACCCGGTGGCGTTGTAAAGAAAGGTGAAGTAGTTAAGGCTGTTGTTGTTCGTACAGTTAAAGGTGCTCACCGTAAGGACGGTTCATACATCAGATTTGATGAGAATGCAGCCGTTATCATCAAGGATGACAAAACCCCCAAGGGAACACGTATTTTTGGACCCGTAGCAAGAGAGTTACGTGAGAAGCAGTTCATGAAGATCGTTTCTCTCGCTCCCGAAGTGTTATAATCAACCCCGAAGCGTCGGGATGTTTAAGAAATAAAAGATGTTCAACACACATCTTTAGAGAGGAATGACACATGGCAACATTAAAGATCAAAAAAGGTGATACAGTTAGAGTTATCGCCGGAAAAGATAAAGGCAAGGAAGGCAAAGTCGTCAAAGTGACCGACAAGCGCGTTGTTGTTGAAGGCGTTAACACCATTACAAAGCATGCAAAGCCCAGCCAGGAAAATCCTAAGGGTGGCATCATTAAGAAGGAAGCGCCTATTGACGCATCAAATGTCATGTATCTGTATAAGGGTAAGCCTACAAGGATCGGATTTAAGTTCGTTGAAGGCAAGAATGGCGAGATGACAAAGGTTCGTTTTGCCAAGACCACAGGTGACATTATCGACTAATAAGAGAGGAGGTCACAAAAGTTGGCTCGTTTAAAGGATTTTTATCTTTCAGATGTGAAAGATGCATTAACTAAGAAATTCGGATACAAGAACACAATGGAGATTCCGAAGATTGAGAAGATCGTTATAAACATGGGCGTGGGTGAGGCAAAAGAAAACGCCAAGGCTCTTGAGTCCGCTATTAAAGACATGGAGATCATCACCGGACAGAAGGCAGTGATCACCAAGGCAAAGAAGTCTATCGCAAACTTCAAAATCAGGGAAGGTGTTGCAATCGGATGTAAGACAACACTTCGTGGCGATAAGATGTATGAGTTCCTTGACAGGCTTGTAAACCTGGCACTTCCCCGAGTAAGAGACTTCCGTGGAGTTAATCCCAACGGTTTTGACGGCAGAGGAAACTATTCACTCGGTATCAAGGAACAGCTTATATTCCCTGAAATAGAGTATGACAAGGTTGACAAGGTCAGAGGTATGGACGTTTGTATCGTTACCACTGCCAAGACTGATGAAGAGGCACGTGAGCTCTTAAGGCTCTTCAGTATGCCGTTTGCCAAATAACAGGAGGAATCATAACCATGGCGAAATTATCGATGAAATTAAAGCAGCAGCGTCCGGCTAAGTTTTCAACCAGAGAATATACACGTTGCCAAATCTGCGGTCGTCCCCATGCAGTGCTGCGCAAGTATGGTATCTGCAGAGTATGCTTCCGTGAACTTGCATACAAGGGTCAGATTCCGGGTGTTAAGAAAGCCAGTTGGTAAGTTATTCTAAAAAGGAGGAAAATTAACATGACAATGAGCGATCCTATTGCAGATATGCTTACCAGAATCCGTAATGCCAATACTGCAAAACATGAAAAAGTAAATGTTCCTGCT
>JAILPE010000103.1 GCA_024699645.1 Lachnospiraceae bacterium
CCGAAGTACCAGGTTTGTTAATGCCTCAGCGCCTCATTTTTTATTGCCCTTTGGCGCGTCAGCGAATGCTATTATATCACCCGCTTTTTGGTGTGTCAACAACAAATTGTGTTTTTTTTGTATAAATTTTTTACATAAAGAAAAGCCGCTATTTAAGCGGCTTTTCATCGATTTACCTGTCTAAATTTTATAATTTGTATTCAGAAATGTTCTCATTTAGGCTTCTTGCTTTTTCATTATTATTCACTGCCTTTTCTGTCAGATCATTCATATTACCTTCAAGTACTGCACTTCCATCGGCAACAGAATCTATCTTGTTTGAACTTTCTTCTACCACCGTATTTATAGAATCTGCCCTATCTCTTATTACGTCTATACTGCTGTTTACCTTCGAAAGGTTATTATTGATCTCTTTGAGCGCATTAGACATTTCTGCCATATTTGCACTGTATTCGGCACCCATCCTTGTAAACTCTCCGTAATCCGGAAGAACATCATCGTTAAGGAACCCTGTCGTTGTATTCACGTTTTCGATCAGCTCCTCAACTGATATGATCACCTGCTCGTTTGTCTGGCGTATCAATTCAACCAGATCGGTGATCTGGCTGCTCAGATCCTGAACATCACCCGCAATTATCGCAAATCCTCGTCCTGCTTCTCCTGCTCTTGCAGCCTCTATACTTGCATTGAGTGAAAGCATCTTTGTCGTACTTGACACTTTAAGTATCTTGTCTGCAAGCTCTTCTATTTCATGGACGGCCTGACACTTGGATGCTGCTTCTTCAAGTCTTTCCTTAAGACTTGCTGCCATTTGTGTGGCATTTTCAGCCTTTTTTGTCATTCTCTTTTCTATTTCACTCGCATCCTCACTTATCTTTTCTGCGTTTTGTCCTTTATTCTTGGCATTCTCAAATGCACTTTCAACGAGCGCGCGTGAATCGTTTATTCCGTCAAGTATTACCGAAGTATCACTTGTGGTATTCTTCATACTGTCACTCAACTTGTTAAGATCTGATGCAATATTGCTCAAGCTGTTTCGGCATTCCTCAACAAGGCTCTCCATCGCTTCACTGTTTTCTGCGACCACATCTGATGTTCCCGCAGCATTCTTCATCTGTTCCCTTATACGTTCGATGAACGAATTGAATTCTCCGGCTATCGTTTCCAATTCATCGCCGCTGTTAATGGTCACCTTCTTCGTCAGATCCGCTTCAAGCCCGTTAAGCTCGTGTACTTTTCCGTAAAGAACCTTTAGATTCCTGCCGAGTTTTATTCCTATCAATAACGAAATAACTACAAAAATAACGCAGAATATAGCGATCAGGGTTATTAACAATCCGGCTACTACAGAAATATCATGTTCCATTTCGCCTAAAGAGACGTCAACTCCGACCATTCCCGCAACCTGACCTTTAGAATCTAAGATCGGTGCATAGCCCGAGAGGAAAACACCCCATTCATCGACGGTCATCTCTTCATCCCATGCGGGAGTTCCTCCGTAAACGGTATCGAAAACATCAAGCCAATCGTATTCCTCGTTAATCTCGCCCGGCTCATCGGGATCGGTATCAACAACAAACACCGACTTTTGTGGTGCCGTCTGTCTCATGGTATAGATATACTCAACAACTTCACTGTCACGGTATTTTAAAAGAGTATTATAGACTTCCGTAAACTGGGGATCTTCGGTGGATTCGATCGTCGAAAATTTATCGCCGTCAATCTCTGATGCCGCAATCTCCGCAATATGAAGTGCCTCTGCACGAATTTGTTCAACCAGCTCCTTGCTGATCCTTTGATAAGCAACAACTCCAAAAACACAAAACAGCACAATACTTGATATAGAAATAACCAGTGTGATCTTTGTTCTGAGGCTTAATCTTCTTGTCTTCATATTGTTCTCCCTCGTTGATATCAGCTTTCGTTTTTATGTTTATTTACATTTATTACAGCAACTACAATTTTGTATATGTTTGCTTGTGGATATTATATTCTATATATCACAGTTTAGCAATCGTTTTTTATTATTTATTGCTATCTTTTTTTTCGTAAGCCGTTTTGAAAGGTGTCAGTTGCCCCGAAGCTCATTCCAAATCTCGCGACAGATGCACAAATCATGTGCCAAGTCTCACGATCGAGTCCCGAATCACGCGTCAAGTCTCGCGATTGAGACTTGAACTCATGCAAAAAAAGCCCCTGATGAGGCGACCCCCAAAAGTTAGATTGTTGTCTGACTTTTGGGGGTCGATACATTATGGACTCTTTTAATATATAACTAATTTTTCCGAATGCTACCGATCAAATCTCTGCATAACGTTTAATATTGGACGCATTCGCATACTTTGTTTTTTTGCCGTTCTGCATTACAACAAGTGTAGGTGCACTCATTATCCCGAATTCTTTGGCCATCTCCGGATTTTCTTCCGCATCGATCACCTTATAATCCAAGCCGTCAAGGTACTGTTTTGCAAGCTTGCAGTTAGGGCAAGTCTTCGTTGTAAAGAGGTAAAGACCGTCTCCTACAAGAGATGAAATCTCTTTGTCAAACGAATCTTCTTTAGCCTCACTCTCCGTATTTACAGCATCAAAAGCAGATTCCATTTCATAACGGTTATACTTCATCGGATTGTATGTGGTACGATTCTTGTATTCCTGAGTCTTTCCGATATTCCAGTTCTTAACCGGTCTGTAGTAACCCGTAATTCTCGAGTATACCTCTGCCTCGCCACCGCAGATGGGGCATACCTTCTGTTCGCCGTCAAGGTATCCGTGTTTTGCACAGATCGAGTATGTAGGTGAAATCGTATAATACGGAAGCTTATAATTGGTTGCGATCGTACGAACAAGTTTTGCTGCCGATTCCCATGTAGGCATCTTTTCACCAAGGAAAGCATGGAATACGGTTCCCGAAGTATACAGTGTCTGAAGTCTGTCCTGAATGTCAAGCGCAGCAAATATATCTTCTGTAAAATCAACCGGCAAATGACTCGAGTTTGTATAGTAAGGAGCATCACCCTTTGCACCGGCTGTTCTTATATCAGGCCAACGCGAGCGATCATGCTTTGCAAGTCTGTAGCTTGTTGACTCTGCGGGAGTAGCCTCGAGGTTATAAAGATCTCCGTACTCTTCCTGGTAGTCAGAAAGTCTCTCACGCATATGATTAAGAACATCGATCGTAAAGTCCTGAGTTCTCTTGTCTGTCATGTCGCAACCAAGCCACTTTGCATTAAGACCAACCTCATTCATTCCGACAAGTCCGATCGTCGAGAAATGATTGTTGAATGTACCAAGGTATCTCTTTGTATAAGGATAAAGACCCTCATTAAGAAGCTTTGTGATTATCTCACGCTTAACCTTAAGTGATCTTGCGGCGATATCCATCATGTGGTCAAGACGCTTATAGAATTCGTCCACATTTGCCGAAAGATAAGCGATTCTCGGCATATTGATCGTTACGACGCCGACAGAACCTGTTGACTCACCCGATCCGAAGAATCCGCCTGACTTTTTACGAAGCTCACGAAGATCAAGACGGAGACGGCAGCACATCGAACGTACATCCGAAGGCTCCATATCACTGTTGATATAGTTCGAGAAGTAAGGTGTGCCGTACTTAGCCGTCATCTCAAAGAGAAGTCTGTTGTTTTCCGTATCTGACCAGTCAAAATCACGCGTGATGGAATATGTAGGAATAGGATACTGGAATCCACGTCCGTTGGCATCACCCTCGATCATGATCTCAAGGAATGCCTTGTTGACCATATCCATCTCTTTCTTACAATCTTTGTAACAGAAATCAACCTCTTCTCCGCCTATAACGCAGGGAAGATTTGCAAGGTCGTTGGGAACAGTCCAATCAAGTGTGACATTTGAGAAAGGAGCCTGAGTTCCCCAACGGCTGGGAGTATTTACACCGTAAACAAAGCACTGGATGCACTGTTTAACATCATGATAACTTAAATTGTCGATCTTAACGAAAGGAGCGAGATATGTATCGAAGGACGAAAATGCCTGAGCACCGGCCCACTCGTTCTGCATGATCCCGAGGAAATTAACCATCTGATTACACAGAGTAGAGAGATGTTTTGCAGGTGAAGAAGTGATCTTGCCGGGGATTCCGCCGAGGCCCTCTTTAATAAGCTGCTTGAGCGACCAACCTGCACAATAACCTGTAAGCATTGAAAGATCGTGAATATGTATATCCGAATTCTTATGAGCATTAGCTATCTCGTCATCATATATCTCGGAAAGCCAATAGTTTGCGGTTATAGAACCCGAATTATGAAGAATAAGTCCACCGACCGAATACGTAACGGTAGAATTCTCCTTTACACGCCAGTCTTCTTCCTTAACATAGCTGTTAACGAGCTCCTTGTAGTCAAGGATCGTAGACTTCATGTTTCTGATCTTTTCTCTATTCTTGCGGTAAAGGATGTATGCCTTTGCCACTTCATTATATCCTGTCTGATTAAGGACTTCCTCAACACAATCCTGGATCGCTTCAACGCTTACGGTCCCGTTCTCGATCCTTGTCTGGAACATTGATGTAACCCTTAATGCCAAAAGATTGATAATATCATCATTATAAAGTTTTTCTGTAGCGTTGAATGCTTTTTTGATCGCATTGGAGATCTTATCCAGATTAAATTCTGCTATCTCCCCATCTCTCTTAGTAACTGTAAAGCTATTCATTATACCTCTCCTCTCCTATCAGGCTTATATACTGAGTTTATCAAATGCCATACGCAGTGTCAATACAAAAAAGCACAAAATATATGTAATCAAAAAACAGGTCTACACAATATATTGTGGTGACCTGTTTACTGATCATATGTATATTTTTGTCCTCAAAAAGCCTGTTATTAAAGGGTTTTCATAACTTTTTACCTAACACCGATCATACAGATTGATAATTTTGATGTCGGATTTTGTCCGCCATGGACAGATTTTGATCAAAATCTGTCTTCCAAAAATGCCTTTTCTTTGATAGCTTTTTCATCATCCTTGCAATGATTGAGATAAACACCGAGAAGACGTATGGCCACGTCGTTTTGATGCATTCTTTCCGCTATAACGATCCTGTAGCGCAGCTTTTGCTCATACGTAAGCCCCTTGTCTCCGGCAAGGGTGATAAACTCCTGAGCCGCGGCATAATAATCCTGTGGTTTTTTTTCGTATTCGTCATATCCGGAAACTTCGGCAGCATCCAGGATTGCGCCTATAACAGCCGGGAAATTGTCTATATGCGCCGATCTGCCTCTCATATAAATGATCATATTATCCGCTGCCGCCAGCATTCCCTTATAATCACCGCCGGCACGGTAGCTGTTCACAAGGGCAACATATTCGTCACCGGCATAGATCGAGAGATTGATTATATCGGTCAGTGCCTTTCTGTAAGCAGCCTCGTATTTCAGATTATCCTTATAGAGCTCAACGTATATTTCGGCGCTTTTGAGCTGATACTTTTCCTTTTCGTCGGTATTCCTCGCAAGAAATATAAGCTGATCGGATACATATCCGGCATTTACCGGACTTCCTTCCTCAATATAAAGATCGATCAATATCGACCCGAGGTCGTAGATCCGGTCGACATCTTTCTCATTTTGAGGACCGTCGAGTACCGAACCCTCGTATATCGGATAGAGCACATCGATCGCTTCTCTTGTTTTTCCGAGCATTGCAAGGTTAAATCCCTGTCCGATCTTGACGTCCACATCATCCGGGTTTTCATCGGCCGCTTTTTCAAACGCTTCCATAGCCAATTCATACTCACCCTTGGCATAAAGCTCTGCTGCACTTTCGAACGATCCGGACGTACAGCCTGTCAAAAAGAGCGCAAAAAAGAGCACCTGCGATATGATTTTCCGCATTATGCCCTTTTTGTACATGGTTTTCACCTCTCCCGTCTTATTTAACGCTTATATTCACGAGGGGGAATCTTCCCCCGCGCTTCTTATTTTTTTTCAGCCTTTTCGGCATCCTCATGTCTGATCTGTGCACGCTTTATCTTTCCGCCGAGTGTCTTGGGAAGCTCCTTAACGTACTCAATGATCCTGGGATACTTATATGGTGCCGTGTTATGCTTAACATGGTTCTGAAGTTCTTTTGTGAGCTCATCACTCGGTTCATAACCTTTGGCAAGGACTACCGTTGCTTTAACCACCTGACCTCTGATAGGATCGGGCGCT
The DNA here is from genome assembly GCA_024699645.1 of Lachnospiraceae bacterium. Classification (GTDB taxonomy): domain Bacteria; phylum Bacillota; class Clostridia; order Lachnospirales; family Lachnospiraceae; genus RUG11977. Next base: position 6,192 of record JAILPE010000103.1, read on the forward strand.
GCCGTTATGGCACATTCTACAACAGCGGGATGCGTTATAAGAGCACTTTCAACCTCAAACGGTCCGATACGGTATCCCGAGCACTTGATAACATCGTCGTGGCGGCCGACAAACCAGAGATATCCGTCACTGTCACGCCAAGCCACATCCTTAAGATTATATGCTCCCGAACCGATCGCTTCCTTAGTGAGTTCCTCATTACGATAATAACCTACAAAGAGTCCTACGGGATATTCTTTGTCAAGGCCTCTGACAGTGATCTCACCTTCCTGTCCGTCTTCGGCTTCATGACCTTCACTGTTCCATAATCTTATGTCATAGATCGGAGAAGGTTTACCCATTGAACCTGCCTTGGGCTCAAACCAGGGGAAATTGGCTACAAGAACAGTTCCTTCGGTCTGACCGAAGCCCTCTGCTATCGTATGGCCCGTAAAAGAGCGCCATTTGTTAACTACCTCGGGATTGAGAGGCTCTCCAGCCGTACACCAGCGCTGAACACTCGACAGATCATATGCGGCAACATCTTCCTGAAGCATGAATCTGTACATTGTGGGAGGTGCGCAAAACGTTGTGAGCTTATACGCCGATATCTTCTCGAGCAATTTTGTCGGAACGAATTTCTTCATATCATAACAGAATACCGTAGCTCCGCAGATCCATTGTCCGTAGATCTTACCCCATCCGAACTTAGCCCAGCCCGAATCGGAAACGCTCATATGAAGCTTATTTTCCTGAACGCACTGCCAGTATCCCGCCGTAACGATATGTCCGAGAGGATGGATATAATTGTGGCATACCATCTTGGGCATTCCGGTCGTTCCCGACGTAAAATATATCTGCATTATGTCATTGTTATGTGTTGCTTCGTCGCCGGTAGGACGTTCAAAAACTTCGCTCTGATCTCTCATTCCGTCGTGAAGATTGAGCCATCCTTTTCTGTGTCCGTTAGCAAGCATGATGTGCTTAACACTGGGAGATTTTGCACTTGCTTTTTCTATCTGCTCAACAACGAAATCGTCATCAAGACCGATAAACATCTCTATATCTGCCGCCTGTGCCCTGTATACGAGGTCATGTTCCGTCAGCTGCAGTGTACCGGGGATAAGTATTACACCAAGTTTGATCAGTGCAGTCGCACATATCCAGTATTCATAACGTCTCCTGAGGATCATCATTACGACGCTTCCTTTGTGGAGTCCGAGTGATTTAAAATAATTTGCGGCTTTATTTGAGAGTCTGCTCATATCCGCAAACGTAAATGTTCTTTCCTCTCCTTCGTCATCACACCAAACAAGAGCTCTGTTGTCAGGCTTTTCTTTGGCCCATCCGTCTACAATATCGAATCCGAAATTAAAGTTTTCCGGAATGTTTACTTTGTAATTTGCTTTAAAGTCTTCATATGAATCAAATTTGATACGTGGTAAAAATTTCTCTAACATTTATTGTTTCCTCTCACTTTCCTGTAGTAAAAAGGCCGCAAGTCACCTATTGGCCGGTGTGTTCCTCGTAACGCCCTGTAGGTCTGCGCCGGAGTAAAAGCACAGCTCCCTGGCCAGGGCTCTCACACCTCGCTTATCACCGTAAGGAAAGTCGAAGGTTTATCGCATCCACACCTCTGTCCGTGAGGTATCGTCGGATTGAAATACACACTGTCGCCTGCTTCAAGAGTAAGATCCTTGTCACCGATAGTGACGATTATCGTTCCCTCGATCACATAGTTAAACTCTTCACCGCCGTGTGATACAAGGTCTGCCCTCTTATCGGAGGGATCGATCGTAACAAGAAGGGGCTGCATGATCTTTTTGGGGAACCGGAATGCCAGATCCTTGAAAATATATCCCGGGTATCTGTCGATATACTGTCCCTTTCCGGCACGGACGACATGATACTTCTCAAGTTTTGCGGATTCGCCCGTAAGTATCTCGGCAAAATCGACTCCGCACTTCTTTGAGATGTCATAGATAACGCTTATGGGAATGTTTTTTCCGGTCGTTTCATATTCGGCATATACATCTCTGTCTATTCCGAGCTCATCCGCAAATTCATCCCTGGTGTAACCGCATGCATCTCTGAGTCCGCTGATCCTCTGCGCAATTTCTTTGATCTCTTCATCCATAATTCTTTGTTACCTCTGTTTCTTTCCCATAGCCTGTTACGGCAAGGGTCATCTTTCAGTAGTATAGCTCACGAAATATTTTTATTCAAGGGTCAAGTAGTGCGCCCCTTGTATATTCGATACCCGCATTCCATAAAAGCCATGAACTGTATCCGGTATCATAGACGGCATTTATCTGGTCTCTGACCTCTTTTGCACCATAATCGAGATGATATCTTACCCATGATGCCGTAAAGTCCTGCAACCATGGTCGTACATCGGCTTTGTTGCCGTCGGGATCTATCATATACAGTACTTTGTTTGCATCAAGAAGTGCATGATGGACAAGTTCGTAGGGATGCATATCGGGATGATCGAGGTTATAATAACCGTCCGCATAGTGGGACGGATAGACCATCGGGCAGATATAATCGACATATTGCGACATCCTGAAGAAGCTCTGTCCTACTATTTTTGCATCAACCGTACTCGTGACTATGGCTCCGTATACATCGCACGAAACGAAAGCACCCATCGGCTTTATCTCTTCACATATTCTCTTGAGCCCGTCGGTTATCGCATCGATCCTTGTTCTTTCACCCGCATCGGCAGAAAAATCGACATCGTTCATACCCTTGCCGGTCGAGAAACGGATATAGTCAAAGTTTATCTCATCAAAGCCAACCTTGACGCATTCACGCGAAAGATCGAGCAGATAATCCCAAACGCCCTCCTTAAAAGGATTGAGCCATGTCTTACCCGCATTGTCTTTAAAAAGTGTTCCGTCTTTTTTGGTGACCGCAAGCTCGGGATGATACTTGGACAGCTTCGGATCCATCATTGATACGATTCGCGCGACAACATAGATTCCTTTTTCTTTGAGCTTTTTGATCGTTTTCTCTATGTCGGGGATTGATTTTGTGAGCGCCCCGATCTCCTTGGCGGTTTCGCAACCATCCATATTAAACGTAATATAGCCGTCCTCGGTCTTAACGTCTATAACCATCGTGTTGAGCTCGGTCGACTCGACGAGTTCAAGTGCTTTATCAAATTTGGCGGTCATATATGAGGATGAGATATATATTCCTTTCGCTGTGACACGCTCCCTCTCATCCTTAAAGTCGCCCATCCACAAATGCTCTTCGGGATGATATATCGAAGCCTCAGAGTCATCTGCTTCGGCACTCTGTGAATTATACCAGAGTCCGTATACTCCCGTTTGTTCCATCGCTCCCGGATTGTCCATTGTTTCGGCAACACTCACCGGAACCGGCGCGGCATTCACGCTTTGATCCTGCTCATCTATTATCTCATAATAATATGAAGAAACAAAAAACACAGTCAGCCCCGCCGCGGCGGCAATGAGCATGACTATAACAGCCGCAATGGCGGTCTTCTTGCCCGCCGACCTTCTTCTGCTGTGTTTTCCGTAATCAAGGTAATCATTTTTCATAAAAAACGTCTATCTCCTGGGATCGTTTATCTGCCATTCGGGAATATATTCGTCATCGTCCAATTTCATCCCGTGCTCCGTAGTGACAAGACGTCTCTCAAGCCTCATCATTATATCCACAAGATCAGGATCGAACATTTTCCCCGACTGTGCTTTGATCGCTTTAAGGGCAGCCTTTTTACTGTACGGTTTTTTATACAGTCTCTGTGCGGTAAGAGCATCGAAGACATCGCATATTCCGACTATTCTTGCCGGCAAAGGGAAATCTTTTCTGCTGTGATCGCCTTCGTCCCACCTCTTATGATGATACAAGACTATATCCTGTGCCATTCTTAGGAATATATTAAGCCCCGCTCCGTTAACATAAAGAGATTCGACCACCTTAAGACCTTCCTCGCAATGCCTGTTCATCTGCTCGATCTCCTTGCTTCCGAGCTTTCCTTTTTTCAACAGCACCTTATCGGGGACAGCAAGTTTTCCGACATCATGAAGCCTTGCCGCTATCTCTATCATATCCACAAAACTGTTCGTGATGACCTTCTCGTATTTCGGAGTAAGTGAAAGTCCCATTGCTATAAGCTTGCTGTTAGCCGCAATGTTATCGGAATGATGGAAAGATTCGGGAATATCCCTGTTCTCACAAAGATTTGCGAGACATGTTATCAGGTTGATCCGCTCCGTCTCAAGCTGTTGCAGCTGCTTGCTGACGAGGATGTTAAGCTTTTGATTCCTGACATACAGGTTCTTCTGCATGTGGTATTCTTTCAGATGCGTGTTTATACGCATCAATACCTCAAGGTTCTCAAACGGCTTTGTTATAAAATCGACCGCTCCGCACTCAAAACCCTTTATCCTGTCTTTCGCGCTCGTAAGTCCCGAAATAAAGATCACGGGTACATTTCTGGTCCTGATGTCTTTTTTCAGGATACGGCAATAATCGTATCCGTTCATATCGGGCATAGTTACATCAAGCAGGATGATACTGGGAAGCTCCGCGTCAACGGCTCGCATCGCATACTCGACGCTCTTGACCGGTCTCGCAATATATCCCTCGTTACGTATTATCTCCGAAAGCGTGATGAGATTCGACGTAACGTCATCGATAAGAAGTATATTATCTTTTTCTACTCGCTTGAATTCCATATTGTCAATGACCTCTCACCTTATAGATGTGAATTCCGGGTTGTGTTTCAGGTAACCGTTATCATTTCCCGGTTGTCTTTCGGGTAACCGTACAATTTCCCGGTTGTCTTTCGGATAACCGTACAATTTCCCGGTTGTCTTTCGGGTAACCGTTACAGAAGGTCTTCCAGTTCTTCCGTCTGTTCGAGTACCTCATCGGTTTTTTCCTTTCTCGTGTTAAGAAGAAGGGAAAATGCTTTCTTTGTAAGATCGGGATTGTAGCTTGCGATAAGCTGTTTTATCGTCGTCGCGTACCCCTCCGCTTTTTCCCATGCACCGAGCTCGGCGCATATCGAGAGCCTCTCGAGATGCTCTCTGAGTTCTTTCATATCCGCCTCTTCCTTAGGAATATATAGCTGAATGCCCTGCGGGGAACCTGTCAACGTACTGAACGAACCTCCGCGGTCGTTTTCACCGCTTCCGAGAAGTTCATCCTCTTCCGACTCGTCCTCCTGGACCATTGTATTTTCAAAAACATGAGAATATTCCGACTTGCCTTGCGGGAAGTTTATTAGATCTCCGCGTTTTGTTCCGAGCTTGAGCTTGACCGAGAAAGCAAAAGTACTTCCTTTTCCCTTTTCGCTTTCAACGTTTATGGTCCCTCCCATCATCGCCGCAAACTGCCTTGTGATTGAAAGTCCGAGGCCTGTTCCTCCGTATCTTCTCGTAATCGACCCGTCAACCTGTGAAAAGCTCTTAAACAATTTGTCTTTTTCCTCCGGCGAGATACCTATACCCGTGTCTATGACCATAAAAAGCAGCTCTACGCTGTCTTTGTCCGCGCGTGTTGCTGTTATATCAAGTCCGACATATCCCGTACTCGTGAATTTTATGGCGTTTGATAAAAGGTTATTGAGTATCTGACCGAGTCTGAGTTCGTCTCCGATAACAGAATCCGGTACCTTTCCGACAATATTGACGATAACCTTGAGTCCTTTTTCGACGGCACTCGAGATCTGAAGCCTCAGTACATCGTTTATCACGTTCGTAAGACTTATTTCTCTTTCTTCAAGCGTAACCTTGCCCGCTTCTATTTTTGCATAATCGAGGATATCATTGATTATCTTTGTCATGTTGTCGCAGCTATGAAGAACTATCTTTACACATTCCTGCTGTTCGACATTAAGAGGTGTTCTCTTGAGGTCTTCAATAAGGCCTTTGATACCGTTTATAGGAGTTCTCAGCTCATGAGTAATGTTTGCGGTAAACTGATCCTTCATGCGGTTTGCTTCTTCCGCATCTGCAAGGACCTTCTTGTTGGCACGCTCATCATCATAATGCTGTTGATCGTTCTCCGCATATGCGACATGGTATTCCGCGTCTTCATCAAGCTTTTTTATCGTGAGCTTGACCGGATAGCATGTGTTGTTGCTTCTGTATGCGAATGTACGTTTTTCTTTGACCGAGCGATTCGGCATGATTATACCCTTTTCGTCTGCCAAATGGATCATTCTCGGAAAAATCGAAGATATATTGACTTCGTCAAAGGATTTATACCCGAGTTCATCCTTTGCGGCTTCGTTGTGGTAGATGATCTTTCCGTTCCCATCAAACAAAAAAACAGCCTCTCCGACACCGTCGAGCAGTCTTCTGTATGTTTCTGATTCCTGTTTCACGGTCCACCCATCCTTTCCGTATTGAAGCGGACATTGCCGATCCGCCTCGTTCCAACCACGCCAAACAATATGATCATGCCTCGTTTCAACCTCATCGGGCAATATGATCATGCCTCGTTTCAACCTCATCGGACAATATGATTATTATACTTCACTGTTTGAACATAGTAAAGCAAGCCCCGTTCACAAAATTTTATGTCAGTCATACCGTCATGCGTGCACTGTACTTGTAAAGAAATATGCAATCAAGTATAATTAACGGGTATATTCCCGAAAGGAACCGTATTTTATGATGGATAACACGATCTATGTAACGACCCTCGGAGATTTTTCGATCAAATGCAATAAAAATATTGTATCCGATTCTATAAACCGGGCCTACAAACCCCGTAATTTCCTTGCATATCTTCTTGTCAACAAGAACAAGGAGATCCTTTCGAGTGAGGTAGCCGAGTTGATATGGGACGAGAAGAGTGAAAGCAGCGCACGTGGATCCATCAAGGTGCTTGTTCACCGTGTCCGTGCATTTCTCGCGCCTCTCGCAAACAACAGCGACTTTACGCCAATCTCATTTAAAAAAGGAATCTTTACATGGAATTATCCCGAAAACACGGTTCTTGATTACGAAGTATTTGAAGATCTTCTTCAACGCGCCCACGGAAAGAACATATCGGATACACGCCGCATCGAACTATATCAGGAAGCCCTTGCGCTTTATAAAGGTAACTTTCTTCACACAAACAAATCTACCTGGACCGAGTCGATCCGTAACAGACTTCATACTGCTTATGTGAATGCTGTATGCGAAATGGTCGAACTCTGTTATCGTCAAGCCAAGTATCCTTTAGCCGTTGCCGCATGCCAAAGGGCTCTCTATATCGAAAAGAACGACGAAACGCTCTATTACCATCTGATCAAGTCGATGTACCTCGCAGGTGACCGCCGGGAAGCCCTCGAAAAGTATCACGAGACCACCGAAGTTTTCTACAAAGAATTCGGTATTACTCCCTCGAACGAGATCAAGCTTCTGTATCGCGAGATAACAAAAGCTCTTAATGTGGCCGAAAACAGTATACTCTCCGTTCAGGCAGAACTCAGGGAATCATTCGGAAGTACAGGTGCGTTCTTCTGTGAATACGAGATTTTCAAAGACATTTATCAATTAACGGAACGCGGTTGCAGGCGAAGCGGTGAGACGGCATTTCTCTGTCTTCTCACTCTCTTTTCCGACATTGACGACTCCGTCGTTCCTCAGGATATAAAGCATTACAACCGCTGTATGGACGAACTCAAACATGTCGTTCAGGAAACGCTTCGAAGACGCGATGTCTATACGCGTTACAGCCTTACCCAGTATCTGATCCTGCTAAACGACGTTACTATGGAAAATGCTTTCCTGATCACCGAAAGGATCGAGCGTTCGTACAAACGGCTCCATCCCGTAAAAGATGTAAAACTGACTTCAAAGATCGCCGCTATCGATGTCACCGATATTTAAAGCTCACCATTCTTCTTTTTATTCTTGAGCTTTGTGAAGAGTCCCCCAAGATACACCATGACTCCGATAAAAAAGCTGAGCGAAATGAGGCCGATAACGATCTTACCGGAGTTTTCCCCTCCTATGACCGCAACTACGGCCGCGGCAACAATGAGTCCGACTATTGCCACAACACCGAGAAGGGCGGCGATCCTCACCGCTTTAGACCTTCCCTGTCCGTTATTTTCATTTGTATTTGAATCCATGATCAATCTTCCTCATATGAATTATTCTGTATAAAAGGCGTCGTATCGATATCATACGTAAGCCTTATGTCGGGATCCGTAACGTTCTCGTAAAAGATCTTTCTTATTCTTTCGGCTATGAGATATCCGTTTTGCGTCGTCGACTCCAAAAGTATCGCAAGATACTGGCTGCTGCTGTAATTCGTCATTACATCGCCGCTCCTGATAGCCATCGTGATTGCGCTCTTCAGGTAGATCATCGAAGAACCGAGCAGATTGCTGTTTGCCGGGCTCCCATCAGCTGCCGTGAGCGTCAGGAGCAGAAGGATTATAGGCCTCGAGGACCTCTTTTGAGCACGTCCGAGGAACCTGAAAATCTTCTTGAAGCTCTCGTACTCAACCATAAAACCGCCGGGCGTGGAGTCTTTTTCCGAAACGAACTTCTTAAGATACTCAAGATCGATCCTTGTGCCGGAAAGTGAATTTCTCATCATGCTTCCTTCATCCGAGAAGAAGTGATACGAATGCCTTCCGTTTTCCTTTACAAGATATAACGCCTTATCTGCCTTGTTATACAAAGTCGCGAAATCCTTACCGTCAGATTGTGCTATCGTGATACCTATCGAAACCGAGATCCTTTCATCGGAAACCGGATTCTTAAGTCCGTCGTCAAGACAAAGGATTATCTCTTCAGCCTTTGAAGTCGCAAACTCCTTGCTGCCTCCGTCTTTAAAGAACAATATGAACTCGTCTCCGCCCACACGACATATGATATCGTCCTTGCGCATCATCTCGTTAAGGATAACCGAGATATTCTTTATAACGGAATCACCGACTATATGTCCGAGATTATCGTTTATCTGTGAGAACCCGTCTATATCTATGAGCATGAAGCACCCGTTACTGCGCTTATCGGAAAGATATCCGTCTATCTCGTCCATCGCGTAGGAACTGCTCCACAGTCCGGTAAGCTGATCACGCACATGATTCTTCTTTGGCCGGTTCGTATACTCCGACAAAACATCCTGCAGGAGTCTCGAATTTTCGACCATCATCTCTTCCTCGCGGATAATATCGACTTCATCACGCTTAAATTCATCTTGCGAAAGAAGACCGATGGCTACATCAACAAGTTCTGGATCAAACTGCGTTCCTCTTCCTTTTTTGAGCTCCTCAAGCACCTCTTCGCGTGACAGCTTCTTTCTGTATGATCTGTCGCTCGTCATCGAATCAAAGGCATCGGCGATTGCGATGATCCTTGCCTCGATCGGAATATCATTGCCCGAAATGCCGTTCGGGTACCCTTTTCCGTCATAACGCTCATGATGGGATTCGGCGATCTCGGCTGCTTTTCTTATTACAGTCATGTCTGCGAGTATGTTTTTACCGAGCGTGGTATGCTTCTTGACTGTTTCGTATTCATCGGAAGTAAGCTGTCCTTTTTTTCTGATGATGTTTTCGGGAACTCCGATATTACCTATGTCGTGTATAAGAGCAAGGTTCTGAAGATTATAAAGATCATCGTTATCCCAGCCGAGCTTTTTTGCCATCTCCACGGAAAACCATGCAACATTGTTCGAATGTTCTGCCGCAAGAGGATCCTTTTTATCAACGGTATTCGCGATCATCATCATTGATTTCAGGGATATCCTGGCTATCTGTTTTGTTTTTTCAAGGAGTCTGCCTTCAAGATCTTTTCTGAGCGATACCAGATCAAGAGTACGTTCCACTCTGCTGCAAAGCGTTATTTTCTGAAAAGGTTTTGAAATATAATCAAATGCTCCGAGCTCAAAACACTTCCGTTCAGTTTCCGGGTTGGAATCCGAAGTAAGGAATATCACGGGAATATTAAGATATCCCGGAAGTTCGCGGATCAGTTTGAGAGTTTCAAATCCCGACAGTTCGGGCATATTGATATCAAGAAGAACAAGATCGACATCTTTTTTTTCAAGAAATTTAATTGCCTGCTCCCCCGAAAGTACCGCATATATCTCATACTTGTCTCCAAGCATGTTTTTTGCAAGCGACAGGCTGACATTATTATCATCTACAAGAAGAATCTTCTCCATACGCAGGACTCCTATCCGTCTTCACCACAAAACAAACTTGATCTTTACGATAAAAAGAGGGTCCGAAAACGCTGTTTTCAGGCCCTCGGGCTTCACTGTCAATAAAGAAGCTCGTCATTCGTTCTCCTGTTTGTAGATCAGGTAATTAACATAACTCCTGACTTCCTCTGCACTTTGGCTGTTAAGCTGCTGATAGAGATTGAAGAACTCTACGATCTCCTTATCAAGAACCTCACCGACTATCGGAAGATATGCATCGGAAACACCAAGCAGATAATCACACGAAACATCAAAATACTTTGAAAGGGCAATAAGCTTATCGAACGAAGGCTCATTACGCTTGGACTCATAATTTGAAATCGCTGTAGGCTTGAGTCCGAGAATGTCGGCGAGTTCACTTTGTGTGAGCTTGTTCTTCTGTCTGAGCTGCTTTAATCTAACATTAAAGTTCATATGGAAAACCTCCTGAATTTAAATCGCAACATAAAATGAATCAGGTCTATTCTTGCCCTTTTTCGATTATCGCAATTATATCTCACGTTATGTAAGTTTGTCAAGAAAAAATTAACTAATTATGTACTTTTGTTTCCCGTTCTTCTTGCCAATAAAGATTAAGACCACTATAATTACAGTGTTACGAATTATCTGGTGTGCTCCGGGTTTTAGACCTTAAATAAGCGGATTTCGGAGCCAAAAGGAGTCTTCATGGATCTATTCGAATATTCAAGTTCACAGTCACGTGAAAAGGAGTCACCTCTTGCCTCGCGCATGAGACCCTCAACTCTCGACGAGATAGTCGGGCAGCAGGATATCATCGGTAAAGACAAGATGCTTTATCGTGCTATAAAAGCCGACCGATTAAGCTCCGTGATCTTTTACGGTCCTCCCGGAACCGGTAAGACCACACTTGCAAAGGTTATAGCCAATTCCACGAGCTGTGAATTCAAACAGATAAATGCAACCTGCGCCGGTAAGAAAGATATGGAAGACGTCGTCGAAGAAGCCAAGAAGACCTACGGCGGTTTTGGAAAGCGTACCATTCTTTTCATCGACGAGATACACAGATTTAATAAAGGCCAGCAGGACTATCTCCTCCCGTTTGTGGAAGACGGCACGATCATCCTTATCGGCGCCACAACAGAGAATCCCTATTTTGAGGTTAACAGCGCTCTCATCTCGAGATCTTTGATCTTCGAGCTTCACGCATTATCCGCAGACGATATAAAACAGCTGCTGATGCGTGCCGTTTCCGATAAAGAAAAAGGCCTCGGCGGTTTCAATCTCAAATTGACGCCCGAAGCTCTTGATTTTATTGCCGACAGTGCAAACGGAGATGCCAGAAACGCCCTTAACGCCATAGAGCTTGCGGCACTCACAACATCAAAAAATGAGGACGGCTACGTTCATGTCGACCTCGACGTCGCCGCTGAATGTATAAGGAAAAGAGCGATCAATTACGACAAGAACGGCGACTCTCATTACGACACGATCTCCGCATTTATCAAAAGCATGCGCGGATCGGATCCCGATGCCGCTGTTTATTATCTTGCGCGAATGCTCTATGCCGGTGAAGACATAAAATTCATTGCCAGAAGGATCATGATCTGTGCTGCCGAAGATGTCTCCCTTGCAGACCCCAATGCTCTCACTGTAGCTGTGGCCGCCGCCCAGGCAGTAGAGAGGCTCGGCATGCCCGAAGCGAGGATCGTGCTCTCGGAGGCCGCAATATACGTTGCAACCGCTCCCAAGAGTAATTCTGCGATCTGCGCCATAGATGACGCCCTGAGCGAAGTAGCGTCAAAGATTACACCGAGAGTTCCCGCACACCTCATGGACGCCCATTACAAAGGGGCGGCCAAGCTCGGTCACGGTCTCGATTACGTTTATCCTCATGACTATGAAGATCATTATTATCCGCAGCAATACCTTCCCGACGAACTGAAAGGTGCTTCCTTCTATCACCCCGGAAATCTCGGTCACGAATCGATCACTCAAAAAAGACTTGACGAAATTAAGAAGAAATATAGTTAACCCCCGACCCGGGGGAAACCGTCAGCCAAAAAGGACGGTTAACCCTCAACTCGGGGGGAAGAATCAGCCCGCGGGAACGTTGTCTGCGACAACGTCTCCTTCTGCGTCTTCGTTTTCCGTAACGTTTTTATTTTTGTTCTTTTTACTTGATTTCTTGGCAGACGAGTCATCTCCATCCTCATCTGTTTCATCTTCGGTATCCGTTGCTTCCCCGTCATCTCCGTCCTCATCCGAAGGTACGAGGTCTCCGTTCTCATCGAGCATCATTCCGTGAGGAAGGTGTACGTCACACAACTCATCGGGGTGATAAATGTACGGTGTATCATTTGTTGTTATGGGTAACGGGTACTCATCCTTAAGTATCTCTTCCCATTCGGGAGGATACTCGTAATTCTCATCCTTTATAAGGAGTACCACACTCTTTGTTTTCTTCTCGGGACAATCTTCACGCGCTATCTTTTTCGACTTTTTACAGATCGTCACGCGTACATGGCAAGTACATTTCTCCGTAGGAACGGTTCCTTTTGCAAAGTACTCCGTGGCTACCGTGGATCCACCCTCGGCTTCGTCACAAAGTCCGGCTACAGCAAGCTTTCCACATTTTGTACATATATTTGCCTTTACAATGGAGTCGGGCATTTCAAACTCTTTGTCGGGCAACTGCATTGAAGAATGCACCTCTTCCATGATGTTTCTCCAAAGATCCTGCTGATACGACTTGTTTTTCTGTTCAAAACCATGGTCGAATCCCGTCCAGACCGCTGCCGTATAATACGGCGAATAACCGACGAACCAAAGGTCGTTGTTCTTCGAGGCCGTACCAGTCTTGCCGGCAAGATGCATCTTGTAATCCTTAAATGCAAGCCTCGAACCGGTACCGTTCGTGATCGTATCCTCCATCGCATCCGTGAGCAGCCATGCAGTTGATGTCTTCATAACCTGTGATGACTTCGTCTTCTTTGACAGCAACAGGTTGCCGTCATGATCGCGGATCTCGGTATACATGATCGGAGTGTTGTAAACACCCTTGTTTGCTATCGACGCGTATGCAGCGTTAAGTTCAACGTTATATACACCGTTTGTAAGTCCTCCGAGTGCTATTGAAAGGTTTATATCCGAATAGAAAGTTCCGTCTTCCATCCTCTTTGATTTAACAAGAGTCGAGAAACCAAGCTTCGTAAGGTATGAAAATCCAAGCGGTGCGCCGATCTGCTGGAGTGTGCGGACCGCAACGATATTAAGCGAGCTTGAGATACCCTTTCTGATGGTCTGAAGTCCTCTGAATCCCGTATTGTACCAGTTATAAACCTCTTTCGTCGTCTGCGGATAGAAGAACGGCGAATCGTCCTGAACCGATGCGAGTGTAAGACCTGCCGCATCGATCGCGGGAAGGAATGCAGCAAGTACCTTGAACGTCGATCCTACCTGACGCGGACTTTGCGTAGCACGGTTGAGGGTTCTGAGTCCGGTCTTTACACCTCTTCCGCCATAGATTGCTTTTACCTGACCCGTTGCCTGCTCGATCATCGTAAACGAAGACTGCGGCTGTTTAACAACATCCTTGTCTTCGATATATGTCTCACCCTCGGCAACGACATGATTACGGAATTCCTCGATCTTGGCGTTCATATCCTCAAGATTCAGGAACAGCTCGTTGATTCCGGTCTTTCCATGCTCGTGATAGTAATATCCCTGAGTATCGTTATAATCCTTAAAGTATTCGAGCAGATCGTTTCTGTGATAGTGAGTTATCGTTCCGTCCTGATGATATACGGAAAGATTGTAAGGATAGAGTTCATAACACGATCCCGTTGAATTCGTAAAACCGAATTCGGGGAAGTTTTCCTCGTTTGTATAGTACTTGTCCACTATCGACTGGATCTGTCTGTCCTGCGTCGTATAAATATTTATACCGCCGAAATAGATAAGATGCTGTGCCTGTTCGGTCGTATAGCCGAGTTCTTCGACAAGGTCCTTGGTCACCTGATTGATGAGCTCGTCCGTAAAATACGAGAACGATGTTACAGCGGACGCTTTCTTACGACTCGCAATGTCCATGATCCTCGAATAAACATCATCGGCAACTGCCTCATCATACTCCTGCTGAGTGCAATATCCGAGCTTCTTCATATTATCGAGACAGTCCTGACGTCTCTTGGCATTCATTTCCGGATAATTGATCGGATTACGTAAAGTCGGAGAATAAGCGATGGGCGCAATTACCGCAGCTTCGGAAAGGGTCAATTCGGAAACACTCTTGTCAAAATAAGTGTTTGCCGCTGCCTCTATGCCGTATGCACCGCTTCCGAGGTTTACAAAATTAAGATAATTTTCGAGTATCTCATCCTTGCTCATATAGTCTTCGAGCTTTATGGCAAGGAACATTTCCTGAATCTTACGTATGATCTTGTCAAGGACGTTGTCTTCGTTACCGCCCGAGAATACCTGGTTTTTCAGCAACTGCTGGGTTATGGTACTTCCTCCGAAATTAAGACCGCCCTCTTTGAGAACTGAGAAACCGGCTCTCATAATACCTTTGATATCGATACCGTTGTGCTCGTAGAAACGCTCATCTTCAAGAGCGACGAACGTATGCTGCACCATCTTCGGTACTTCGTCTATGGAAACGAGCACTCTGTTCGCCTGAGCTCCTGCGAATACCTGAGCCACCGTTCCGTCCGAATAATATGAAGTTGAACTGTAGCCCGACGGCGTGAGGTCAGCGATCTTAACCTGCGGTGCCGTATCAATAAGACCGTTCACCACTCCGAAGCCGGCCATTATCACGCAAACAGCTGCCGCTACGACCGCTACCAGAAAAAGTCGAAAGGCTATGATCCAAAGCTTGCTGTTGAGTTTCCTCCACGGAGATTTCAGCTTTCGGACGTAGCATTTCATACTGTATCTGCTGTAATCCATATCTCTCCTCTGTCAATACGTTCAATAACGTTTTTTTATTAAACGCCTATATCATAAGGCTTTATTATCCGAATCCATAAAGTCAAACATGAACCCACTATGCAGTGATTATAATGATTTGCTTTGTTTCGTGCAATAAATTTCTTGTTACAAAATTGTTACGTATTCGAGACCGTCACTTGTAACGGTGCCTTCGCCCGCTGTTGCTTCACCTATTGCGGTCGATATTTTCGGCAGCTTCTCTTCACTGCAATTGAACACGATCCTTACTCCGTCTGCTTCGTAGATCGTCTCTTTCGGCTCGATCCCTTCGGCCGATAAAATCCTGAGCATTCTGCTCTGTCCGGCATAATCGGTTTCAGCCACGGCTCTGCACATAAGCGTTCGCCTGATCACCTCAGAAGCATCAACTCCCTGCACAGCAGCTTCTCTGTATGCACGGGTAAGCCCCCCCGTCCCGAGAAGGATGCCGCCGAAATACCTTGTTACCACGCAACAGACGTTTCTCATTCCGTTATCTTTAAGGACGGACAATATGGGCATTCCGGCCGTATGCGAGGGCTCTCCGTCATCACTTTGCCTTTCGAGCGGCTCATCCGTTCCGATTATATACGCGAAGCAATTATGACGCGCATCCCAGTATTTCTTTTTGATCGATGCGATCCTTTCCTTTGCTTCATCCTCCGTTTCGACATAAAACAAAGTTGCTATAAAACGCGATTTTTTCTCGGTAAAAGTACCGACTCCCTCACCGTCCACAGTAAAATACTCTTTGATCACTTATACTCCTAATTTAATTCTTTTTCTTACCGACCAAGTCCGCCGTTTCCGCGTCCGTAATCTCTCGTCCGCCGTTTCCACATCCGTCATCTCATTGCGCTTTCCATTAAAACGAAAAGTTCGAGCGCACTTCTGAAACTCATCTTTTTCTCTCCTTCGACCCATGTCACGGTTCCCTGCCATGTGGCGTTTTGTCTGTAGAGAACATTTACCAGGAAGGTCGCCTTTTTCCCTGCGTAGCGGTCATGATCGTAATACACTCTTTTTTTCGCCTGCTCACTCTCATGATCGGTCAATGTTGTTCCGTTCATGTTTCTTCCGGCATTTTCACCCCGGGTGATTTCGCCATCACCCGCTGCAATACCTGCTCTGTTCTCTTCATCTTCCACACGGTCCTTATTTTCTTCATCAAAGGATCTGTATTCAAAAAACGGATGGGGAACACCTGCGGTTTCCAGTGCTTTGTTCATTTCAACGATAAGTCCCTGCATGCTCTTAAATAAACGCTTATCGGGATAAACAGGGACATACAGGCTTCCTTCAAACAGATCCCCGTCAAACTCATCTATACATATTCCAAATGTTCCGAAATCTTTAATTCTCATTTTTACCTCCCGCTCCCGCCGGTACTTTTTTAGTTAATGTCCTGTTGTTTTCGTATGGCTGTTATCCACATTCCGCATTTTTTCTTTTTATTTTACTCTATTGATATCAGCGGGTATTTCATGTATAATTTTCCCACATCACGCGCCGTAAATGCTCGGGCGTCGTACTTACCTCCCATTCCGCTTTTATTTACGAAAGGCCAGCATTATGTCCTCTTTGAAGAAAAATGCCTATAGATTCTTTGTGGCGCTTATTATACTTACTTTGATCTCATCTGCCCCGGCAGATCTTCGTGCCTCGTCCGTAAAAGAGGATATCGCTGACGTGCAACAACCCTCCCCCGAAACGGCTTCCGAAGAAAGTGAAGTCTTCGAAACCGAGACTCTCAAAGTCGTCAATCATTTCGATTACTATGCAGACAGCGTTTCCAACCTTTCGGACACTCCGCTCACTTCACAGGAAATAGCTTCTTCATTCGGCCGCTTCGGCAGTTACATCGGTAACCCCGGCATGCCTGATTCCCTCTATAAGGAAGCAATGGATCAAAAGTGGGAAGATGTTACCGACCGTAAAAACACATATACCCCTGTCGATTTCAACATTGAAGAGCGCTATACATACAAAAGTATTGTCAATATAATGCGTCAGCTGTCAAGGATCGACGGTGTCAACATGTACAAAATAGGAAAGACAACCCTCGGTCAGCCTATGTATGCCATCGAGATCGATATTCCTTCGAAAAAGGAAAAAGATACCGTGATCCTTACCGGCACAATCCACGCCCGTGAAACCGCAGGCTGTACCTACATAGTAAAAGAGCTTGTCGACCTTCTCAACGACAGTTCAAAAAAAGCGAAGGCAGTACTGGCCAGGACACGATTTGTCGCCGTTCCGTGTGTAAATCCCGACGGACGTGACGGTGTCTGCTTCTATCCCGAAAAATACACATACAAAAGCAAAGAACTCCTCAAGGCAACCGTTAACGGCACCGATATCAACAGGAATTTTCCCGGTCTTTCATGGGGGCAAATTGCCAAGGGTTATGAGAAATCGAAATACATAAGCGATACCCCGAACAAGCTCTACTACCCGGGACCGTACGCCGGCTCTGCGCCCGAAACACGTGCGATGATGAAATTTCTGTACCACTACATAGTGCTTGAAAAGGCTGCGATCCATATCGATTATCATCAGCAGGGAAGGATATCTTACGTATCCAAGCCATGGGTATTGGCCGAACAGCGCGAACGTTCCGAAGAGGCCGCAAAACACTTTGTTTCTATATTTAACGAAGGCCAAAAAAAATCATCCAAAAACAAATATACGACCGTAAAAGAATCCGAAGAATATGGTCTAAACGGAGTCGGATCCACAATGACCGATTATTCGTGTGCGATAGCATACGGTGCAAAATACAGCCGTGCATACGGATTCAGTGTTTACTGCTCATCAAAGAGAGAATACCCGCTTATCAAGATTCCCCGCATGGATAAAAATAAGATCACACTGCTTGAAGCACCCAACGAGGCATTTATAACGTTTACCTTAGAGATCGGCTGGGGCAGCGGCTCGCTCGGATATTCGGCAAAAGCACGTTCGGCGATCGCTTCCGAATATAAAACTTTCCATTACGATAAGTTTTTGTATGAATTGTCGTCATATGTTTACGGTTTGCGCGGTTAATCGCCGCGCAAACCGCGATCATTTTGCTTTCTTCTTTTGCTTTATCTCATACATCTTGTTGTCGGCACTCTTGACGAGCTCTTCAAGACTCGTATTTTCAGCGTTGTTGTTTATAACAAATCCCACACTCGCGGATACAACGAACGGAAGCTGATTGTCATGGGTATAATTATCAAGATATCTGTCAAGGGTCGAAATCCTTGTTCGCACATCTTCATCGCTTATGTAGGCCCCCATGACAAGGAATTCGTCGCCACCCATACGCACTCTGATATCAGTATCAGAGAACGCTGTACAGATCGCATCCGCTATGCCTTTGAGCGCAACGTCACCCATCGCGTGACCGTATTTATCGTTGGTCTTTTTAAGATCGTCGAGGTCGATATAAACAATATAAACTCTTCCGAAATTCTTCTCGAAGAAATTTCCCGCATAAGCCGCATATCCGAATCTGTTCAAAAGATCGGTAAGAGAATCTCTTACATAGAGCTTTTGAAGCTTGAGATTCACGCCGTTGATCGCGATCCTCTGGCTGATGTTTTCGAGTGCGAGCGAGATACTGTTCATGAACGTTCTGTAATTACCTGACCTAAAGAATCCCTCATCGTACTCCGATATCGTATATCCAAAACTCTGTTTTCCGAAATGAAGCGGCGAAAGGATAAATATCTTCGATTCGTTCCTGCTTTCCCAATATACAGGGAAAATGCCTTCTTCCGAACGCTTGAAATTACCGTTTACGTTACTGCTGTAGTAATTCATGCTGTCCGTAAAGCCCTTTTGTTCTTTTTCTATGAGGCCGTCAAAGAACGATCTGTTAATGCATATAGCCACTTCTTTGATCCCGAAGGCTTCGCATCCCTCCGCAAAGTCGCGCATAAAAGCATCAAAGCTGTTTTTGCTGCACAGGTTGTTTCTGACATATTCCTGTATTATATTCATTCTTTCGTTAAATTCATTAAGAAGGATCATGTCCTGATAGGCGACACGATAGTCACGTTTCGATCTGCATCCGCAACTTTCGTTAAGCTTCATGCGGCCCTGAATGAGTATCGACTTTTCGGAAGGTCCGTTCTTGATCATCTGCATGAGTCTCTTGGTCGCTTCAAGTCCGGCCTTTCGTCTGTTACGGTTGATACTCGTAACAGAAGGATAAAAAGTCTGTCCCATACTGACATTATCAAAACCTGTCACGGCAAAATCAGAAGGAATTTCGTAACCGTCTCGTGTGGCCGCTTCTATGTAACCGACAGCCATATAATCGTTAGCGCACAAAACAACATCCGGAGCTTCAAGACCCATCTTTTTGAAGTCCTCGTATGCAAGCTGTCCGTCCTCGCGCATGAATCTGTAATTGCGCACACGCTTGGGGTCGAGTTCGAGACCGTTAGCATTGAGGCAATCCTTAACAGCTCTGAGTCTGCTCATATTTTCCTGGTGATCCTCAGGTCCTCCGACATAGTTGACGGTTTTTACCTTGTGATCGATCACCATGTGTTCAGCGAGTTTATACATGGAAGTATAATTGTCGATACCGCAGAATGCGGCTCCTTTGATCTCCTGGTCAATACTGACAACAGGCTTTCCGGAATCTATAAACGGCCGCACGATACCTTCTACGGCACGCACGGAATCGTTACCGTTGAGCGCAAGAATAATACCGTCATAGCTGTCTACATCGGGAAGTAAAAAAATCTCGCCTTCCTTCATGTAATACGATGACTGCTGTGCCGATTCGAAAGCATTGACAATATGAACTTCGGTGTCGGTCCCTATAACTGCTTCTTCGACGCCGTCAATAAGTTCGCTCGTATATTTATTGTCCCATGTGGTAGAATACATGAGTATTTTATGCACTGTTATTTCCTCCTGCCTGCTCTTACTTCCTTATTGTTTCTCCGTTTACGGTACTACATCAGGCCACTTCGTGTGATCATAATCGTGTGAATTGCCGTTTGCATGCGAGTACTCCATCAACTGCGAGTCCCCCCACATGAAGAAATACGGCTTATCCTTTCTCGGACAGGTATCATAATGGTACCATCCCTCTCCGAGATCCACAAGATTCCAAAAATGTCTTGAAGTCCTGATCATATCATTTTTAAATCCTGCCCTTGAAAGGAGTTCCTTTGACGCACATGCATAAACGTAGCAGTCTCCCCTTTCGTACATGAGGCCTTCCCATGCGGCCGATATGTCATCGTTCTGTTCAAAATAATTAACGTAATGAATATTCTTCTTTGTCCATTTAAAAAGCTTTTCGAGTGCTTCGATGTCACGCGGTGCATCTGCGAGAACCTCTTCGATTATCTCATCGGCCTTCGCGTCAAGCATCTCCTGCGTTACTTCCTCGCGTTCTCTTACAACTACGGACACCTCACATGAAGCGGTGTTTCCCGCCGCATCGGTCGCCGTATATGTCAAAGGATACTCTCCCGCTTCTTTGAGATTAACCTTTGAAGAATCGATCGTCAGAACGGGTTCCTCTCCGCTGTCATCGGTAAGTACCACGCCTCCTCTGTAGGAGACCGTATCTCCGATGTAAACGAGATGGCTGCGATACTCCTTAAAAACAGGCGGTGTCGTATCGACTGCCGGTTCGGGCTGTGCCTCTGCCGTGTTGCCCTCGGGTTCGGGCTGTGCCTCTGCCGTGTCGCCCTCGGGTTCGGGCTGTGCCTGTGCCGTGTCGCCCTCGGGTCCGGGCTGTGCCTGTGCTGTATCGGCATCCGGTCCGGTCTGTGCCTGTGCTGTATCGGCATCTGATCCGGTCTGTGTTTGTGCCGAGTCGGACGTTGGTCCGGGCCGGGATGCCGTCTCTTCCCCGCTCGATTCGGGATCGCTCTGTTCGGTCATCGTCTCCGCCACAGCATCAGGCTGTATGTTTACCAAACTTTTGTCTGTCGATCCTCCCGTTCCGCCCTGCTCCGACGAGCAGCCCGTTATCATGCTTACCGCGAATACCGGGAGCAAACATAAACATAAAAGCTTTTGTATTTTTGAAGTATTCATTCTGTTTTTAACGTGTAAATAAGACTGCTACACATACTTCTCCTTATAATCTATTCCATTATGACAGATTAGCCATTGTAATTCAAGAAGAAAAGAGAACCGGGGCTTATGATATTGGTCTTATTTTCCGAAAAAGATCGGTAAATAGGGTATATATCATAAGTCCCGGCTCATTTTTTTATACTATCGGTTCAAATCTGATCCTTATATCGGGTAATTCGGTAATAGTTGTATAATAGTTTTCCGCCCAATCACTCCCCTGCGCGGGGTCGTTTTCTCCCGATGCGGGCGGAGCAAAGATATTCAGGTTCAGTTTGCGGGGTCCTTTAAGTTTATTCTTGTAAAATGCCGGCATAAGATCCGTAAATTTTACTCCCGGTCCCTTGTGGAACCAGCGTCCGTTTATCTCAAGCATAAGATTTAAGGGCACCATCGATTCGGGATAGTTTACTTCGGCAAATACGGGATTCTTTTCCATATCAAGCTCGATCGCCATCCCGTCCGAATCCTCGGAGCTTCCCCACCTAAGCGTTATCGGAAGCTTTTCCGTCTTTTCGGTTTTGATCAACGGTTTAAAGAAAGGATCGTTTATTATTTCTCTGTATGTGTCCAAAAGAGGCCATTCAATGCCGACACCCGGATCCGAAGGATCGGTATACTCAAGTCCGAGTCTTCCGTCATCCCTGAACTGATAAAGCGTGATCGCACTCGCCCAGTGCTCGGGGTCCTTTTTAAACAGCGTATAGAACTCCTTCATTATCTTAGCCTGCTTAAACGGGCCGGCGACATCGCCGTCGGCATTTATCTCCGACATGACGAAAGGTTTTTTCTCTCCGTATATTTCGCAATAACGGTTATAGCTGAGCTTTGTGATCTCATAATTAAACTTTGCGCTTTCAAGCTTATGTTGGTTGTTATTTTTCTCTGCAACCTCAAAAGGCCATCCCCAGTTGAGTCCGATATACCTGTCGATCGACCATATATCCGTTACCCGTCCGGCCTCCGTAAATTCCTTTTCTTTTTCAAGCACCGGTTCTGCGGGATCCATAACGGCTCCTGCGCATAATATCATCTGTACATTAGGGGCATACTCGGCCATTATCTTCTTAAATCTCACGAAGAAATCGGCGATCTCCCGATACGACGCTCTCTTTGTGAAAGAAAACCAGTTGCCCGTACACTCGTGATTCATTCTGAGCATCATTCGACCGAAAGGGCGAAGATCCTTTGCTATGGCGATTATGTGTTCATCTCCGACCTTCGGGTCTACCGTAAGCGTAAGGATGACATCCTGACCGTGGCGTCTTATATCACGCATGCACGTAAAAGGCTCGCCGTCCGTACTGCCGCAAAGCCCACCGAGATAAGGGAAATAATTGTCATAGGGATAATCCCATGCAAATGAGATTTCCTTATCCGGATATGCGTCCTGCGCCCGCTTAGGCCATGTTTCATCAAGCGGATAGTAGCAGTACATAATGCTGACCGCTCTGTGAGGTCTTCCGAGCTTATTTAGAATATATCCCTGACCAACATAGGGGCCTCTCTCACTGCCGTCACCGATATCCACCGATACCGTTGCGGGCGACAGATGAATTTTTCTTATCTTTGACATGTTCGATTCCTCTTATACAGTGAAAGCAAGATAAATAACGTAAGCGATCATAAGCAGGATTCCCTGAACTCTTGAAGCTTTTCTTCTGATAAGGAGCGGAACTATCGCAAGAATCGTAACACCAAGGCATACCGGCATATCGATATGGGCGCCCTGTTCACTGACAGGAAGCTTCTCGCCCGATATAAGGCTGCAAAGCGGAAGGATAAGCGAAAGATCTATGATATTGGCTCCGACTATATTTCCGACTGAAAGGCCGTACTCTTTCTTTTTTACTGCTGTGATCATCGTAACGAGCTCGGGTATTGATGTTCCGACAGCAACAACGGTCACGGCAACAATTCTCTCCGGAACTCCGAGAAGTGTGGCGAGGTCGCTTCCGCCGTCTACAAGGAATCTCGATCCGACAACTATTCCCGCAGCGCCTCCCACGAACTTACAGATATTAACGATAACTGTCTTCTTATCTTTGGGAATCTCAGCTTCCTTTTCTTTGCTTTCCGAACTGTGTTTTTTAGCCAGACGTACATTTACTATCATATGTATCGCAAAGATCGTGATCAAGACCACAGCCGCCCATACAGAGAGCGATCCGCTGTAACATCCGATAATGAGCACGATTCCCGACAAAATGAGGAGTATGCATTGAAAAAGATAATCTTTGAGCACGATCGTGACTCTCATGAAAATATATGCGATCGCCATGATCATCGCGGTATTTACCGTTACCGATCCGACAGCATTTCCTATCGCCATCTCGGTCTTGCCCTCAAATGCAGCCATGCAGGAAACTATGATCTCAGGTAAAGTGGTAGCTATACTTACGATCGTCGCACCCACTATAAAGGTAGGTATTCCTGCCGCCTTAGCCATCCAGCTTGCCGCATCGACAAAGAAGTCTCCTCCCTTTGCAACAAGTATTATTCCCGCAAGAAGTGAGAGAAATGCCCAAAAGAAATCCATGTTGTTATCTCCTTAGTAAAGAACTGCATCCGCAATCCTGATAAACGCAAATAATTACATATGTACAAAATGTCATATATTCTTCTAAAAAATAAAAGGAACTGAGCACTCAGTTCCTTTACAGGGCTACAAGGATTCGAACCTTGAAATGACGGAGTCAGAGTCCGTTGCCTTACCGTTTGGCGATAGCCCTATGTTCAACCAACATGTGCCATTATATCGCAGGCCATTAAAAAACGCAAGTACTATTTTGATCAAAAATACATATTTTAAAACAAGTGTCACAGATCACCGTACATTTTTTTATAGTACTCACGGAACTCACCCGAAACTATCTCTTCCCACCACTCTTTATTATCTACATACCAGCGGATCGTAGACTTTATCCCGTCGGCAAACTTTGTCTTCGGGAGCCATCCGAGCTCATTATGTATCTTGGTGGGATCTATGGCATACCTAAGATCATGTCCTTTTCGATCCTTAACGTATGATATGAGGCTTTCCGGTTTTCCGAGTTCCTTGAGTATAAGCTTTACAATGTCGATATTATGCATCTCGTTGTGACCGCCGATGTTATAAATCTCGCCGTCACGGCCGTTGTGGAGTATGAGATCGACCGCCTCACAGTGATCCTCAACGTAAAGCCAGTCTCTGACATTCATTCCGTCTCCGTAAACCGGCAGATGCTTATCGTTCATTGCATTAATGAGCATAAGCGGAATAAACTTTTCAGGAAATTGAAAAGGTCCGTAATTGTTCGAACAGCGGCTTACCGTTACCGAAAGCCCAAATGTTCTGTTATAAGAAAGCGCGAGAAGATCCGATGCTGCCTTAGATGCGGAGTAAGGGCTGCTCGTCTTAAGTGGAAGTGTCTCTACGAAAAAACTGTCGGTCGCTTCGAGCGGCAGATCCCCGTATACCTCATCGGTACCGATCTGATGGAATCGCTTGATATTGTGCTTTCTTGCAAGATCGAGGAGTATCTGTGTCCCAATGACATTCGTTCTGACAAATATCCCGGGATCATCTATCGATCTGTCGACATGAGTCTGCGCTGCAAAATTTATGACATAATCAAACCCGAATTCCTCAAAGATCGCCGCCATCCCTTTTTCATCGGTAATGTCGGCTTTCCTGAATATAAAATTACTGTTTTTCTCCGCTTCGCCGAGGTTCTTTATATTGCCCGCATATGAAAGATTATCTATGCCGACGATAAGATCGCCTTTATGCTTCTCAAGCATGTGATATACAAAATTACTGCCGATAAAGCCGGCCGCTCCGGTTACTAAATACTTCATCCGTCAATTCCTTTCGATCAACGCCTATCGTTGGTCTGTTTTTCAGATCAACCCTCGGTCGCTCTCTTATCCTTTCGATCAACGCTTATCGTTGATCCTGATTTTTAACGCCTGTCTGCAGGATTATATTCCTGCCCGTCACCCGAGGAAGGTGAGAAATCACTCGGGAATACGAAACCGCTCATATCCTTTATTCCGCTTTCCGAATTATTTCTGTTTCCGTTCCCTGCATTCGCAGGTCCGACGTAATTGTTGTTCCCTGCATTCGCGGGGCCACCGTTGTTATTGTTCCCGGCGTTCGCGGGACTGCCGTAATTATTGTTTCCGGCGTTCGCTGAATCGTTATAATTACTTTTCCCTTTATTGAGACCCGAATAGGGGTTCTTGTTGGCAGACCAGCGGTACTGTGATCCCTGTGTTGAGATCTTGCTGGTATCGATGTTTCCGGACTGACTCAGATTACGTCCCGCCTGTCCCGAGTTATATGATTTTCTTTTAAAACCTCCGGGTTGACCGGGTTGACCGGGATTTCTTCCGCCTCCCGCCTTTCCGCCCTGTCCGGACCATTTCTGACTGTTCTGACCGTTGTTGGAGTACTTGTTCTTCTTTTTGCTCGATTTGACAAGTATGATAATCCCGCCGATGAGCAGAACGACAAAGATCGACGATCTTCCTACGAACTTAAACACCGTAGATACCAATCCTGTTGCCGTCTTTACGATGCCTGAGACAACCTTCATTCCGCCGTTAACAGTCTTTTCAACGATATTGTAACCGCCCTCGTCGTTTTCCTGCACATACGAACTCTGAAGATTAGCGAATGCCGAGGGGTCGCTTATGATCCTCGAAATAGCGTCATATGCTTCCCTGACACCATCCGAGATACCGTCCGCATCGCCGTTACGAACCTTTTCAAAGCCGCTCTGAAGCGCAGCGCTGACGCTCTTGATCTCAGCTTCGCTCATATCGTTGAACACCTTGCTTTCGGGTTCAAAGAAATAATAATTCTCACTTGTTGTATCAATGAGCATGACCGCACCGTCTCCCGCTTCGAGACCGAGCCTGTCATAAATCCTTTCTGCTGTTTTCGCCAGGTCTTCAGGCGTTGTCACAGCTCCCTCCGCAAACGTTTCCGTAGCGACCGCAACAACTCCCTCATCACGGACTGCCATATTGGCAATGATATTTACGATCTCTTTCGTAGCGGCGGAATCAATAACGTTCGCATTATCCACGACAAACTTATCGCAAATCTCCGTGAGTTCGGCAAAGCCGTCTTCATCCCCGTATTCCTTTATCATCCTCTGAATGGACGACGGTTCGGGTTGATCATAATCATTACCTTTGATCTGTCCTATAGTGACGGCCGTAGCTATTGACAAAACCAGTGTGGTGATAGCCACACCTATCTTCTTAAAAAACTTCATCCCTTACTCCGTTTTGATCATTAACCACGCAGTTCAAGAAGCTTCTGTCTGAGCTCGCCTTCGATACGACCAAGCTCTGCCTCTGCTTCCTTACGCTTCTGGCGACCTTCGTTTTGTATTCTCATAACTTCATCAAGTGTATTGATAAGGTTTTCATTCGTAAGCTTAAGAGTTTCGATATCAACGATCGAACGCTCAGCTTCCTTGGCCGTATCGATGGTTGCCATCTTAAGTGCCTCGGAATTGCGCTTCAACAGATCGTTCGTCATCTCTGTAACTGCTGCCTGAGCCGCGGTAGCCTGACGGCCGTGCTCTATGCCGAGAGCAAGTACCATCTGGGACTTCCAGAGCGGGATCGTATTGACGATCGATGACTGGATCTTCTCAACCATAAGCGTATCGTTGTTCTGAAGAAGACGTGTCTGCGGTCCGAGCTGAATGGAGATCATTCTTGTAAGCTCAAGATCGTGAATCTTCTTATCGAATCTCTCGCAAAGGTTTGCCAGATCATTGTACTTTTGAGCATCCTCCTGAGTACCTGTTTCCTTGGCCTTTGCCTTAAGCTCTTCAAGTTCACCGGCGCGAACCTCTTCAAGCTTTTTCTTTCCTGCGATGATATACATCGTAAGCTCTTTATAATACTTGAGGTTTAGATCGTACATCTGATCAAAGGTTGCAATATCTTTCATAAGAACAACCTGATGCTCTTCAAGCTTTTCGACGATCTTGTCTACATTGACCTCAGCCTTTGCATATGAAGCCTTAAGTGCCTCTATATCTTTCTTTCTCTTCTGGAACCATCCGAACAAACCTTTCTTCTCAGGCTCATCCATCGTACGGAGCTCAACAACGAGTGACGAAAGAGCTTCACCTATCGTTCCGAGATCCTGCGTCTTAACATTCTTCAGTGCGCTTTCCGAGAAGTTTGCGATATGCTTCTGAGCTGCTGCGCCGTACGACATAACCTGATTTGAATCCTTTATGTCGATCTGCTTTGCAAAATCCGCAACCACCTTCTTTTCTTCATCGGTAAGCATGCTCTCATCGATCTTAACAGCGTTTTTGTCGCGTTCTTCCTGAGAAGCCTGTCCCGTTGCCTGATTGTTATCAAGCGTAAGTCCGATTGCAGGTGCTTCGGGCGATGCGATAGAAGCTGCCGAAAGATCGGCCAGACCGGTTTCGGTTTGTGTAGAAGGATCAAGTGTTAATGTGGGCATCTGATTATCTGTCATATCTGTCATATCTGTCCTCTCCTTACTTCATTTGATTTTTTATTATACTGTCATCTCCTGCCAGCCCCTCCTGTGCAAGAAGACTTTCCATAACGCTTATGTCGGAAGATATATCCATTGCCTCATCCGAGTAAAGTGCGTCGAGCTGTCTGTCAAAAGCATCAAGCGCTTTATCCATCATATTCTCGACCTTACCTTTGGTACCGTCAATGTTTATGCCCGATATCCCCGCTTCATCCATTCTGTCGTATGCATTAAGGAGTTTCAGGGTTGTGGGCAGGTAATAATTGAAGAATCTTCGTACCTGCGTTTTTTTCGCCGGATGTTCGACAACATAGCTTACTATCTTCGATGTAACATCTTCGAGATGATCGATCTGATCTGAGAGCTTTTCGTCCGGTATCGCATCATTTAAACGTTTCATCTCGGCGATAGCAAGCTCTTCTTCATCAAGCATTTTGTCGATAGTGTCATCTCCCGTACGAGGTCTCTTGTGTTCGGACACGTCAACTTTCTTTTCCGTTTCCTCGGGTTCCGCAGCTGCGATCGTTTCCGGCTCTTCCTCCGGTTTTCCCTTTCCCGCATACCCCAGAAGAAGCATGACTCCCGAAATCGCGGATAATATAAGGAAATCGCTGACCTTGTTAAGCGGAAGCAGGATTGACCACCCCAGCCATGTTGCGGCCGTCAGATATAAGGGAAGTACCCTTTTTTTTCTTTCTTTTTTTGCCATATTCCCCTCTGTACAGACCTATTGAGCCTGTCTTTAATTTCTTTTAGTACAGACCGTGTGAAGCCTGTCTTTAATATCTTTTTTTATTCGGGTTCCGCACACGCGCTCCTAATGCCGCTCCGATCTGCAACCCATTCTTTTCTTTTTTCAGCCGAACCACATGAGTAACAGTCAGGACTCGCGGAGCCCTTTACTCAGTCGGTGCTTTATACACCGACTGAGTTGAATGACACAATTTCACGCTATTAGTAATTCTACATATTGCGCATAAAAAAGGCAAGTCGTTTATTAAGAGAGACTTGCCTTTTATTTCGCTTTTTACTCCGTAATACCCTGTTCTTTTTCCTCTTTGGCAGACTTTGGATTTTTGATCGTCAGTATTCCGCCTTCATATCCGACCGTAACCTTATTGTCTTCAAGCTCCAGCTTTTTAAGAAGCTTATCGGGGATCTGCAGTCTTCCCGCTCTGTCGAGGATCACGTATTCATCCTGTGTTTCCTCGTTGCCCCATGAATAATTCTGTGCACTGAAGGCGTCCTTGTATTGTTCCCTCAGGATCCTTTCGCTGCTTATCCTTCCGTCACGGATCGCCACCACTCTGTTAACCTTTTTCGAAAGCCTGACATCATGAGTAACGATAACGACCGTAACTCCCATCTCGATACTGAGCTTTCTGAATATGTCAAATATCCTGTCTGCCGTATCTTTATCAACCGATCCCGTAGGTTCATCGGCCAAAAGAAGCTTCGGATCATTTGCAAGCGCAATGGCTATGGCCACTCTCTGCTGCTCTCCTCCGGAAAGCTCCGCAAGACGGCTTGTTTTTCTGTGGCTCATCCCGACAATTTCAAGCAGATGCTCGGCACGTTCACGTCTGTTTTTTTCTTTGGTGAGCAGCATGGGCGTCATAACATTCTCCAGAGCACTAAGGTATGGGAAAAGGTTACGCGCATTGTTCTGCCATACAAAACCGACAGTCTGCTTTTTATATAGCTCTTTCTCACGACTCGTCATATCAAAGAGATTGCATCCGTCGACAAAAAGCTTTCCCGCACTCGGAGTGTCGAGCCCGCCGAGCATGTTGAGGAATGTCGATTTACCCGATCCGCTGTTACCGATGATCGCGATAAGCTCCCCTCGCTCAACAGTCAGATCAAGACCCTGAAGAGCAAGCACCTCGATATCACGCGTCTTATAGATCTTTACAAGATTCTGAGCCACTATCATGGGACTCGAATCGCCTGTGTTCATCTCTGTATTATTGGTTGTTTCTGCGTTTTCCATCCGCTGATCTCTCCTATAAAGCTTTCCCATGCACATGGGCTTGTTTCCCCGCGCGAAGTTTAATCGTTCTCGCTTACGATCTCTCCGTTCTCGATCGAATAAACAATATCACCTGCCGACATAAGTCCGACATCATGCGTTGTCATGACCATTGTAACGTGTTCCTTTTCAACAAGCTCCTTGAAAAGACTCACAACGTGGATCGCTGTCTGACTGTCAAGCTCAGCCGTAGGTTCATCGGCAAACACCACACGCGGTGAATGCGCGATCGCTCTCGCGATAGCTACACGCTGCTGTTCGCCGCCCGAAAGCTCCTGGGGCATATGATCGCTTCTTGCGTCAAGGCCGACAAGAGAAAGACACTTCATTACCCTCTCTTCCCTGTCTCCCGTATATCCCGAAAGTCTGAGTGAAAACTCGACATTCTCATATACTGTCATTATCGGTATCAGGGATACAGACTGGAACACGAATCCAAAATCCTTACGTCTGAGTCCGTCAATGTCAGTCTCGCCGTTTGCATATATATCCTTACCGTTAAACAGCATGGTTCCGCTGTTTGGAGCATCGAGACCACCCATGATGTTCATAAGCGTTGTTTTTCCGGAGCCCGAAGGGCCTTTAAGTATGGCAAGCGTATTCTCCGGTACAGTCATACTCACGTTCTTTAATACATCGATCTTCTCTCCGGATCCGAGTTTAAAACTGCGTACGATGTTTTCTGCTTTTAAAATGTCCATTTTTATCCTTTCAGGAATCCTACAGCCCTTCTCTTTAAAGGACTTAAAATCATCTCCGTCCCGGTTCGTAGCGCTCGTTACCGGTGCTACGCCTTAATCCTCACCAAGCTTGAGTGCCTGCGATATCTTCATTGACTTTATCTGTCTCATGAGCACTGCGACACAGATAATGAACACCGCAAGTATGACCGCCACAAGCTCTATAACGTCCGAAGGCTTTGTAATGAGTTTCATCGCGAGCACATTATCGGCGCCCTGATATGCGATCTGGATCATCGGCACAAACAAGATTGAAGCCAGATATCCGCTTATAAGGCCAACGATTATGCAATATACTCCGGTCAGTATCTGCTCTATTATGAGCATTCCCGAAACCTGCCCGGCCGTTACGCCCATAGCCCTGAACACACCGAACTGAAGCTGTCTTGCTCTTATCGATAAGCTCCAGTACATGAGATATCCGATCGAACATATAACAAGTATCGCAATAAAGCTCATCGTTAGGATACCGCTCGTTCCTGCGAAAAGAGGATCGTCATGAAGCGCCTCTGTCAATTTCACGCTGTCCGTCAGGGAAGTAATTGAGAATCCCTGCGTTTCGGCCAATTCGTAGAATTTTTCGTTATCACCGTCCGTGTTTATCCAAACATCATAAGGAAGAACACCTACTGTACTTTGGATCTTCGAAAGGTTAGCAACCACAAGCATCTTCTGCGCGGTATTGGGCTTCCCATCGTTTCCGATCGATATCTGTGTAGGTCTGTAGGACGGCCAGTAATCGAAGAAGCCGTAGATCACGCATATTACCGAATGATTTCCGGTGGGTGAGCTGAGGTTGATCATGATCTCATCACCAATCTTAAATAAATATCTATCCTTGAACGCCGATGAAACGAGTACCGCATTCGGATTTCTGCTGAGTACATTGAGATAATCATAATAATCATGAGCCAAAAGCGATTCGTCTATGGGAGCCGCTTTTCCGAATTCATTCGTATTTATGCCCATTACTTCGGTTTCGAATCTTCTGCTCTCAACAAAGAACGTTGCATTTTTATCAATATATACTCTTGCCGCATCGGCACCCTCGAGCTGTCCGTACTTTGCAAAATCGGGTTCATAATAGTGTCCCTTTCCGAGACGAGAGTTATTCATCCAATATTCCCTGACTTTGATGTCGGCTCCCTCGATATATTTCAGATTTCTCTCGGAATTCGCAACTATCGTTCTGGCGATCGTTGTATAGAAAAGTCCGAACGAAACGGTAAGGATCAGAAATACCATTACAAAAACCTGCTTATTCCCGGATCTGATAAGCTCCAGAAGAGACGTATATGCCACAGGCTTCCATTTTTTCTTTCCGACCCTGTATACGACTTTCAGAAGAAATCTGTGTATTCTTACGCAAAGCAACGCACTTCCGAGGATAAAGAGTGCCGCACTGAGGAAAACAAGCGGATCGGGAGCCTTGCCCGAAAGCACTCTCATTATCATCTCGTCCTTTGAGTTGAGGAATGTATAGTAACCGTATATTGATATTCCGGTAATAATTATATCAAGATATAATTTCATCCATAACGGCTTTGTTTGGCGGTTTCTGCGTCTTTTTACAGCAACGATGCTCGTTTTATCCTTCTTCATAACGGGGATCATGGTTATGAGTACAGACAACACCATAGCGCCGAGAGCGAAATACAGAGTATCAATCTTAAAGATGATATCCATCTTTCGACCGCCCGAGAACGACAGGAATGCATCGGCCCGCCCAAGAAGCTTCGTTATGCCCGCCCCGATAGGGAATCCAAGTATCAACCCGACGCCCGAAACAACAAGCGACTGCATAAGATACAACCTGAATATCTGAAAAGCACTCGCCCCACGGCTTTTAAGCATTGCCACCTCCCCCTCTTCAAGGGAAAGCATCTGTCTCGATATCATGAAAATAAATGCAAGCAGCATAAGCGCTACGGGCACCTCAAGTATCGTAAGCATGACATCTATCTGCTTCTGTTTTGTCCTGAACTGTTCAAGGAGCTTCAAATAATTTGATGTCTCAAGTAATCTGTATACGTCATTGTTATTTTTGACAAGATCATTTGTGGTATAGATCAGATCATCTACCGTATCGGGTGTGATCGCCTTATAATCCGGAAGGATTATGAACTCTTCGTCGAACTGGTTCTTTTTGGCATCTTCATACATAAAAAGCTCTTCAAACAGATCATGATCCATCATCAGATCTTTCGAATAAAACGAAGGCGGATTATACCAGTAAAGATCTTCGTCGCTCGAATTCGTATAAACCCCGACTACCCTGAGGTTTACGGGTTTCTTGTCCGGTCCCTTAATCGATTCTATGGTGAGCTCCTCACCTACGATAAGATCATGCTCCACCATTACGCTCTGGTTTATCATGACCTCAATAAACCCGTCGTCCGTAACCTTATCTGAATACATTCTTCCCGAAAGTACCTCACAGTGTTTCTCAAGGTCGCTCAGTGAAGACAATGCAAGCATCAGCTTCGAAAACATGCCGTCATGGACAGTCATCGACGTAACCGTCGATGAGATCATGTTTCTGTAGCATATCTGCTCGACAATAGGCAGTCCGATGGTTTCACTCATGCCGTTTGCCACTTTTCTAATCTTGTTCGTGGCTGATCTGCCGGCATTTTTTCTTATTCTTCCGATCGTATGGATCATCATCGGATACTTGTTGTTCTCTTTCATTGACGAATCAAATTCTTCGATGAGCATACTTTGCGAGGAAGAACTGTTGTAGAGCGGATGTGTGACCGCCACAGCCGTAAGAAGAATATTGCCTATGATAAGACATGCTATCATCCACTTCTTATGTAGTATCCTCTGTATTACAAGGTGAAGCATATTAGTTTCCTGCCTTTCGCTTCCGATTCTTATTCATCCGTTAATATGAACGCTTATTTGATCAGAACCACATCTCCCTCTTCCAAGCCCCTGATTATCCAGGTGTCTTCTTCATTGGCTCCGCCTACGACAACATATATTCTCGTTCTTCGCCCGTCCACGTTCATAATGACATAATCTGCTCCGGAATCGTTGTATACCGCCTTATTCTTGACCATAAGCGCATTTTCCATATGTACGTATTCAACTTTTAAGACTATGTCTTTTCGTGGATTAAACTCTTTAAGTGCTTCGCCGAAGACGATCTTATTATCCTCACCTATGAGCGAAGCCGGAAGTGATGCGTCAAGACTGCTTCGAACCGTCCCTTCGGCCTCACGCCTTTCCTGGCCGTCGTTCTGAACAAGAGACACATTCAGTCCGAAGCGAAGGAAATCGCTGCCCTTATCGATACTGATCCTTCCATCATCCTTTCTGAAGATGACGCCTATAAAGGAGTACGGTTCCATATTCTGGCCTACGGTATATCTTTCAAGATACTGCACATATCCGGGTGCGATTGATGTAAGCACCGTTTGTTTTTGGGCCATCACAAGCGCATCGTATTCACTCTGCATGGCGTCTATCGACTCCCTGCGTTTCTTCAGTTCTTCTTCGTAGGAATGCTTTAACCTGTCATAAAGAAGCTTTGCAAGTTCTGCGTCAGAACCTCCGGCCGTGTATATCCTGTTATATTTATCCAGCAACTCTTCGCATGTAAATGCATAGCTTCCGAGCATTTCTTCTTCCTTGGCTATATTATCTTCAAGCTCGGCAACCTTTATCTCATCTACCTTCACTTCTATCTCACAAACAGGGTCTCCTATCTCAAGCCAGTCCCCGAGCTTTGCGACATATCTGAGGAATTTAACCTCACCGACCATTATCGTGTTGAACAGATACGAATAATCGTTGTATCCTGCCTGCGGGATCGTTGTAAAATACTTACTGAATGTTCCCTTGCGTACGGTTTCTGTTTTATCGAAGTCCTCTGCGTTTTTTACTTCCAGCGCTTCCACATAAAGATCGTCGTATCGGGTTTCGCCGTCGGCGCGGACTTGAGTCTGTGTTCCCGGTATCACGGAAGTTATCAGAACAAGTGCTGCGATAAGAACGGCAACGAATCTGTCTTTAGTTTTCAACATAAATGTTCTCTCCTTCCCGGACACCTTCCGTAACCTCAATACGCGCTCCGTCCGAAAGACCCGTTACCACTTCACGTCTCTCTTTGCCGCCGTCTTCGTCTATAACATAAACAAATCTTCCGCCCTTATCCGTGAATACCGAATTTACAGGGATCGTAAGAACATTCTCTTTCCTGTCGGCAACGATTACGACAGCCGCATAATCCCCGAGTTTTATCTCATCCGCAACTTCTCCGGCAAATTCAAAATGACTTTTTGCTATCTTTCCGGCTGCGGAGAGGACCGTAAGTTGCTCTTTATCAATAGGGACATATGTGAGCGGATACTCTTTTCCGTTTATCAATGCGTAAAATGACTTATACTGATGTGACTGCTTTTCGGAGATGAATTCGCACGATATAAAAGGTTTGGTATCTTCGTTTGCAAGAGCGGCCACGGGAGTTCCCGCAGTTATATACGCTCCCTCCGTGGTAGAAGTCACGGCAACCACATAACCGTTTGAAGGAGCGGAAATATAATTGTAACCGATATCTTCGCTCTTGAGCTTTTCATACCGTCTTTCCTTTTGCGCAAGCTTAAGATCCATGAGCGCCACTTCTTTTTCCAAAGCGAAGCGCTCCTCCGTTGCATTTTCTCCGTTCTGTTCCTTGAGCTTAACCTCTGCCTCAAGGAAATCTTTACGTTTTTTATTATCTTCTTTTAAACTCTCTATTTCTTCCTCGAGCGTCATTATCTCTTCGAAATCGGCGCTTGTAACTGCCGCAAGAGAATCGCCTTTTCCGACCTTATCTCCCGGAGTCGAGAAAACCTGATACAAATATCCGTCCACATCAAAGGAAAGGATCTCGTAGTCACCTTCGACATGTCCATCCTTGATGATCAGTTTTTCAATATCGCCTCGTTCGCACACGGCCACTTCGTTTGCGGACATAAGCGGTTCAAGAAGTTCTTTTTCCTCTTTCTCACTGCCGCATGACGTAAGCCCGGCTACAGAAAGAGCACATATAAGCGTTATGGACATTATCCTTTTTGTGAGCCTTCCGACCCCTGAAAAAAACATCTGCTTCATTGGCCTATCTTACCCTTTCTCAGAATAACCTGTTCATACGGAACAAGCCCGTTTTTGATCTCAACCAGATTCGTCCCCATTATTCCGACTTCTATTTCCGCAAGTTCCCTGACGCCTTTGTCGGTTAGTCTGTATACGTAAGCCATATCTTCCGTTGTATGTACAGCCTCACGCGGCAGAGTCAGAACATTGTCGGCTCTTTCAAGCTCAATGTTTATCGTTCCTCTCGTACTCATCTTTATGCTGTAATCGGGCTCGTCGAGATCCATGATGACTCTTCCGCCCTCGGCATCTTTTTCGATGACCGTGGCATTGTAACGTTTATCTTCCGAAACATCGATCGTCACGGGATCTCCCACATTAAGTAATTCAAACGCTTCTTCGTTTCTCGAAATGAACGAGCAGTGATCTGTGTTTATGATCTTCATGACAGTTGCGCCTTTTGACGGGCGGGTGCCGATAAAGCTCTTGTTGATACTGCTCACCGTCCCGTCCATTCCGGCATAAAGGACCGATTTCTCTATTATTGCTCCAAATTCATTGTTTTCACGCAGAGCCCCTTTTTTTTCGCTTTCAACCTCATCAAGCTGCTGCTTTGCATCAGAGATCTTAAATTCAATCTCTTCACGCTTTTTAAGACTTGCCGAACCGCTCAAAATACCTTCATAATAATCAATGAGCTTATTTGTCTCGGTTATGATAAGGTCACATTGCTCAATGAGATCTTCATTGTCGCGAACCTTTTTTTCAAGGTCATCGACATTGAGTTTGGCCACAGCCTGTCCCTCCTTCACGGAATCGCCGTCGCTGACGTATATGTGCGTAAGCTCACGGTTTTCAATCGAAAAAGAGAGATTTTCTTCACTGACCTGGGAATATAAACAACTGATCTGCTGCTCAAGAACAACATCGCCGTAATCTACTTCAACCATGCTGTATTCATCCGAAACATCATCCGAAACGATCTTGACGGAAGGTTCCTGTGTCTGTGCGCATCCCACAAGAGCACCCGCCGAGAGTGCCATGATGCCTAAGCATGCTATTTTTCTGAGTGTCTTCTGCTTCATCTTCTGAAAGTTCCTTTTTTCCTTAAAAAAGGGAGGGTTAGAATGATCCACCCTCCCGATTTTTTTGAACATCTAACCGCTGTTCGGGTTGAACAACTCTGTTATTGGTTAGCACACTGAACAGCTGTTATGGCGATAACGCCTACTATATCTTCCGCAAAGCATCCTCTCGAAAGATCGTTTACGGGAGCTGCGATTCCCTGCATAACAGGACCGTATGCTTCTGCCTTTGCAAGACGCTGAACAAGCTTGTATCCGATGTTTCCCGCATCAAGATCGGGGAATACAAGTACGTTGGCCTTGCCTGCAACAGGCGATCCCTTAGCCTTTGAAGCGCCTACTTCGGGAACGATGGCAGCGTCGAGCTGAAGCTCTCCGTCGATAAGGATGTCGGGATATGCTTCTTTTGCAAGTGCCGTAGCATCGGTAACCTTTGTTACGTCGTCATGCTTTGCGCTTCCCTTTGAGGAATGTGAAAGCATTGCAACCCTTGCCTCGTTTCCTGTAAGCATCTTAAAGCTCTTTGCCGAAAGACCTGCGATCTCAGCAAGCTGCTCGGGATCGGGATTCTGGTTAAGTCCGCAGTCAGCAAAAACGAACACACCGTTGTCTCCGTATGCACAATCCGGAACGATCATAAGGAAGAAAGCGGAAGCCGACTTAACGCCGGGTGCCGTCTTAAGGATCTGGAGGCAGGGACGAAGTGTGTTTGCCGTTGAATGGCAAGCGCCCGAAACAACGCCGTCAGCATCGCCCATCTTAACCATCATAACCGCATATGTTGTAAAGTCTGTTGTAAGTGATTCGCGGGCAAGCTCGGGTGTCATACCCTTCTTTGCACGGAGCTCAACAAGCTTGTCAATATAAGCGTCAAGCTTATCTGAATCTGCGGGATTGATGATGGTTGCTGCGGAAAGATCAAGTCCCTTTCCGAGTTCCTTAATGTCTGCTTCCTTACCGAGGATAACTACTTTTGCATTGCCTTCTTTAATTGTTGTTGCGGCTGCTTCAAGTACTCTGCGGTCCTCACCCTCGGGAAGTACGATAGTCTTGATGTTCTTTTTTGCTCTTGCTTTGATCTCATCTATAAAACTCATGATTTTCTCCTCTACTATATTCGTTAATGTGTGTTAATGTGTCAATTTAATTCGCCTGTAAAACACGGTTCATTTTTCATATCTTGGCTGCGTCAGGGTCACTGTCTTGTTTTGGGGACTTTGTCAGGGCCACAGCCTTTTGAGTAAC
Organism: Lachnospiraceae bacterium; assembly: GCA_024699645.1. GTDB lineage: Bacteria > Bacillota > Clostridia > Lachnospirales > Lachnospiraceae > RUG11977. Next base: position 44,103 of record JAILPE010000103.1, read on the forward strand.
CCGACGGCCTTCAAAGTCACGTCACTTCGCGGCTTTACTTTGTTACGACATCCTTAGTTTCACGTGCGATAACAAGCTCTTCGTTTGTGGGGATTACAAGGATCTTAACCTTCGAATTCTTTCCGGTGATATCCTTAACGGGAACCTTACAGCTGTCCGTGTTCTTTTCCTTGTCAACTTCGATGCCGTATGCATCAAGACCTTCAAGGATCTGATTGATGATGAATCCGTTCCACTCGCTGATACCGGCAGTGAATACGATGCAATCCACTCTTCCGAGGACTGCCATATAAGCACCTACATATTTCTTGCAGTCATAAGCGAACTTATCAAGCGCAAGCTGTGCTCTGCGGCCTGTTTCTCCGCCTTTTTCAACGTTCTCACGAAGATCTCTGAAATCCGAGAATCCGCCGGAAAGTCCTTTAAGACCCGACTCTTTGTTGAGGTATGTAAGAATCTGGTTGATATCCATACCCTTCTGGTTTGCAAGGAACTGTACAGCCGATGCATCGATGTCGCCGGCACGTGTTCCCATGCATACACCTGCAAGAGGGGTAAAGCCCATTGAAGTATCAACGCACTTTCCGCCCTTAACGGCACTGATCGAGGAACCGTTTCCGAGGTGGCAGGTGATAATGTTGAGGTCTTTGGGATCTTTTCCGAGATATTCGGCAGCCTTTCCGGAAACGAACTTGTGGCTTGTTCCGTGAGCGCCGTAACGTCTTACGCTGTACTGCTTGTAATCTTCGTATTTGATATTGTAAAGATATGCCACTTCAGGCATTGTAAGATGGAAGCTTGTATCGAATACAAGTACCATGGGAGTGTTGGGCATAACCTCACGGCAAGCCATAACGCCTGTATATGCTGCGGGATTATGAAGGGGTCCCAAGGGGAATGTTTTCTTAAGTCTTTCGATGGATTCATCCGTAACAAGCGTGGGCTCCTTAAAGTATTCGCCCGATGCTACGACTCTGTGACCTACGGCACCGATCTCGTCCATTGACTTGATACAGCCCTGCTCCTTGTCAACAAGCATCGACATGATAACTTCGATGGCATCCTTATGATCCTTGAGGATCAGGCTCTTAATGATCTCCTCTCCGCCGTCTTTCTTATGCTTGCAGAAAGAACCTTCGATTCCGATTCTGTCGCAATTACCTTTTGCGAGCACTTTCTCGCTCTCCATATCGATGAGCTGGTATTTGAGGGAAGAACTTCCCGCGTTAAGTACAAGTATCTTCATAACTTCTCCTTGTAGCCTCCTGATAAAAACAGTGTATTGTTCTATAATTGCCCGGTCGGAACCTTGTAACATCCGAATATTCCGATACAACGGCACTAAATAACATAATATCACAGCGCCGATCAAAAGTCACGGAATAAAAAACAACTGCCCGGTACAAAAAATACGGGCAGTCGTTACAGTCACTGTAAATGATTTTCACTGTCAAGGAATCTGTCGTTGAGTTCTTTGAGAGATGAACAAAGGAATGTTATCAAAGCTATCGCTCCGTCCGCGTTTTCGCTTACAAGTTTGGCGAATTGCGACTGGAACAATTGATGCGCAAGCTGATAGTAAGAATTCGACCTGAATTTATACTCAAATTTCTTGTCTATCTTACCGACCTTTTCAAGCATCCCGTCAACACGATTGGTCAGCGATTTCATCAGCTTGAAACAGGTTGCGGCATCTTCCTTAAGGTAGTCCTTAAAGTTGTCCATGCCGATTTCGAGCACGCTTGTATTGTCATTCACCGTAATAACGGTAGCAGTACGCTTATGTTTAAGGAAAAGCGACATTTCCCCGACAAAGCTTCCGGGCATGAGCGTAGTAACAATATAAGGATTTGCGGAAAAAGAATTAAGCACGACCCTGACGGCTCCGGACAAGACAATAAAGGCGGTCTCTCCATCCTCACCCTCTCGGCACAGAACACTGTCTTTTGAAAGAGTATGCAGTTTTCCCACTTTAGACAGGCTCTCAAATCCCATTTCGTTTCCTCCGTTTCTTACAAAAAGTCAATACCCGGTACCAACCTTAAATATCCTAATTATCAAATATCAGTTTTCTTCCTCTTAAATAAAATCGTGTATTATGCCTATGACCTGTATATCCCCATGGCCTTATATTACACATGATCCAATAATATCACGGGCGACCTCTTCATATCCTCGTCTCTGTGGATGCCGTATTTTGCAAGTACCGCGCCGTTATAAACGGAAGCGGCTTTAACATCCAGCTGAAAGAGCTCATCGTTTCTGCACGAAGCATCGGCGGGTTTTGTGACAAGAACAGCCTCCGCATTGTCGCTCACTTCCCTCAGGAGCCTCGATGACTCGTTTCTAAAAGCCAGCAGTCTCAGGTACGGAACCCTTATATTACCCGGCTTTCCCCTTAAGCTTTCAGGCATTCTGAGAATTATGTGCAAAAGAGCACGACTGATCTGTGTATATAAATTATTTTTAGATTTAACTTTTGCCGTCAATTCTGAAACGGTCAGGCTCTCTTCTCTGTGCTTCAGGACAGCACGCGCAAGATTTTCCGTAACATCCGCGTACTTAACCGCGCCTTCCGGGTTCAGATCAAGAAGCTGTGAAAACAGGATCTGTGAAAAGTCATCAATATGGATCGGGCACTCGCCGTAATTTGTTAATTTTTGATTAAATATTTTATTTCTGATCCCTGTAGCACTATCAAATCCGGCCCGCTCCGGGTTCTTTTCCTCGTGATAGCCGGCTCCCACTCTCTTAACGGTATACGCAGCGAGATCGCACTTACAACTCCCGATGGCGCTTATATAATGAATGCCGAGAATATTGTTCGGTTCCCGCATCATCTTTATATCTTCTTCATCAGCTCCCGATTCTCTGAGCGCTTTTTCTCTCGCCTTCGGATAAGAATCTCCGCTTTTCAGAAATCCCTGCAGACATTCTTTAAACTCAGCCGTCTCGTTGTCAAGCAGTCCCGCAAGCCTTTTCAGCTTTTCAATATCTCCGCATTCGCTTCCAAAGCATATCGAATCAACGACTCCCGTCGCGGCAAGAAGTCTGATTCCCGCTTCTGAATAGATCTTGGCCCCCGAAGTGGCATATGCCGTCGGGATCTCAAATACCGCGTCCGCTCCGCCCTTAACTGCGGCATAAGCGCGTTCAAACTTGTCGAATACAGCCGGTTCACCGCGTTCCACAAAATCGCCGCTCATAACAACAACCGCATGATTGGCTCCGGTTATTCTTTTTGCTTCTTTGATAAGATAAGCATGTCCGTCGTGAAACGGATCGAACTCAGCAATAATCCCGACCGCTCTCATTTCTTTTTTATCAGCCTTCCTTTTACGAGATCGATTCCCGATGCTGCAACAATTTTGAGATTCTTTTCGATATCCTCGTTGTTAAAGAGTCCCAAAAGCGCCTTTGTACCTTCCTCGGAAACCATTCCGCCCGACCATGTACTGAAATTTCTAAGCTGTGTTTCAAGGACATTGGTCTCGAACATCTTTCTGCTTCCGAGAAGCGTGTGACCCTTGCATGCCATCTTAGCAAGTCTGTAAACAACTTTGCCAAACTTGGTGTCCTTAACGTCTTCAAGCGAATTGTAAAGTGTAAACTTTTCTCCGGGAAGGTAATCCGGCTCGGGAATAGGAGCACACAGAAGCGTTTCAAACTCCTCATCCGGAATAACAGCCGGATCTCCGAAAAAGTAAGTCGGCAGTTCGTCCGCCTTATGGAGTTTAACACCGGCACCCTCTGTATCAAGCGTCACAACTCCGCGAAGCCTTAAGTCTCTGCTCGACGATCCGACGCTTATGTGATAAGTTCCGGGTTCCACGGCCCATTCGCCTTCTCCGGCGCTGTAATAAGAAAATGCTCTCTTATCAAGGATCATTGTAACATCCCGTTCTTCTCCGGGTTCAAGGTATATCTTTTCAAATCCCTTAAGCTCCCTTACGGCACGGTGAACCTGACCTACGGGTTTTCCTACATAGAGCTGGCAAACTTCGGCTCCTGCACGCTGTCCCGAATTCTTAATTCTAAAATTAACTTCTACCTCTTCAACTTTATTGTTGATCTTTAAATCACTGTACGCGAAGGTCGTATACGAAAGACCGTGGCCGAAGGGGAAAAGCACATTCTTCGAGACTTTATCGTAATACCTGTATCCAACGTATATTGCCTCACGATACTCTACAGTCTTGGCATGTCCGGGGAAATTCTCTCTGCACGGTGTATCCGCAAGTGACATCGGGAAAGTTTCGGCAAGCTTTCCGCTCGGATTTGTCTTTCCGAAGAGAATCTTGGCACATGCCTCTCCTCCCGCTTCGCCTGCAAGATAACACTCAAGTATGGCATTTACGGAATTGATCCAGGGCATCGTGACGGGTGAGCCGTTCTGGAGGCAAACGATCGTATTGGGCTGAACACGACATATCCTTCTGATAAGCTCATTTTGTGCTTCGGGGAGATTAAGTCCGTCCCTGTCGTATCCTTCACTCTCATACTCATCGGGCAGTCCCGCAAACACAACGGCGACGGATGCTTTTCTTGCTGCAAGTACAGCGTCTTCAGCCAGTTTCTCATCAAGCTTTTCGTCGTCACATCCAAATCCCTTTTTATATCTTACATCCGCGAAATGTCTTGCCGCAGCAAGCGGAGAACTGATCCTGAACGAATCGATATGCGAGCTTCCCGCTCCCTGGAAACGGGGCTTACGTGCATATTCACCGATGAACACTATCTTTTCGGAAGTATTCAAAGGAAGGAGACCTTCATTTTTGAGAAGGACCATGCATTCACTTGCAATCTTACGTGCGACCTTATGGTCTTCAGAATAATTAAATTGTGATTTTATTTCTTGTTCTTGTGTTTTTTCACCCTCATGAAGCAGTGGGATCCTTTTATACTTGTCAACTTTTTTGAGTATGTTGGCAACAACCTCATCAAGCAGCTCTTCGTCAAGAGTTCCGTTAAGGACTGCCTCCTCAACATTCTTCGCGTCGCTTCCTCCGCTTCCGGGCATTCCCAGATCGAGTCCCGCTACCACCCCGAGAGATCTTTCATGTACAGATCCCCAGTCGGACATTACGAAACCTTTATATCCCCACTCTTCTCTGAGGATATCCTTCAAAAGCTTCTTGTTCTGACTGTTGAATGTTCCGTTTATGCCGTTATACGAGCACATCAATGAATCGGGATCGGCCTGCTTTACAACGGCCTCGAATGCACTCAGATATATTTCACGCAGTGTTCTTTCATCGATCACCGCATTGATCGTCATTCTTCTTTTTTCCTGGTTGTTTGCAGCAAAATGTTTTACGCTCACTCCGACGCCGTGACGCTGAACCCCTTTGACATAGGCGCTTGCGAGCTCTCCCGTCAGGTACGGATCCTCACTTACGTATTCAAAGTTCCTTCCGCAAAGAGGTGAACGTTTTATGTTTATCGCGGGTCCGAGGATAATATCGACATCAAGCGCACGGCACTCCTTCGCAAGTGTCTCACCGAGCGATGCAAATACACCTCTGTTAAAGGATGCCGCAAGAGCAGACGCCGAAGGAAAACATACCGATGTCACTGTTCCTGCCGCTTCCGGTGATGTATCCCCCGTATCATTTTGCTTTCTGACTCCGTGAGGGCCGTCAGCTACTCTGATCGAAGGTATCGAAAGCCTGTCAATCGCCGGTGTTTCCCACGCATTGGCTCCTTCCGTGAATTTTGCCTTTTCTTCCAATGTCATCTGTCCGATCAATTCTTTTAATGTCATACGTTTTCTCCTCTCAAAAACTTTATGAGCATGATCTTCTTCGCGGCACGTTATCCTTTATGCATTTGACCGTCTTTTCCGCACATCGTTCAAGTCGGTACCCGCATGCCGGTCTTTTGCTTATCATTCTATGTATTTTTCAATAAACGGTGTGACGAAATTATGATCGTTTATCCATCCCAGTATCGCACTCGAGTTTATATCTTCGGCAATGGATGTATTGAACGATCCACCCGTAAAGAGCGTTGCAATCGCAAGTACAAGACATATGGCAAAAAACCCCACTGCCAGCGCTACCACAACACCGAGTACCCTGTTAATAACATTGACAACAGGCAATTGGGAAAGGAATTTAAACAACCTGAGCAACAGACCCACAAGAATAGAGACGATGATATAGGTTATGATAAATGCAGCCACCTTTATGATCATCAGTGTTATTCTGTCCCGTATGTAGTCTCCCGCACCGTTCGTTGCCGTATTTACATCTCCCGCCAGACTTTCAAGTCCCTCTTTAATATTGTTTTTAAAGTTGTCGTTAATATCGATCGAATCAATATTCTCCAGCGCCGTCCTGACATCGATATCCGGAAGATCAAAGTTACCCACTACCTTTTCATAAAAGAACCCGTATATGTCTTCCGATTCGGTCATTATTTTGGTAGTTACCGGCGAAACAAAAAACGTTATAACAAACACAATGATAGATGAGCACAAAACACATACCATCCTGACGAAACCTGAGAACCACCCCCACACTCCAAGAAGGATAAGTCCGATAATTGCTATTATGAGAGTAATGTTCATAACTGTCTCCATATAAGCATCCGCCTGATTTACAATGTGTTTCCCATTGCCGCGAATGCGCCTATACCGTAAATTATACCATATCAAACAACCCGTAGTAAAGCCGATATCGTATATCGCAGCGTTGTCGGCAGATCGTTTTTCCTTCCCTTTTTTCAGGCTCTCTCAAGGCTGTGAAGTACCCGTCAATTGAATAACCGAGGATTCCCGCTTATAGTCCTAAGGTTTGACACAATATGATTCCGTATGATATTATATCAACACAGTTTAGGTACACATTTTTCATTTGCTGTTTCACTTTATCATGTGCTCCCTTGGTGATCCAAAATACAGCTTAAGAGTATTTCGAACAAAGAATGCGAGGTTTTTGATATGCCTTTACACCTTCTTATAATAGATGACAGCGAACTAAACTTAAAACTCACGGAGATCATGCTCTCTAAGATCAAGTGTCAGACCGACACTTTTTCCGATGTCCGTGAAGCACTGCGTTCTGTGAGAGATCACGACTACGATCTTGTATTCATGGATTATCTTATGCCCGATATAAACGGCGTGGAAGCAACACGCCTTATACGTTCGATGGAGGGCGGAGTTCATTCCGATACCGATTATTACAAAAAACTTCCGATCGTTGCCCTGACAGCAGAAGAAGATTCATCCCTGCTTGACACCATGACGGACAGCGGAGTAAACGATATCCTCTTCAAACCGTTCAAAATAGAAGATGTTTGCGCGGTTTTGGATAAGTGGTGTGCCACAGACCTCAAAAAAACTCTCTGTTCTCAGAAAGCCTCGAGTGACACCGGATCTGCCGATATCGAATGTTCCGATATTCCCGATATCACCGGAATTTCACCCGATGCGCTCAGAGAGATACTCAAAATTGACAGAGACGGTTTTATTGAGGCTCTCGATGTTTTTACAAAAGATCTGCCCGGAAAGCATTATCGTATCAACGAGGCTCTTTCCCGCGAAGATTACGAAACATACTGTGTAGAAGTTCACCGCATCAAGGGTGAATCAGCCCTGATAGGAGCCTACAGACTTTCCGAAGCCTCAGAACATTTAAATATTCTCGGTAAGTCTCTCGCCCGCAAAACGTTTGCCCCCGACGATTATGAAACGATACTTTCCTCTATATTGACCGGGACTGCGGCTATGTTTAAATCACTGGACGATCTTTGTTCCTCCGCCAATACATTCCTTACAGACGAACGTCCCCCGGAAGACGATTCCGATGTCGGTGTCATGATGTCTCTTTCCGAACTGACAAATAAAGACACTGTTTCGTCCGAAAAAAAGGTTGACAACGACAAGATCATCCGATACATTGCTCATGCAAGGGAAGCTCTCGACAGCGGAGACGCCGATCTTGCAAAAGAATGGCTGGTCGAGATCAGCGAACATATAAAAAAGTAATAAAAGGACCTGTTAAACCACGGTCCGGAGCGGAGCATATATGCTTGAATTAAAGAACATTTCATATGCCGTCAATGACGATGACGGCTCAAAGGAAATTCTCAAAAACATCTCACTCGAACTGTCCGACGATAAGTTCTATGTCGTAACCGGACCGAACGGAGGCGGCAAATCCACACTTGCCAAGATCATTGCAGGAATAATCCATCCGAGCGAAGGAAAGATCATTTTTGACGGAAAAGACATTACGGATATGAATGTTACCGAACGTGCAAAAGCCGGTATCAGTTTTGCTTTTCAACAGCCCGTCAGATTTAAGGGAATAACCGTTAAGGATCTGATCTCCCTTGCGGCAGGCAACGATGTTTCTTTTAACCAATCCTGTGATTACCTCGCACGCGTCGGACTGTGTGCCCGCGACTATATCGACAGAGAAGTGAACGCATCTCTTTCGGGCGGCGAGCTCAAACGTATAGAAATTGCCATGACTCTTGCGCGAAAGACCAAGATCACGCTTTTCGACGAACCCGAAGCCGGTATCGATCTTTGGAGCTTTACCAACCTCATCAAAGAATTCGAGAAGCTCCATTCTGATCTTCACGGAATGATCCTGATCATCTCGCATCAGGAAAGGATCATAAACATTGCGGATGAACTTATACTGATCGCAGACGGAGAACTGAAAGGTAAAGGAAGCCGCGAAGAGATATTACCCGAATACGAAGGTCTGACCATGGGCTGCCGTTTCACCGCATCCGGACAATAAGTACTGAAATCCGGACAATTAATACGGATAACAGACATTATACGAATATATACAAGGAGCAATTTAATAAATGGACGATATTCAAAAAAGGTTGATCGCCGAAGTTGCGGATCTTCACACCGTCCCCGACGGAGCCTACACACTCCGCGCCAACGGACAGAGTGTTGATATGAGATCATCCGCAAACATAATCATTGAAAAAAAGACAGATAAACCGGGCATTGACATCTATATAAAAGACGGCACCAAGCATGAAAGCATGCATATGCCGGTCATTATCAGTGAAACAGGTCTTACCGAAGTTGTCTATAACGATTTCCATATCGGTAAAGACTGTGATGTTACGATCATCGCGGGCTGTGGAATCCACAACTGCGGTGACCAGCTTTCGCAACATGACGGTGTCCACACATTCGATGTCGGTGAACGTTCCAAAGTCCGCTATGTTGAAAAGCACTACGGGGAGGGCGACGGAAACGGAGAAAGAGTCCTTAATCCCACCACCATCATTCATCTCAAAAAAGACAGTCTCCTCGACATGGATTCGGTTCAGATAAAGGGCGTTGATTCGACCCTCAGGAAGTCGATCGCAACGATCGAAGAAGGCGCAACTCTCGTGATCAAGGAAAAGATCATGACTCACGGCAAGCAGCATGCCGAAACAGACTTTACAGTCGACCTTAACGGTGAAGGCTCAAGTTCGAGACTTATTTCCAGGTCAGTTGCGCGAGATCAGTCCACTCAGCTCTTCCGCTCCAACATAAACGGTAATAACCGCTGCCACGGTCATTCCGAGTGCGACGGCATTATCATGGACGAAGGAAAGGTCGCTGCCATCCCCGAGATCAATGCAAACCACGTAGAAGCAACTCTCATCCACGAAGCAGCCATCGGAAAGATCGCCGGCGAGCAGCTCACAAAACTCATGACGCTCGGCCTTACGGAAAACGAAGCCGAAAACATGATCATAAACGGTTTTTTGAAATAAGACCCGGCAGATAACATAGACATTAACGGATTTTTGAAATAAAACCCGGCAGACAACATAGACATTAACGGATTTATAAATAAAACAATATAGTTTTTATAAATAAAAAGACCCGAGTTAAAAACTTCGGGTTTTTTCGTGCCGGCGGCGGGGGTCGAACCCGCACGTCCTCGCGGACACAAGATTTTGAGTCTTGCACGTCTGCCAATTCCATCACGCCGGCTTATTTGTCACAACATCGCAATTTTATCAAATCTCACGCATATATTCAAGAACTATTTATCTCAGCGCGAACTTACCCGGGGATCACGAAGAATGTTGCGTGAACGAGAACCGATCACTTAAGCTCTTCACCGTACACCATCACGGCATCTCTTAAGACTCCGTACTTATCCTCGCCTTCCATATAAGTGTCAAAAATGCCGGTTACACATACGTCTTCGCCCTCTTTTGGGAACTCTTCGGGATACTTTCGCTCCTCGGCAAGAGCAAACTCAAGACCCTGAGCGCAGCATTCCGTAGCATCCTTTACTATACATGCGTAATACATTTTGTCCAAAACTTCATCGTAATATGTGGCAAACATTCCGTCAGCCTTGATCTTTTTTCCGATGTAACGTTCCGGATAAACCATCATAAAGTAAACCTCGGCGTAAACCATTGTTGCCGACATATCGGTCAGATCAATGTCTATACCTCCGGCCGAAGTCGTATCACCTTCAGCAAGATCCGATTCGTCGGGTACATGGGCTCCGTAACTCAAACCGTTCTGTCTGACCTCTCCGCTTCCGTCTATCGGCTCATCCGACCACCAATCCGAAGATTCCCAATCGATTGAAGGGGTATTAAAGCTTGGATCAAGCCACTCGTCTCCGTTGTAGAAGATCTCGTCGTTGTTGCCGCCCGATGCTTTTTTGTCATTACCGTCACTCACCGGCAACCCGGAATCACCACCGGATCCGTTTTCCGAAAGCTTCTTATTATTCTCGGCTTCCACACCCTTCTGAAGTGCTTCGCCGATGTCCGAAAGCGAATTGTCCCGTCGTCTTGCAAGCGACGGATCGGCCGCACATCCGGAAAGGCCCAAAACAAGTGAAAAACATAAAACAAGAGTAATTATTCTTTTCATCAGTACTCCTTTCCGGATGCAACCTTAAAAAATCACATTTATCATCCTGTACCGGCTTTGAGAAATTTCTCACCTCATCATCCTGTATGCTTTGAGGAATCCCTACGTAAGCTCATCCTATTATAGCTTTGTGGAATACTTTCTTGCCCTTCTTGATCTTAACGCCTGCCTCGAGCTGTTCCTTAGTGATGCGCTCATTGATCGAGGTAACTTTTTCACCGTCAACACTCACACCGCCCTGCTCGATAAGACGTCTTCCCTCGCTCCTCGAAGGAATGAGGGCACATGCCTCAAGAAGTTCCATAATGGTCATTCCGTCAGCGGCCTTGTCTGCGGGGATCTGCGTTGTAGGCATGTTGGAATCATCGCCGCCACCCGCAAAAAGTGCTCTTGCCGCCGAAAGAGCCTTGTCGGCTTCCTCTTTGCCATGAACGAGTTCTGTAAGCTCATGAGCGAAGATCTCCTTCATCTCGTTGATCCTCTCTCCGGGCCACTGCTCCATCTCATGGATCTTCTCGAGAGGAAGGAATGTAAGCATCTTAAGGCACTTAACAACATCGGCGTCATCGATATTTCTCCAGTACTGGAAGAATTCGAAGGGAGTTGTCTTCTCGGGATCAAGCCATACTGCACCTTTGGCGGTCTTGCCCATCTTCTTACCTTCGCTGTTGAGAAGAAGCGTAACTGTCATAGCATAGGCGTCTTTACCGGTCTTCTTACGGATAAGCTCGGTACCCCCGAGCATGTTCGACCACTGGTCGTCACCGCCGAACTGCATGTTGCAGCCATAGTGCTCGTTAAGGTATAAGAAGTCGTAGGACTGCATTATCATGTAGTTAAACTCAAGGAAGGAAAGACCCTTCTCCATACGCTGCTTATAGCACTCTGCCCTGAGCATCGTATTAACCGAGAAGCAGGCACCGACATCACGAAGGAGGTCAATGTACTTAAGGTCAAGGAGCCAGTCCGCATTGTTAACCATGATTGCCTTATCCTCGCCGAATTCGATAAAGCGCTCCATCTGCTTCTTGAAGCAATCGCAGTTGTGCTGAATAGTTTCAGGCGTCATCATAGCTCTCATCTCGCTCTTGCCTGTGGGATCGCCGATATATCCGGTTCCTCCGCCTATAAGCACTACAGGCTTGTTTCCTGCCATCTGGAGTCTCTTCATAAGGCAAAGAGCCATGAAGTGACCAACGTGGAGCGAATCCGCAGTGGGATCGAAACCGATATAGAATCTGGCTCCTCCGTTATTGATAAGTTCTCTGATCTTATCCTCGTCAGTAACCTGAGCAATAAGACCTCTCTCGACAAGTTCTTCGTAAATCTGCATCTTTTCTCTCCTTTTCATATATAAAAAATCCCCCTGCTTCCGACTCATCGGAAACAGAGGGCGAAAATTCTCGCGGTACCACCTCTTGTTCGGATCTGCCTCACGGCAAACCCCTCATCACGTGCCAACACACGCTGTTCGCTGTATCGGGCTAACCCGTCCGTCCCTACTCGGTGCAAAACCTGATCTTTTCATCTTCCGCAAATGCTTTTTCCTAAAAGCATCCATACCCTTTGGGGTCGGCAGCTCGGGAATGTATTCGTCATGAACTTTCCACGGATTCACACCAACCATCCGCTCTCTGCCGGGTAAAGCATCAAGACTACTTCTTTCCTTCAACGCCTCGTTTTATGTCGTGGATTATAAATCATACCGGACAAAACTGTCAAGCATAAAAATCAGTTACTCCTCAGATGTCTTCTCATCAGCCGCTGCGGGATTGATTGAAACATATTCGGGAGTCTTAAGAGGAGCGTCGTCCTCGTCATCATCCATCTCAAAATCATCAAGGTCTTCATCAATATCTTCATCATCGCATCCGTCGCAAGCGATAAACTTTTTATATGCATAATATGCTGCCGCTCCGATTGCTGCAACTGCAGCCGTTCCGGCAAGGAATTTAAAGAACTTCTTCATAGTAGGCTCCTTTCGGTTGTGTACTTCATGAATTACTTATATTCCATTATACAGCTTTCGCGGAAAAAGTAAACAATTCATTCAGGCAACATTATAAGTTATGTATGCCGAGGGGATCACTGCTTCTATCCCCTTTGATGCATTGGCGTTAATACCCTTAAAGCGGAACAGCACTTTACTTCCCTTGGGGAGCTGTCTTTCCGAAAGCTTCACGACCTTTCCGGCCTGTTTTATAGCCTTCCATCCCTTTGTATAGTTCACTTCGGTCTCGTTGGGCTTTACTATTTTATACTCTACGGGAGCCGTCTTTGATGCAGTATTGAAGGTTATGATCGTTTTGCCCGCAAGCTTTCCTGTTCCGGCTTCGATCTTGACGTCCTTCCCCGAAGTGCCGACAGCCGGCCCTGCATTCTGGCCTTTGATCGTAACAAACGATTCAAGAGAAGCCGGTCTTGAAGAAGTTGCCGCATTTCTGAACTTGATCGCCACTGTTTTGGATCCGTTCTCATAAAGCACGGACGGAGCGATGTCTGATACGCTCATATTTTTTGTACAGGTCTTCCAGTCGTCTCCCGACCCGATGACCTGATATTCCATCTTGTCCCTTGTATTTAAGGTAAGCTTTGTAACATTTATTTTTACGTTCGGAGCCGAAGACCTCTTGGGGATTGTAACAGTAACTTCTTTTACGGGTCTTACGCCCATATCGTCTATTCCCGTTCCGTTCCTTCCGGGAAGACCGATCATTATCTTCGCGCCTTTTGTTGTAAGCTTTTCGATCTCATTTTCAAATTTCCTGTAAGAAGCATTATTTGTATCAAACGAGACTGTCTGATAATTGTCATCCGTGCTTTTATGCCATCTGAAGGTAGTACGGTCTTCGTAACCGCTCATTACGATCGTTCCGGTTCCTCTGTCGTACTTTGCCTTAAATGTGGAAGACTGCTTGGGGATCACGACCTTGATGACCTTTGAATCCTTGTCGCCTTTAAGCCATACATTAACATCCGATGCAGAACTTGCGAACTGGATATCCATTATGAGCTTGTCGCCCACGATCACACCGTCGATCTCGCTCCAGGTTTTCTTGTTGTCAAGAGAAGAATATATGATCGTATTGCCGTTCCTGATGATCTCCATCGTCAGCGCTTCATAATCGGTAACACCGATCTCCACAGTCTGCGCTTCGTCTGCCCGGGCCTCACCCGTAAAAGCGGCTGCAACAAGCATCCACGCCATTATCAAACCTGCAATGATCTTAACATTCTTTTTCATAATGATCTCCTAACTTTCCATCACGACTCACGCTGCCGGATTGATCGTTAAACTGTAACCCGTGCTCAAAACAAATCCGTTATCAAAGATAAATCTGAGTGATTTTGTTGTCGTCTGATTTACATCAATACCATTGATGAGCTTGTTCGAAAGGTCAAGTGTCACATCCGCTCCGACCTTGCTGATGTTAGTGCAAATGTCAGTGTCTCCCCATTTAACGCTTATGAGAGAAACGTCATAATCGCTCTTAAATATCTTAAGCGTTATTGTCTTATCTACATGAGTTACTGTAGTTGTTGTTGTCGTATTCCCGCCGTCCGAACTCGTTGTAACTTCATCTGTCAGAGTAAGTGAGCCTTCCGTTATTGTCCACGAATAAGGGCCGCCGACTATAGTTGCCGTTTCCTTGAACGTGATACTTGCCACATTCTTCAGGATCTCTCCGTTGTTGAGGCGTATCGACAATTCAACGGGTGTATTTCTGTCATCGATAAGATTTTCCATTGTTGCGGTATTCACTGTAATGACCGCCATAGCATTCTGTTCGTTATAATCGTTTACCGTATCCGCATATTCTACCGTGAAGCCGTTGTCACAGGAGAAATTCACGTTGTCGGCGCAGATCGATGTTATCGCAACTCTCTCATCGGTAAACTCGCCGCTAACATTCGAAGGGATATATCTTGTTCCAAGATCGAGCCTGATCCTGAATTCACTGATATCTCTTGTCGATCCCGCTATCCTCTCAAACGATCCCGTGTATTCGATCGGATCGGTATCGGGGTTATAATCCTGCCATCCGAGTTTCTGCGCTATCTCGATCATGTCGCCGCGCTTTGTCGATCCGGACGGATTGTTAACCTTCGTTGCGGGAAGGATGTTAATTCCCACACCCTTCTCACTGCTGCTTTCAAATGCCTTCGTGCTGTCCTGAAGTGTTATGTAAGCAAGCATCTTTCTTGTCTTTGTATCGCTCGCAAATCTGTCGAGCTTGGCGGTCGAAGTGATCGTCGTTGTAATAATGTACTTCTCGTCTTCGGTCGCGAGCGGATCGGTATTGACCCTTACGCTGCTTCTGATCTCATCTGCCGAACGAGTAAGTGTATCTCTTGTTGTTCCTATCGAAATGTAATCAACAAATTTGATCTCCGAAACGACGCTCTCGGTAGGTGACAAAAGTTCGAAGCTCAGATATCCCTCGGGATTGTTGCCGTTACATCTGCCTGCAACAGTTGTAAGCCATGTAAGTTCTCCGTTTGCCGTCGATACCTCACCGGGATATCTTACTGTTCCCACGAAATATGCGGGTGATGCAAGGCTGTATCCGCTCTCACCGAGCGAAAGGACTGCTTTTCTTCTCACATACACTTTGCTTCCGTCATCAACTTTATTGTTGTCACGGCTTATAGGAACCGGAGTTGTCGAATTGATCGTCGTCCACTTGATGTCTTCCACAGAGTCGATCGTTATACCGTCCTCAAGATCGCTCGAATTGATAATGCAGTATTCGTAAGGAGTCTGCGTTCCTGCGAAAGGAACCCTGATCTCGAATGTTGTCGAGCTTGTGTATGCGATGGTGATGTTTTCTTTCTGGGTATTTGTAAGATCGGTCTGTGCAGGTATCTCAACTGTGGTTACATTTGACACCTGCTTTGAAGCCGTTGCTTTTGTTCTGAACTGAATGTATGTCACCTCTGTCTCATTCGTTCCCTCGGCATTGACCATCGAAAGGCTTGCGAGCTGTGAAAGAGGCATATTGTCCGATTTGCTTATATCATTCCATTCCGAGCTGATCGGGTTACCCTTCTCGTCAGCCATTCTGTACTGCATGTCATTATTGACAGAAACGGTGAGTGTTGAGTCATCGATCTTGATGTTCGGTGCCGCGATCTTCTTGGGAACACTCACATAGATTTCTTTTCCGGGGCGCTTTCCGGGATATGCGCTTCCTGTTCCGTTAATGCCTTTTGTTCTGAACGCGATAATCGCGCCGTAAGCGCACATGGAATCGAGCTGTTGCTTGAATACCTCGTCACTCGGTACATCGTTCCATTCGATACTTTCCTTTTTTCTCCATTCAACGGATCCGGTCTCACCGGTAAATACAACACGTCCCGTTGAAGTGTTATAGGAAGCTCTCAGTCCTGCCGACTGCTTAGGGATTATAACGCTTATGGGCTCAGACGAGATATCACCCTTAAGTGAAAGGGTATAATCCTTTGTCATACCGATCCAGGAGATGTCCATCTCAACGGTGTTGTCATATGCCTTATCAGCGGGGATGGCTTCCCACTTTCTTCTCCTTGAATCGGAGATAAGAAGGACATTGTCTTCGCTGCTCATCTGCACGGTGATCGTGCTCTTTCCGTAATCGATGCACTTGACACTCAGGCTTTGAGCCGCCTGTGCCTTGACCTCACCGATGAGAAGTATCATTACAACAAAAACAGCCGACAGGGCTATCTTAACCCGCAGGCTGATATTTATCCTTCCGCTCATATTCTCTGTTTTGTTCATCATGCTCATATCCCCTTTATATGTATCCATGAAGCCTTAACGCTTTTTCTTACCAACTTGGAAGCGATCTGTCTGCTACCGGCAAATTTCAAATCTTACAATAAATATA
Source organism: Lachnospiraceae bacterium (assembly GCA_024699645.1). Lineage (GTDB taxonomy): Bacteria > Bacillota > Clostridia > Lachnospirales > Lachnospiraceae > RUG11977. Next base: position 60,849 of record JAILPE010000103.1, read on the forward strand.
TCGGACATTTTGACGATGACTTTACCCTTTTTTACAATTTTTTTCACTTATCCAAAGGTCACTCCCGCATCCCTTTCTTCTCTTTTACCGCAAAGGTTACACCCGCATTCCTTTCTTCTCTTCTGTTTCGAAAGTTACCTCCGTATCCCTTTTCTTTCTTCTGCTCCGAAGATTTCCTCCTTATACTGTTTGACAAAAGAATTAAAAAGGCACATTATGTTTAAGGTAAAGATTTCATTAGAAAAAGGCAGGTAAGAACATGCTCTATTATTTGTTTCCTCAATTTGCACTCAAGATCAATCCTATGTTCTCGGGACTTATTTCTTTTATCGTCACTGCGATCCTGATAGGATCATTAATGAAAAAACTCCCCGCCGACCAAGGAAGGGAGTTTGCCGTAAACGGTGCTCTTTCAAAAGGAAAAGCACGAGGATGCGGTATAATCTTTATATCTGTTTATGTAGTACTTTCTCTTCTTTTTGTTCCCGTCATTCCCACAGCCCGTTGGGAAACAATGATATATCTCGCACTTACGTTTGCCGCATGTCTCGAGGGTTTCCTCGATGATGCTTCAAAAGTTCCGTGGGGCGAACTCAAGAAAGGTCTTATAGATCTCGTTATATGCGTTGCAACAGCATTTACTTTCTATATGTATAACGGCAGCTCCGTCAGACTTGCTCTTTTTGATGTATCGTTCGAGCTTCCGGCAGTTGTATTCATTATTCTTGCAACACTGCTGTTGTGGGCTTCCATCAATGTTGTAAACTGCACCGACGGTGTCGACGGACTTTGCGGATCTCTTACGATCCTTTCATGTGCCGGTTTCCTCCTGATACTTATGGGCACTGACAGTGCAAGTGTTCCGTCGATCATAAACTGCGTGATCATGATCGGTGCCATAGCGGCATACCTGCTTTATAACTGCTCTCCGAGCAAGGTTCTCATGGGTGATGCAGGATCACGCGCCATCGGACTTTTTCTCGGTCTGGCAGCGTTAAAAACCGGCAGTCCGCTTGCGTTCATCCCGATCTGTCTTATCTTCATAATCGACGGTGGTCTCGGACTTATAAAGGTTGCTCTTTTACGTACTGTAAAGCTCAAGATCCTCAAGAATACGCGCACGCCCATACATGATCACGTCCGTAAGAACAAAGGATGGTCAGACACGCAGACGGTGGCACGCTTCGTAATAGCGGGCGCGTTTGTGGTCGTACTGTACCTTTTATTCATATGAAAATGAAATACAATTATTAAAAGATAGTATATACAGGTCAGGCTGTCGGGTATATTTCTCCGCAAACACGCTCTGTATTTGTACCCACGTTTTATTCTACGCCGTAGAGGTCGCGCTCCACGTACTTAAGTGCGTATTCCTTACGATTTTCAGCGAATGACAGGAGCTGTGACTCGGTATCGAAATACGATCCGGGACTGCACCAGAGTGAGAAGTCTCCCTTCTTTCTGAGCTGATCGAGATGCTGATAATAATACTCAAGCTCCGTTGCCCTTGATTCGTTGAGCATATTGTAGCTTTCCTTTATGCTGTCAGGTGAGAGAGCACCTTCAAAGAACTCGATCGTCTTGTTCTTAAAATACTCCTTACAATCCTCACGCTCCATAAGCTTTGTAAAGAGCGGCGAATATCTGGTATCGTGAGAATTCATGACAACCTTGAGTGTATCATAAAACGGCTGTGTGGTATCCTGGCCGTAAAGACTGTACGAATAGTCCATATCATGAGGCAGGAAACGGTAACGTCCGTCAAAGACTCCCTCCGTATATGTATCGCCCTCTGCCGGAACATATCTCATAACCTTGTAATTGTTATTGGGCCAGTCCCAGTTATTGAGGGAGATATTCCATGCAAAGAAGTCAAGATAATCCTCTACTACCATAAACTCGTTGAGAGCCTTATAATTGGCATCGTTAGTGAGATCCATCTCGATGAACTTATTATATGCTTCGTTATACTCATCTACATATTTCTGGGTAAGCTCGTCGTCGTCATCTTTTTTTTGCTGATCACTTCCTTCAAGCACTACAAACTCTCCGGGAGCATCCTTGCCGAACTTCTGCTTGAAATATTCGTCGCAGTAGTTTTCGTGAAGCCAGAAAAGACCGTAATACTTTCCGTTCAGATATGCGGTTGCGGGGATCACTGCTTCATAAATATCA